>CAMCWW010000020.1:0-41239 GCA_945882935.1 Opitutus sp. GAS368
CGCAGCCTCGGCGCCTCCAACATCGAGAAGGCTACCATCTCCGTGAAGAAGGAAGTCCGCGGCGCCATCAAGGAAGGCCGCGACGGCGGCCAAAACTCCGGCGACGCCGGCGGCACCCACGCCGCCGAGATCACCGCCCCGCCGTTCGCGGTGACGGGTGCGGCTCCGGTCGTCACCGCCAAAAAAGAATACACGGCGGCTGAAAAAACCGCCTGCAGCATCGAAGCGATGCGCAACGGCGGCGAATGTGAAGCCTGCCAATGATCTGATCAAAGCCCCGACCTACCGGTCGGGGCTTTTTTTGATCGGGCAAATTGTCCCTAATCCGCCGCGCACAGTTCGCAGTCCTTCAAGTCTCGATCCATAATTCAGCCTAACCCGCCGCCCCATGCCCACGGTCAAAATCATCGGACCGTATCGCTTTCATTTCTATTCCAGCGATCACGGTGAACCGGCTCATGTGCATGTGCAACGGGACGAGGCCAACGCCAAATTCTGGCTCGATTCGGTCCGGCTTGATGGCAGCCAGCGTTTTCCCGCGTAGAACCTGCACGCCTCCAAAAATTGGTGGAGCGTCACCAAAAGGAATTCAGGAGAAAATGGCATGATTACTTTGGCTCCCAATAAGACGGTCCTCGTCGAGAATCTCCGTGTGACGGCCGACACGCTCGTGGTCGATTTCGACGACGGCCGTTCCGTCTCACTCCCATTGGCTTGGTATCCTCGCCTTCAGCAAGGCACCGAAAAAGAGCGCAATATGTGGCGGCTCAACGGCGCGGGTCAGGGAATCCACTGGCCGCTCTTGGATGAAGACTTGAGCGCTGAAGGCCTCTTGGCCGGTCGCCACTCGGGCGAAAGCGAGGTTTCTTTTAATCGGTGGCTGAAGACTCGGGCTAAACGTCGGCCGTCATGAAAACTTACGCTGAGCCCAAGCCCCTCGGCTTTGCGAAATTTGACCGAAATGATAACGATGGCAGCGCCGAAACCACAAAGGTTAGGGGCTGACCCCGACGGGAGTACCCCGTCTGGCCGCGTAAGCCACGGAGGCCGCAACGAGCCGCGCTAGAACCCGAACGAATTCGAGAACACGTATTGCCGGGGGTCGGTGAGGCGGTTGTTGCGGTAATTGTTGCCCTGGTAACTCACGCGGTTGAAGACGTTCTGCACGTTCACCTGCGCAGTCCAGGTCGTGTGGCGGAATTTTTTCCGGTAGGTCGCGAAGGGGCTGAAGACGTAGGTGTCGTCGGTCTGCTTCGCGGGGATCACATTCACTCCGGCGACGGAGATGCCGCCGATCGGTTTGCCCTGCTGAAACCGGGCGTTGCAGCCGAGCGCGAGGCCCTTCACGACGCCTTCGGTAAAGCTGTAGCGGCCCGTGAAGCTCATCGAGTGGCGCGTGCCCGGCGCATTGTCGGCGGCGTCCTCCAAGTATTGCTCGGTGAACGGAAAGGTCGTGTCGGGGTTGAGCCCGCGCGCCTTCGCGGTGGCAATCGCCTCCGCGAAGCGAGCGGTGAGCAGCGGATAAAAATTCGTCAGCGTGGTGGCGGAGGAGGCGTAGGTGACGCGTGCGGTGATGTTTGGGGTGGGTGAGAAGAAAGCCTCGAGTTCGTGGCCGAGCGATTTGCGGTCGGCGAAGTCGTTGGTGCCGACGAAGGGCCGGGCATTGAACGGGATCAGCTCGTCGCGCGCGGCGGTGGAGATACCGACGGCGACGTTCGTGCCGATAGTTTCGAAGCGCACGTAGGAGACGGTGATGCGGCCGTCGAGGAAGTTCAGGCGTGCGCCGCCGTCGACGCCCTTGCCGCCGAGGCCGGGATAGGCGCGGCCGTTGAGATCGGTGCCTAGGTTGTCGGAGAACTGGCGGGACTCGAGCCACGTGCCGGTGAGCGAGAGCCACGGGAGCACGCGGAGCACGGCGCCGTAGGTCTGGTTGGTGGACCATTGTTCGTTGACGTCGAAGACGGGGATGGGCGCGCCCTCGGGGAGGAGCGCTCCGCTCGCGTCGACGAAGTGGCGGATGCCGGTGGCGGTGTTGGTGCCGAGCCGCGCGATCTTTTGATGCCAGCGGTCGCGGCTGATGCCGATGCTGGTGCGGATGCGGTCCTTGAAGTAGCCGCCGAGGAGATTGAGCGCGGTGTTGGCGAGATTCTGGTCGTAGCGGGCGTTGGTCCCGAGGAGGTCGCGGCGATAAAACGCGGTCTCGAGGCCGGGGATGGCGTGGTTGCTCAGGGCCGCGTCGCTGTTGCCGTCCACGAGGTAGTGGTTGCGGTGGATCAGGTGGCTGGTGAAGGCGGCAGCGGTGCCGGTGATGCCGCGGCGCGCGATTTCGGCGAGGGAGAGCGACTGGTTGAAGATGTCCTTGTAGTATTTTTCTGCGCGAAACCCGGTGCTGAGGACGGCGCGCTGCGTGAGGTCCCACGGCAGCTGCGGATCGTAGACGAGGACGGCGCGGACGTTGCGGATGTCGTGGCCATCGTTCGTGGTGAGCAATTGGTGCTGGATATAATATTTTTCGTAGTACGGATTCGGGACGAGCGTGGCGACGCCGGGAGTGGAGACGTCCATGATCGAGGGGTTGACGTCGAGGAAGATGCCGCGGCCACCGAAGCTGCCCTGCAGATTGTCGTTCAGAGTTTTCGGGCGGACGTTCTGGTCGACCTGCTGGTTGACCGCGACGAGCCCGCGGAGGCTACGCGAAAACTCGTGGCGTACCTCGGCGGTGATCGTGTGCCAGCGGAGATCGGCGTAGTTCATCGGGCCGCCCCAGTCCTGGTAACGGGACACGACGCTCTCGGGGGCGCTGAGGCGCGGGATGCGCAGCGGGTTGACGTCGAGCACAGAGAGGGCGGCGCCGTTGTTGATCGAAGAGTAGCGGAAAGCCTGGGTGGCGGTGGAGCGCATGCTGTAGACCTTGCCGCCGATGAGGGTCCAAATCGGGGTGAGGCCGGTGGAGGCGATGTAGAGAGCGGTGCCGACGCCGTTGGCCTGCACGCCGGGGAGATTCGGGTTGGCGTCGAGGGCGTTGGTGCCCGTGCCGCGGGCGTAGGCGGTGGAGTCGTCGGTGAGCACGGAGTGGGTGGCACCTTCCTTGTCGTTCACGCGTTCCCAACTGACGTCGAGGGTGGTGCGCGGCGTGAGCTGCCAGCGGAGGGCGGCGGCGATGCCGTTCAGGCGCGAGCCGCCGCGCTCGCGGGCGCCCTCGCCGTCGTTGTAGAGGAGGTTGAGGCGGTAGGCGGCCTTCTTCGGCACGAGGGTGCGCATCTCGTCGACCGAGGCGCGGCGGCCGCCCCACGAATCCCAGCGCGTGGCGAGAGTGGTCGCGTTGCGGCCCACGGTGGGGCGTTTGGTGCCGACGTTGACCGTGCCGCCGGCGTCGACATCGCCGTACGAGAGGCCGCCGGGGCCGCGCGAGAATTCGATGCGGTCGGTGTTGAACACGTCCTGCGGCATGTACCACGGGAAGCCGTCGCGGAGCTGGCGCACTGACGCCAGGCCGCGAAACGTGATCGTGTTGCCGGAACGCGCGCCGACAGCGGCGCCGCGGGTGGCGCCGTCGTTGAAGACGTTTTCGGCGCCGACCGCGAAATCGGCGGCATCGAGAAAGTTGAGGGCACCGAGGTCCGCGAGGAGGTCGGCGGTCATTACCGAAATGGCGTTCGGGAGGTTTTCGAGTTTTTCGTTGGTGCGGGTGCCGGACATGGCGGTGGAGGCGGCGTAGCCGCGGTCGTTGCCGGCGCTGACTTCGAAGACGGAGAGTTTGACGGCTTTGTCTGCGGTCGGCGCGGAGGAGGCCGTGGAGGCGGGTGTCGGAGCGGTTTGCGCCCGGGCAGCGGACAGGACGCCGAACCATCCAGCGAGGACAAGGGCGGTGCGCAGGCCGGATATAGATGTGTTCATTGGGGGATACGTAGACAAAAACCAAAGAAATCGGCTTAGGTAAATTCGCAGGCAAAGTCGCTGTGCAATCGAGCGGAGGAAGCGAGCGGATTCAGTGGGGCGCTCCGCCGGCCCGCCGTTGTCGACGACCGGTATCGCTTTCATTTTTACTCCAGCGATCACGACTAAGCCGAAGAGCCTAAGCCAAAGGGGCCTAAGCTCAGGTCCGGATGGCCCAGCGGAGTTTGGCGGAGGAGCTGCGGGGGTTGGCGCGGCGTTCTTCGGGGCTGGCGCGGACGACCTCGTCGTTGGTCGCGGCATAAACGCCCGCTCGCACGCCGGCGCGGAAGGCCTGCTTCACGCGGCGATCTTCGCCCGAGTGAAACGTCAAAATCGCGACGCGGCCGCCGGGTTTCAGGCAGGCGGGCAGGTGGCGTAGAAACATTTCGAGCGCGCCGAATTCGTCATTCACCGCGATTCGGATCGCCTGAAACACACGGCGCACGCTGTCGTCGATGGTCTCCTGATCTTGGCGGGGCGCGTGCTCGCGTAGGATGGCGCGAATCGCATCGGCGAGTTGGAGCGTGCGCGTCAGCGGCGTCTGGGCCCGGCGAGCGGTTAGCTCGCGGGCCAGCAACTCCGCGTAGGGTTCGTCGGAATTTTCGGTGAACGCAGTGGCCAAGTCAGCCGGGGAGACGCGCGCGAGCCATTCGGCGCCGGACGGCGCGCGGGCGGGATTGAGGCGCAAATCAAGCGGGCTGTCGGTCTTGAACGTGAAGCCGCGGGCCGGATCGTCGAGCTGCATCGAGGAGACGCCGAGATCGGCGAGGACGGCGTCGACACCGGCGAGTCCGAGGCCCGCGAGCACCTTGGGCAAGCCGGCGAAATTGGAGCGGATGGCGGTGAAGACGTCTTCGCCCCAACCGGCGGCGCGGAGGCGCGCGGTGGTTTTGGGGTGTTCGAACGGATCGACGTCTAGCCCGATGAGCCGGCCGCCGGGGTTGAGGCGCGCGCATAATTCCCGGGCGTGCCCGCCGAAGCCGAGCGTGCAATCGACCGCGTGTTCACCGGGTCGGAGCGCGAGCACCGCGAGAATCTCGGCGACCATGATCGGGCGGTGACTGCCGGCGGGCGTTTTGCCGGCGGCGAGCACTTTGGCGACGTCGGCGGCGTAGCGCCCTGGATTCAGTTCTTTGTATTTATCCGCAAACCGCCGAGGATTTTTGCCCGCGTAGCGCGGCCGGCGCCGGTGCGGAGCGGGCGGAATGGCGGAGGGATCAGGGTCGGGGGTTGAGGAGCTGATCGAGCCATGAAGTATGTTTTTGCCGGTAAAAGCTACAGGAGAAAATTAGACTCCTGCGGGGAGGATCGCGGGGCGGCGGCAGAGCGCTTGGGCTCGAACGGCCACTCGTTTTTCCGACCACACCGAAGCAATCGGACCGCGCTCCACCCACCGGTCACTTCGCCAAGAACAGCCCTGCGCCGGGTCCCATCGGCAACCCGAGTGCGATCCAGCCCATCAGCATCAGCGTCCAAGCGAGGAGGAACGCCACCGAGTAGGGCAGCATGATCGCAATCATCGTCCCGATTCCGGTCTTCGGCACGTAACGCAACGCAAAGCCCAAAATCAGCGGAAAATATTGGTTCAGCGGCGTAATGATGTTGGTGCAACTGTCGCCCACCCGATACGCGCCTTGCACCAACTCCGGCGTGTAGCCGAGCAACATAAACATCGGCACGAAGATCGGCGCCAACAGCGTCCACTTCGCCGACGCGCTGCCGATCACGAGATTCACCACCGCGGTGAAAAACACGAGCGCGACCATGAGCAGAATCGGGCTGTCCTGCAGGTCGAGCTGTTTGATCACACCCGCCCCTTTCACCGCCATGACCGTACCAAGATTCGTCCAGTTGAAATACGCGAGAAACTGCGCCGCGAAAAACGCCATCACGATGTAGGACCCCATCGTGGACAGCGAGGCGTCCATGCCGCTGACCACATCCTGATCGTTGCGGATCGTGCGCGCCCCGATCCCGTAGGCGAGGCCGGCCACGAGCCCGTAGAGGAAGATGAAAAAAATCAGCCCGCGGATAAAAATTGAACCGAGAAACGTCGGGTTCTTCGGGTCCAACAAAAAGCCACCGGTCGTCAGCGTGCCCAAAAACACGAGCGCCGTCACGGCGAGCACCGCGATCCCGGCAAAGCGCAGACCGCGTTTCTCGTCGGCGCCGAGCGGTTTGATCTCCTCGCGCTTGGCGTCGCCCGCGTAGGGCCCGAGCCGGGGCTCGACGATTTTTTCCGTCACCCACGCCCCGACCGCCGTGATCAACACCGAAGAAACCGTGAGAAAATACCAGTTGGCCGCCGGGCTGACCACGATCCCGGGCTTAACCACCGCCGCCGCCGTCTGGGTGATGCCGGCGAGCAAAACATCGATCATTCCTAAAACAATGTTGGCGTTAAATCCTCCGGCCACGCCGGCAAACGCCGCCGCGAGCCCCGCCAACGGATGCCGCCCCACCGCATGGAAAATCGCCGCGCCGAGCGGCACATAAAGCACGTAACCTACGTCGGCCCCAGAGTGGGAAAGAATCCCGCCAAAGACCACGATCGCCGAGAGCCAGCGCCGCGGTGCCGCCATCACGATCAAGCGCAAGACCGCGCCCACCAACCCGGTGCGCTCCGCCACCGCGATGCCCACGAGGCAGGCCAACACCGAGCCGAGCGGAGGAAAGCCGACGAAGTTGGGCACCAGATTCAGGATCATCCGCTGGAATCCTTCGATACTGAACAGATTGATGACCGGCACGCTCGCGCCCGTCGCCGGATGAGTCACCGCCACGCCCATCCGGCTGAAGATCCAAGACAGGCCCACGACCAGTGCCGCGAGCATCGCGAACAACGTCGAAGGGTTTGGCAGCACGTTGCCGACCCGTTCGATGAGATTTAGGAAACGCTGAAACAGGGACGTGGGCGCGGCCGGGGCGGGAGCGGAAGGCATCATGCGAAGCAACCGAAGCCATATTCCACGTCAATTCCAACGACGGCCGGTCCGAAGGACGTAAGCCAACGCAGGTCTTCGACCCGCCCTCGAACACTCCCGGCGTACCAAGGCGGGTCATAGACCCGCCCCACCCTATCTCCCGCGCAAATCGCGGGCGCTTACCGCTTAGAACGGCACTTCTTCGTCCGACGGATGAGTCGGTGCCACCGCCGCCAGCTCAGCCGCGGCGGCTGCGCTCACGCCGGCTGTCGCCGACTTCACGCCATCGGCCTGCCCGAGGGTGCCTTTGTTTTGGTGCCAGAGCGTGCGTGCCGCGTTGCGCAGGGTCGCCTCCTGCGGACGCGCGGGATACGGTTTGCCGCTGCTGTCGAGGCGCGGCGGTTGCTCCGTCGCATACCACGAGAGCGATCGCTCGCTGAGCTTGGCGAGCGCGACGCCGTTGTTTTTTCCGAAATGCACCTGCACGTCGCCCGCGTTGGGCACGACCTCGGTCGGTTGCAGGATGATCTCGTCGCCACCCATGCCGCCGCCGCTGCTCGCGTAGCTGGTTGCCGTGCTCGGAGCGCGGACCGGAGCGCTGCGGGGGGCGCTTTTGGTCGCCTCGGTCAGGAGCGTCCGGATGCTTACCAATTCTTCGTGGATGGATTTGAGAATGTCTTCGTTCATGTGGGATAAAGAGCGCCCCAGCTCGGTGCCCTCGAACCGCGCTGGCAAACACTTTTCTCCGCCGGCAAAGCCGCCCCCCGAATCGGAGCCCCTGCCCTCACCTCTCGGCTCCCGATTGCCCTCTTAGATATAATACATCTCGGCCTGCTGCTTGGTCGCGAGTTGGTTGAGCGTGTAGCTCCTGGTCTTCTTCACGAGCGTGGTTCCGATTTCGTCCCAGATTTGTTTCATGCGGCGACCGCTGCGGCCCGCGACATTGCCGCTTAAATGCAGGCACTCGCCCTCGACGGCCATCAAGATGTCGTAGAGCGAAATCTCCTCTGGAGCGCGCGCAAGCGTGAAGCCGCCTTGGCTGCCGCGCCGGCTCACAATGAGCCCGTGGGTGCGGAGCTTGCCAAGAATCTGCGCGAGGAAACTCGCCGGCACTTCTTCGGTCTTGGCGAGTTGCTCGATCTGCGCGAGTTCGCCCGAGCTGTGGAGCCGCGCCAGCTCCGCCATCACGCGACACGCATAGTCCACTTTCACGGAGATTTTCATATTGGGTGGGTGCGCGCGAACGTCTCCGGCTGCTCAGATTACGTAATCGGCATTCTCCGTTTTCACGATTTCGCGGGGCGGCCGCATCATGCCCGCTGCCACCGTCGTATTGGTGCCCGGCTCGATCAAGATAAACGAACCGGTAAGCCGGTTCGTCGCGTAGCCGTCGAACACCAAGGGCTTCGCCGCGCGGAGGCGAATTTCGCCGATGTCGTTCATCGCGAGCTCGGCCGGCGCGGACCCGGATTCGAGAGTATCAAAGTTCAGTTTGCTCACGATCTCGGTGATCGCCACCTGCACGGTGTGGGTCGTGTGTTTGAGAAAATATTTCTTCCCGGTTTGAAGCGGGCGGGAGTGCATCCAGCACACTTCGGCCTGCAAGTCGGCGTGCGAGCCGGGCAGATGCGCGTCGAGCCCGACCAGCATCGAACCGCGGCTGATATCGATGTCGTGCTCAAGCACGAGGGTGACGGACTGCGGGCAGAACGCCTCCTGCACCGGCCCGTCGAAGGTCCAGATTTGCTTCACCGTGGTCGTGAGGCCGGCGGGGAACGCGATGATCTTCTGCCCGACGCGCACGATGCCGCCCGCAATTTGTCCGCTAAAACCACGGAAATCATGGAGCGCGGCGTCGGTCGGATTATTGGGCCGGTTGACCCACTGCACGGGCAGGCGAAACCCGTTGAGATTCCAATCGCTCGCGATGTGAACCGTCTCGAGGTGACCGAGCAACGTCGGGCCGACATACCACGGGGTGTGTGGCGAGGCATCGACGACGTTGTCCCCGTTGAGCGCACTCATCGGGATGAACTTCACGTCCTTGATATCGAGGCGCGGAAGAAACTCTTCGAACTGCGCGCGGATCTCCAGGAAGCGCGCCTCGCTCCAGCCGACGAGGTCCATTTTATTCACGGCCACGACGAGGTGCGGGATGCGCAGGAGCGCGGCGATCGCGGTGTGGCGGCGGCTCTGCTCGATCACGCCAAGGCGGGCATCGACGAGCACGATGGAGAGATTGGCCAGCGAGGCGCCCGTCACCATGTTGCGCGTGTATTGGACGTGGCCCGGAGTGTCTGCGATGATGAACTTCCGGCGCGGCGTCGCAAAGTAGCGGTAGGCGACGTCGATCGTGATGCCCTGCTCGCGCTCGGCGCGAAGCCCGTCAGTGAGGTTGGCGAGATTGATCTGCCCGCCGCCGGTGATATCGGCCGAACGTTCCAAGGCCTCGATCTGATCTTCCATCAGCGATTTCGAATCGTAAAGGAGCCGCCCGATGAGCGTGGATTTACCGTCGTCGACGCTGCCGCAGGTATTAAAGCGGAGGATGTCGACTGGAAGAGGAGAAGCGGTGTTCAAAGGCATGAAGGGATACGGCGAAAAACTGGGCATCAAAAGTAACCCGCTTTTTTGCGGTCTTCCATCGCGGCCTCGGAGGACTTGTCGTCGGCGCGCGAGCCGCGCTCGGTCACGCGGGCGGCAGCGATCTCGGCGATGATATCGGCCATGGTCGAGGCGGGCGACTCGACGCAGCCCGTGCTGATGATGTCGCCGATGGTGCGCACGCGCACGACGAGTTCGCGCACGTCCTCGCCCGGCTTCGGCGGCTGGAGGGCGTTCACCGGCAACCATTGGCCCGCGCGTCGCACGCAGAGGCGTTGGTGGCTAAAGTAGATACTCGGCACCTCGAGTTGCTCGCGCTGGATATACTCCCACACGTCCATCTCGGTCCAGTTGCTGATCGGGAAAACGCGCATGTTTTCCCCGGGGTTCAGGCGACCGTTGTAGAGGTTCCAGATCTCCGGGCGCTGGTTCTTCGGATCCCATTGGCCGAAGCTGTCGCGGAAACTGAAGAAACGCTCCTTCGCGCGGGCTTTCTCTTCATCGCGACGCGCGCCGCCGATGCAGCAATCGAAGCGAAACTCATCGATGGCCGCGAGCAGCGTCGGA
Organism: Opitutus sp. GAS368; assembly: GCA_945882935.1. Classification (GTDB taxonomy): domain Bacteria; phylum Verrucomicrobiota; class Verrucomicrobiia; order Opitutales; family Opitutaceae; genus Tous-C4FEB. The sequence continues at coordinate 10,032 of CAMCWW010000020.1, forward strand.
ATCTGAAGCCGGTTGCGGCTGATCTCGCCGGGGGCAGGCATTGAGATGCCTTTGGCGATGGCGTCCTCGACGGTGCGAATAATAAGCTTCGCGCCGAGCTGCTTCGCGCGACGGTCGCGGAATTCGTTTAACTCCGGGAAGTGATGACCGGTGTCGACGTTGAGCAGCGGCATCGGAAACTCCGACGGGCGAAACGCTTTTTCCGCAAGACGCAGGAGGCAGATTGAGTCCTTGCCGCCGGAGAAAAGGAGCGCCGGCCGCTCGAATTCGCCCGCGACCTCGCGCATGATGTGAATAGCCTCGGTTTCGAGGTGCTGGAGATGGTCGAGATGGTAGTTGCTCACGGTGGTCGGAGTTCGGAAATCGAAGAGAGAAATGGCCCAAGGCCGGATGCTGGACGGCCAATCACGAACGGCGAGAACCGAGCTCCGCGACGGCCGCGCCGTGCGCCGCCGATTTGCCCCACGAGGCGTGCAATCCACATTCGCGTTTCTCGTCGGCCTTCGCCGGATCGAAGTAGTCCCACTCGTTCGGCAACTGGTGCCGCGTCAGGTAGGCCTCGAGTTCGACGTCACTGAGATAGAAAAGCGGACTCACCTTGAGCGCTCCAAAGTTCTCATCGAGGGACACGATATCGAGGCCCGCGCGATTAGGATTCTGGACCTTGCGCAGGGCCGTGATCCACACCAGCGGCGCCAACTCCTTCATCCCACGTTGAAACGGCTCCAACTTCATCACCGCGCTGAATTTCTTCAGGCCCTCCTCGTCTTCCGTGGTCGGAATCGGGCCATAAATCGCGTCCCGATGCGCCGCAGTCACCCGGGGAAGATAGGATTTTAGATTGAGGCCGAAGCGGACGCGCAACGCTTCGGCGTGCTGGTAGGTCGCCGGCCGGTTGTAACCATGATCGACCCAAAGCACCGGAATTTCAGCCGCGGCCTGCACCGCAAGATGCAGAATTGCAGCTTCATACGGACGGAAATTGGTGGATACGATCGCGCGACCCGGAGCTTGGGCCACCGCCCAACGCACGATCTCCAACGGCGACTGAAGCCGCAGCTTAGCGTTCAGTTGGACGAGGTCTTCGGATGAAAATGTTGGCATAACAAGAAGACTGCTTGCCTCATCCTTCCGACGGGTAAAGGCTAAAACTCGTCATATTTACTAAAGTAGTCATGTTTACCGAAAACACCCCCACTCTTGCCCCGAGCGATGCCTGGACCGGCCGCGTCGCCTTGGTCGGCGCCGGACCCGGCGACCCGGAGTTGCTCACCCTCAAGGCCCACCGACTCATCCGCGCGGCGGATGCCGTGGTGCATGACTATCTCGTCGCGCCGGCGATTCTTGCACTCGCCCGACCCGATTCGGAGAAAATTTTCGTAGGTAAAAAGGGCGGCGGCTTTTGCTGCCCACAGACGGAGATCGAAGCGATTTTGATCCGACTCGCCCGCGAGGGTAAAACCGTCGTTCGGCTGAAGGGCGGCGACCCGTTCATCTTTGGGCGCGGTGGCGAAGAAGCCGAAGCCCTCGCCGCCGCCGGCATCCCTTTCGAGGTCGTGCCCGGCGTCACCTCCGCTCTCGCGGCCGCCGCTTATGCCGGCATCCCTTTGACGCATCGCAGCCATGCCAGCGGCGTTGTCTTCCTCACCGGCCATGAAGATCCCACCAAACCCGACGCTGCGATTCGCTGGGAAGACTACGCCAAACTCGGCGCGACGCTCTGTCTCTACATGGGCATGAAGAACCTGGAAATCATCACGCGTCGCCTCCAAACCGGCGGTCTTGCGGGCACCACCCCGGTGGCGGTGATCCAATCTGCCACCACCGGCGGGCATCGTCAGCTTTTGGCCACGCTGGCCACGGTCGCTCTCGAGTCCGAGCACGCGGGCTTCGGGGCTCCGTCGATCGTCGTCATCGGCGAGGTTGCCGCCCTCAGCGACAAACTCGCTTGGTTTGCCCGCGAGAGCGTCCCCGCTACGTTCGTCGCCAACGCGAGCGATTGAACCCGCTCCCATCCCCATGACCATCGTCCTCATCGACAACGGCTCCCTCGAGCCTGCCGCGACCCTCAACCTTCGCACCGTCGCCAACCAACTGTCCGCCGCGGTGGGCGTTCACATTCACCCGATTTCTTGGAAACACAGTGACCGCATCTCCCTCGCCGCACTCGACGGCGACGCTGCGGCGTGGACCTTGCTCCCTTGGATGGCCGCTCAACTTGCCGCCGGGGAACGCGACTTTGTTTTCATTCCGTTTTTCATCAGCGCGCAAGGCGCCATCAGCTCGGCGCTCCGCCAAGACCTTGAAAAACTCCAGACTCTGGCCACGCCGTTTCGTTTCACCTTCACCGCCAGCCTCGCGAGCACCGATGCGATCCCGCGCATCATCGCCGCCCGCATCCGCCAGACGATCAAAACTGCGGGAATCACGCTCACGCCACCGCCGGTCATCCTCGTCGATCATGGCGGGCCCTCCCCTCTTTCCGCCGCGCTGCGCAACCAGATCGCCGATATGGTTCGCCTACTCCTGCCGGGCTCAACGGTCGGCCCCGTCGTCGCCGCCTCGATGGAGGGCGAAGAGCACCCGCACAACCATCCGTTCCTCGCCGACCAACTACGCGCCCCCGGCTTCAACTCCGGCCCGGTGATCATCGCTTTGCTCTTCCTCTCACCCGGTCGCCACGCCGGTCCCGGCGGCGACATCGCGCAAATCTGCGGCGCCGCCGAACTCGAAAATCCGGCCCTCCGCTGTGACCTCACTGAGCTGATCGGCACGCACCCGCTTGCGGCTGACGCTCTCGCGCTCGCCCTGCGCCAGACTCTTTCCCAACTCCAGACCTCCGAATCCTCCATGTCCGACCACCCAACCTCCGCACCCACTGCGTCGAAACCGCTCGTCAAAAACGAGACGATCAAGGCCGAAAGCAATTTTCTCCGCGGCCACATCCTCCGCGACCTGGCCGATCCCGCAACCGGCACGATCACGGAGGACAGTTCCCTCCTGACCAAATTCCACGGCATCTACCCACAAGACGACCGCGATCTCCGAAACCAACGCCGCAAAGAGAACAAAGAAAAAGCCTTCTCATTCATGGCGCGCATCCGCGTCCCCGGCGGCGTCTGCACGCCGGCCCAATGGCTCGCCCTCGACGCGCTCGCTGACTCCCACGCCAACGGCACCCTCAAGATCACCACCCGCCAAGCCTTCCAGTTTCACGGCATTCTCAAGGGCAACCTCCGCCCCGCCATCAAAGCGGTGAACGCCCAGCTCATGGACACCCTCGCGGCGTGCGGCGACGTCAACCGCAACGTCATGGCCAACCCCAATCCCGACCAGTCCGCGCTCCACGCCGACGTCCTCCGCCTCGCCAAGGCCATCAGCGATCACCTCTCCCCCCGCACCCGCGCCTACCACGAAATCTGGGTCGCCGACGAACTCGTCGCCGGCGGCGAGCCCGACCACGAGCCGCTCTACGGCACGACCTATCTTCCCCGGAAATTCAAGACCGTCATCGCTATCCCACCGAGCAACGACGTCGATATCTACGCCCACGATCTCGGCTTCATCGCCATCGCGGACGAGTCCGGGAAAAAACTCCTCGGCTTCAACGTCACCGTCGGCGGCGGTCTCGGCATGTCGCACAACCAGATCGAAACCTACCCGCGCCTCGCCGACATCCTTGGCTTCTGCACCCTCGACCAGGTCGTCGACGTCGCCGAAAAAGTCATGCTCGTCCAGCGCGACTACGGCGATCGCACCGACCGCAAACACGCGCGTCTCAAATACACCATCGCCGGCCGCGGCATCGTCTGGTTCCGCGCCGAAGTCGAGAAACGCCTCGGCTATTTCCTGAGTTCGCCGCGCCGCTTCGAATTTACCTCCACCGGCGACCGCTACGGCTGGGTCGAGAGCGACCATGGCAACTCGCACTACACCCTTTTCATCATGAGCGGCCGCGTAAAGGACGACCTCAAGCTCGCGCTCCGTGAAATCGCCACCGCGCACACCGGCGACTTCCGCCTCACCGCCAATCAAAATCTCATGATCGCCGGCGTCACTCCAGCGCAGCGTCCCATGATCGAGGCTCTCCTCAAAAAGCACGGTCTCGACTCCGCCAACTCCGCCTCCGGTCTAGCCCTCAACGCCATGTCGTGCGTCGCCCTGCCCACCTGCGGTTTGGCCCTCGCGGAAAGCGAACGCTACTTGCCCGAGCTCGTGCAGAATCTCGAAGCCGAGATCGAAGCCGCCGGCCTCCGCGACGACGCGATCACGCTGCGCATCACCGGCTGTCCCAACGGCTGCGGCCGCCCCTATCTCGCCGAGATCGGTTTCGTCGGCCGCGCCCCCGGCAAATACAACATCTATCTCGGCGCCGCCTTCAACGGCTCCCGTTGCAACACCCTCTTCAAAGCCAGCGTGCCCGTCGCCGAAATCGTCCCGCTCCTCGGGCCGATCATCCGGCGCTACGCCCTAGAACGCACCCCCGGCGAACGCTTCGGCGACTTCACCCTCCGCGCGGCCTACGTGAGCCACACCGGCACCCCCGCCGACTTCCACGAAGCCAAAGCCTCGGAAAAACCCGCCCCCGCTGCGGTCTGACCGGTCATCGGTCAGCCCGTCGGAGGGCGCCCGATTGGGCTAAAAAAAGTTGGCCGGCCACATACCCCTATGTGGCCGGCCCTTGCTTTCTTACTTACCCCAATCTCCCCCGCTAGGCGGAGGAGAAATTAAAGTTTCGCCCATACAGATAGCACAGAAACGGCGATGTGCCAGTCTTCGGCTCATTTTTTGTCTTCCTGAAGGATTTTTTTGTTTTTCAGAACGCAGCCGAAGCTAACCTCGCATCTTTTTCGTGCCTTTACGCCGATTCACGGGCAATCATCACCCATGAAGACCCGCCGCGAAATCGTCGCCAACTGGCTCCCCCGCTACACCGGCGTTCCCCTCAACAAATTCGGTGGCTACATCTTGCTGACCAACTTCGACCGCTACGTTCAGCTCTTTGCCCAATGGCACCGCGTCCCCGTTATGGGCAAAGACAAGCCCATGACCTCCGCCACCGCTGGCGACATCACGATCATCAACTTCGGCATGGGCAGCGCCACCGCCGCCACCGTGATGGACCTACTCAGCGCCATAAAACCCAAGGCCGTGCTCTTCCTCGGCAAGTGCGGGGGCGTTAAACACCGCGCCGAAATCGGCGACCTCATTTTGCCCATCGCCGCCATCCGCGGCGAGGGCACGAGCAACGACTATTTCCCCCCCGAGGTGCCCGCCCTGCCCTCGTTCGCCCTGCAAAAAGCCATCTCGACCACCATCCGCGACTTCGCCCGCGATTATTGGACCGGCACGATTTACACCACTAACCGCCGCGTCTGGGAACACGACGAGGCGTTTAAAAAATACCTCAAAAAATCCGTGTTCTTGCCGTCGATATGGAGACCGCGACGATTTTCATGACCGGTTTTTTCAACGAAATCCCCACCGGCACGCTGCTGCTCGTCTCCGATCAGCCGATGGTCCCCGAGGGGGTAAAGACCGCCGAGAGCGACAAGCAGGTCGACGAGAAATTCGTCAACGACCACCTCAAGATCGGTATCGCCGCTCTCAAACAGCTTCTCAACAAGGGCCTCACGGTAAAGCACCTCCGGTTTTGAACCGCCGCCCTTCATGCGAATCCGCCCGCACTTGCTCGTAGCCTTGGCCGCCTTCGCCGCCGCGCCCGCATTTGCCGTTACCAATTCCGCCAGCCTCACCCTCGCCTTTGACCCGCCGCACAGTCCGCCCGCCGTGGTAATCCGGCGACCCGCCGACTACCTCTGCGCCACGGTCACGATCCGCAGTACCGCCAAGGACACCGATCGCCAGGCCGTCGCGGTCCAAGAAACCGTCCGGCGGCTCACCACCGCCGTGCAACGCTCCAACACGTTTCAGCTCCATCAAGGCCCCGTGCGCGTCTTCGGTGCCGGCTCTGGGGGCAGTTTTCTCTCGGGCAAAACCAACTACGCCCCCGGCTCGCTTCAGACCAGCCTTCGTATCTTGAGCCCGCTCACACCCGACGCCGAAATTTTCGAAATCATTCGCCAAATCAGTCTGTTTATCGCCCGCATCGAAGTGCCCAACGACGCCGAAGTTCGCGTCGTCTCCACGACGATGGCGGTCGCCGATGCCGAGCAACAACGTGACCGGCTCATGCAGCTCATCCGCGAGCAGATCGCCAAGACTCGCGAGCAACTCGGCGCCAACGTCCTCACCGTCACCGGCCTCGACGGCCCCGTGCTCGTTCGCCAACTCGACCCGCTCTTCGTAGAGCTCTACCTCGACTACCAACTCAGCGCCACCCTCGAGAAACTACCCGATAGCCAAGGCCGCTGATTGCCTCGGCAATTCACCGTCCACGCCCGACGCATCCGCGAACTCTACGCCGCCCGCGTCCGCCGCACCGGCTCCCGCCCCTGACGACCCGCCGAGCTCGCCCGAGGTTTTATCGACGACACCGGCGATCTCATGAAGCTCAGCGTGGTCAAAGCAGACCTGCGCCCGGCGAAGAACCTCGACGCCGTCCTCGCCCACGAACTTTCCGCCTGCCTCGAGTCGATCCTCCGCGCCGACGCCTCACACCAACGTCCCTTAATTTCTAGACGTTTGTCATTGCGAGGTGCGCGAAGCGCACCGTGGCAATCCATGGATTGCTTCGTCGCCGCGCTTCTCGCACTGGCAGTCTGTTGATCAAGGGACGTTGGTATAAAACGTGAAACTTGAGCTCGCCTTCCTGGCGATGATGCGCCCCCTCGCCGCCCACCTAAAACCGCCGGTTGAAATCACCCGCCCCACCCGTCGCCTACGCCGCAAACAACCCTCAAAAGGCCCTCAATCTTACCTTCATTTTGTCATCTTATGGATGACAAATTCCTTAATCGCCTCCAATTAGGCCACCTCGCTCGTCCGCTCAATTTGTCATCTTATGGATGACATTATTGAGCGTTACCGTTTCTGCTTTTTTAAATGAGAACGGACCGTTTTTCCGGTCTCCACCGAGTTCCGCTTGTCATCTAATAGATGACAAATTTTCCCGCCACGCCTCCGCTCACCGGTGCAACCAGCATGGCGATTTGTCATCTAATAGATGACAAAAGTCCACCGACCGACGAACCTGCCGCCATGAACTACCCCCCGTCCTCCAACTTCGACCAACTCCTCAAACTGACCGCACCGCTCGTCGCGGGAGCCGAAGCACTCACACGTCACGCCCGTCGACAACTGGCCCGCGCCGACCGGAAGTCCACACCCGGCACCGCTCTTCGGCCCGGCCCCGACACGCCCCTTTGGAACGAACTTGCACGCGCCGCCTCTCTTCAACTGCGCAAGCGGGGCGAAAAAGCCAAACTCGCGCGGGTGCTCGGAGTCTCGCGCCAACGGTTGCATATGCTGCTCGTCAGCCGGGTCGCCTGTCCCGACGCCGAACGCGCTCTCCTCCTCGTGCTTTGGCTAAACGCCCGCAAAGCCGGCCTGGACCCCGCCTGACCGACCGCCCCGGCAACCGCTCCACTCCCGGCCGAACCCGGCGCCTCACTTCGCCGAATCGCGTCGATCTGTTTGTCATCTAATAGATGACAAACTTTCCTGCAAAAGTATCGCCTCGCCGACCGAGAACACCGCTCAGAATCGGGCAGTGTCCCCGGAAGTTTGTCATCCAATAGATGACAAACTTTCCTAGGCCTTCTCCTTGCACGGACTCGTCTTTTTCGGGGGGGCGCACCAGCGGTCAGGTCACCACGTCGAACCAAAAGGGCACGAATTTCTCGCGCCCGTTGATCTTGAGTTGGGCCCAAATAACGTAGCGCCCCGCCGCCGGGATCGTGATCTTGAACGAGAGCGTGGGCTTGATGGAATCCGGCGCCATACCCAGATCCGCATCCATCGGGTGTAGGTGCGCGAATCCGCTCCGCGCCGTGTCGAAAGCGACCAAGTGCGCGTACGCATCCATCACCGGCTCAAGACCGACCGCGCCCCCGCCCGTGTTCGTCACCGAAAACTTCAAATCTGTCACCTGCCCCGCGCGGATCTGCCGGGTCGCCGGGGCTAGCACGAGGCGGTAGGCATCCCGTTGCCCAACCCAGCTGGGCGTCATCGCTGCCGCCAATTCTAGGGTCGAGAGCTGCTCGCCCGCCACGACCAGATCAACGTTGGCGTAAAGACTGCGATTCGTCGCCGCAGGGGTGAAATCTGCGAAGATTCGGTAGATGCCGCCGAGCTTGGGCGTGAAGGTAAAGCTCCACTCGCCAGGGACGCGGGTCGGCTCGGGGTGCTGGTGCTGGTAGTCTGTGAGCGAGGGATCAGCGATCAACAGGTGCAGCTTGCGGGTGTGCATCACGACCAAGTCCTCCGGTGCGATCGGCTTATTGTTCGCCGTGGTCATCCGCAACGTCACTTGCACTTCGCGACCCGCCGTGGGCGCCGCGGCCGTTTTCAACGTCAAAGCCACGGGCGAAGTCGCCGCGATCACCGAGATGAACTGAGGGTTCGACGGGTCGCACATCTCGATCGTATTCCTTCCCGTCGACTGGAAATCCATGTGATTCAGGTCCGTCCCCGTGGGCAGGAACCGAAAGAAAATGTAGAGCGAAACCGCCCCGAGCGTGATCCAAACGAACTGTCGCCGTTGGGCGGAACTGAGCGCCGAGTTCGGCGTGCCGGGTGTGGTCGTGGTCATGGTTGTTTCATTTTCGCGACAAAATCCTTGGGCTCCCACACGCTGCCGTCGGTCCGGTGCATGATCTTGCCCCGTTCGTCGATCAGAAGCGTCGTGAGCGTGTGCTTGAGAAAATCGCCTTCGAGTTCGGCGATGACGCCGAACTGGGTGAGCAGATCACGGATCGCGCTGTCCGGCCCGGTGAGGAACGAGAAATTCGTGGTGTCGATGCCCCGCACCGACGCGTATTCCTTGAGCACTCCCGGCGTGTCGAAAACGGGATCGAGCGTGATCGATACAAACTCGATGTTCGGCGCCGCCGCGTCCTTGGCGAGTTTCTGCGTCGCCATCATTTTTGCCGTCGCCGCCGGGCACATCGTCGCCACGGGACAGCGGGAAAAAATAAAGTTCATCATCACTTTCTTGCCGCGAAAGTGCCCGCCGGGAATCACCCGTCCCTCCTGATCGAAGAGGGTAAAGCTCGGCACGGTTTCCCCCACCTCGCGATAGGCATTCTTACCGCGCGTCTTGGTGTCCTCGCGCAGCCCCCGCGCAGCGTCAGTGACGGCCGCCGTCGCCAACTTTTCGTCCGGCCAAATTTTTTCCAAGCGGAAATCGCCGGTCTCACTCGGAATCAGATCGGCCCGGATGCGTTGACCCACTTTGGCCACCGCCAGATCGCCCGGGCTCACGTTAAACTCCATCGTCATCGCCGGCATGTAGTCTCTGATTTCGTCGTGGTAAACAATGAGCACCTTGCGGGCCGCATCGATCCCCGTGATTTCACCGGTCAAAGGATAACGCTCGGCCACCTTTTTTTTGGCCGAGGCTACGGGTTTTGACGCTACCGCCGCGGTTTCGACCGACGTCGCCGCAGACTGAGTGCCGGACTTCGGCGCGGCGGGCCGGCCACAACCACCCAAAGCCAACGCGAGGACTGCTCTCAGGGTCGGCGGCCATGCCCGTGCATTAGATTTCATGACGCAACGGATTCGCCGGAGCATAACTTTGTCAAAGGGTTTGCCGGTAATTGAAGTGTGCCTTCTGTATGCCGCCTTCCCTCTTATGCCTGCTTCGACGACCACGCCTCGCAACTCCGCTTACCAAGGCGGGCTCTCGGTATTTGCCACGGCCGCCGCCGTTTGGGTGTTTGTATTGGTGACGCTCGGAGCGTTTACCACGACGATTGGCGCTGGGATGGCGTTCCTCGATTGGCCGCTTTCCAACGGCTCGGTCAACCCCGAGGGCTGGCTCACTAATATGGCGATGTTCGCCGAGCATTCGCACCGCCTGACCGGCACCGTGATGGGGGTTTTTGCCATCGGACTTGCCGTCTGGCTCCACCGCACCGTTGCCCGCCGTTGGCTGCGGCAGCTCGGATGGTGTGCGCTTGGCATCGTCATTATCCAAGGTCTGATCGGTGGCAAACGCGTGCTGCTCGATGCGACCCAGGTGCCCGGTTTCGATATGTCATTGGGGCAAATGCTGCGCGTGCCCCACGGCGTTCTCGCCCAGATTTACGTCTGCATATTGGTCGCCATCGCCCTTGGGTGTTCCCGCCGGTGGATCGAGGGCATCGTTGCGGTGGGGCCCCGAGTCCGCTCGGCCGCCGTGGCCTGCGTCGCGCTGCTGCTCGTCCAACTCACGGTTGCGGTGTTCATGCGTCACAACCACGCCGGCATGGCCATACCGACATTTCCCTTTTCTTCCGCCGACCACGCGATTTTGCCGCCGCACTGGGACTATCGCGTCGCCCTTCAGTTCGCCCACCGCGTGATCGCCGTCGTTCTCACCGTGGCGATTTTGATCTTATGGTTGCGCGTGCGTCGCGATTCGGGGGCTTCGACTCTCCTGAGGAATCTGGCGCACGGACTGCTCGCCCTGCTCGTGGTTCAGGTTTTGCTCGGGGCCTCAATCATCTGGAGCCAACGCCGGCCCGACATCACGACGACCCACGTCATCGTCGGCGCGGCCACGCTCGCGACCGCCTTCGCTCTCGCTTGCCTCGCCCACCGCAACGCCATCGAATCTTCCGAGACCAACGCCTCCCGCCCATGACCGCCAATCCCGCCCTCGCGGCACCTTCAGCCAAATTCTCCGACTATTTCGAACTCACCAAGCCCCGGTTGAGCTTGTTATCGGTGCTGACCGCGCTCGCGGCCTACGCTGCGGCCCGCCCGGAATTTAGCACCGCACAGCTTATCTTCGTGGCGGTCGGCACTTCGCTCGCGGCCGGTGGCGTGGCGGTGCTCAATCAATGGCTCGAATCCGACACCGACGCGCAGATGAAACGCACCGCCGACCGGCCGATTCCAACCGGGAAAGTCGCCACTGGCTCGGCCTTTGTGTTGGGCGGGCTGATGTGCGTCGGGGCGCTTTTCATTTTGTTCTCCCGCGTGAACTACCTCTGCGCCGGCGTCGCGTTACTCACGATGATCGCTTACCTAGGATGGTATACGCCGGCGAAACGTTGGTCGCGTTGGAGCACCGAAATCGGTGCGATTGCGGGCGCGTTGCCGCCGCTCATCGGCTGGACCGGCGCCGAAGGCCGTGTCTCCGAACTTGGCTGGATTTTCTTCGGCATACTTTTCTTTTGGCAAATCCCCCATTTTATGGCGATCGCTTGGACCTACCGACGGGACTACTCGGCGGTCCATTTCCCGATGCTTCCCGTGCGCAATGAAAAAGGCGGTTTCGTCGCCGCATGGTCCCTCGCCAACACCCTGGGGCTACTCGTCGTGAGCCTACTTCCTTGGGCACTCGGCTTCGCCACCTTGTGGTCCGGCGCGGTCGCCTTGGCAGGCGGCGTCGGGTTTGTCGCCTGTGCCGTGCGGTTTCTTCGCGCCGAGGGTCGTGATGTCGCGGCCCGCCGGCTTTTCCACTGCTCGATCGCTTACTTGCCGCTCGTCCTCGGAGCGCTCGTGGCGGATCGCATCGTTAATTTCTAAGTCCGCCGCCCTATGACAATCAACGACATCCCAGCGATCAACGCCTCGCTCAACGCCCTCGCGACCGTCCTCATCTCGACCGGATTTGTCCTCATCAAGACCGGCCGCAAGACGGCTCATCGCGCCGCGATGATCAGCGCCGGTGTCGTCTCAGCCGTTTTCCTCGTCGGATACGTGAGCCACAAAATTCTCAAAGGTATGGCGGCCGGCGCGGGCGAAGCGGTTCATACGCAATTCGGCGGGGAGGGCGCGATCCGCGCGGTGTATTATGTGATGCTCATCACCCATGTCATTCTGGCGATCGCCATCGCCTACCTTGTCCCACGCACCTTCGCACTTGCGTTCAAGGGCGAGTTCGAGCGCCACAAAAAGTGGGCGCGGATCGTGTTTCCCATTTGGCTCTACGTTTCCGTCACCGGCGTGCTCGTCTACTTCTTTCTCTACCAGTGGTGGCCCTCCGCAAACTAAAGGCGCGCATCGCCCTTAGTCTCTGACCACCAAAACAAAAAGGCCGCGCATTTAAGCGCGGCCTTAAATTTTTCTAAGCTGGGATTATTTCACCGTGATCACGCCCTTCATGCCGACCATATAATGAGCCGGGAACGAACAGATAAAAGGATAGTCACCGGTTTCGGCCGGGACCTTAAAGAGGAACTCCGAGGATTTACGCGGCCCGATCAATTCGGAGTGCGCCAAAACTTGGTCTTGGAAAGCCGGAGGCAGATACTCCGAGGCTTTTGCCGTAGTGGCGGCGGCGGCATAGGCAGCCGTGTCGGCACCTTTTTTGAGGATGACGATATTGTGGCCCATCGCCTCTTTCGGCATCTGGCCGATGTTCGTGAGGATGATTTTTAACGACTCGCCGGGCTTCGCCTCGATTGCGGTGAGGTTGAATTTCATGTTATCACCGGCGGTGATTTCAATGACCCTCGGGGCGGCGGTGGCCGGAGCCGGGGCTGCCGATGCGGCGGCCGGAGCCGAGGCCGGAGCGGAGGCGGACTCTTTTTGGCCGCAGCCGGAGACAAGCAGTGCCGAAGTAAATGCTGCTAGAATGAGATAGTTTTTCATACGCCGCGAACCTCAACGCCTGTTTCGGCGCTGGCAAACGCGAATCATCAAAAGTAGCGGAGCCACTTAGGACCGTGAGTTGGCATCATGATTTCGCGCCTATCGCGGAAGTGTCTAACTTATGCACAACGAAGACCGATTAATACGTAACGAAACCATCACGCACCGCATTGCAGTCCCTGCTACCCCACCCACGTTCACTATCTTGCAGAATTATGACTTGAATCACCGGTGGGTTGACGAACTCTAGAAAAACTTTGTCGCCAACTCGGGACTTTTCGAAAATCACCAAATCTTTCTATGCGTCTTGCTACAATCCTCTCATCCGCCGCCCGCTGGGGCCGGGCGGTCCTTGCTGTCGGAGCGGTTTCACTGCTTTCCGCTTGTGACTATAATTTTTGGCGGATGGACGGTCACCAATCGACCATCAAGGTCGAGGGGCCGGTCGCGAGATCGCAACTGGAGGTTTTTTATGTGACCTGCTGGGTCACGCTGGTGATTTTCATCTTGGTCGGCGCCGTGCTGGCCTACGCTTCAATCAAGTTCAAAGCCAGCACTACGGCAGAGGAAAAGGCCATCCCACCCGAGCAAGGTCATGGCAATCCGCTCATCGAAATCGGCCTGATCGGTGCTTCCATTCTCGCTCTCGTCGTTATCGCCATCCCGACGTTGAAGGGCATCTGGTATACCTACGACGTGCCGGAAGACCGCAAGGCCGACACCTACGAGGTCACGGCCACCGGTTACCAGTGGTGGTTCAAATTCGACTACCCGAGCGAGCAGATCGCGGGAGCCGGTGCCCTCACCACTGCCAACGAACTCGTGATTCCCGCCGGGCGTCCCGTTCGCGTGAATCTCCGCACGATCGATGTGATTCACAGTTTTTGGATTCCGAAACTCGCCGGCAAAGTGGACATGATGCCGAACCGCGCCAACCACCTCTGGTTCCAGGCCGACCAGCCTGGCTACTACTGGGGCCAGTGCGCGGAGTTCTGCGGCGATTCCCATGCGGTCATGCGTTTCCGTGTAATCGCCCTCGGGCCGAAAGATTTCAACGACTGGCTGTCCCAGCAGACGGCTCCGGCTCGCGACGTTGCCCCGCCCCGGGTTGCGACTCAAGACGCGCCCAAGGTCCAGTTTGCCTCGCTCCGCACGTTCAAACAAAACGAGACCGGCCACACCGCGAAATACGACATATCCCCGCTCGATGCTTGGAAAGCGCAGCAGTTTCCAGAAAAAGGCGAGAGCGTGGCGCTGATCGCCCAGGGCAAGGCTTTGTTTAAAGAAAAAGCCTGTCTCAGCTGTCACGAAGTTCGTGGTCACGGTTATGCCGGCATCAGCGGCCCTAGCCTCACCCATTTTGGTTCCCGCTCAACTCTCGCCGGCGCGCTGCTGGAAAACAACACCGAGCAACTCCACCGCTGGATTCACAACCCCGAATCGGTCAAGGCCGGCAACAAAATGGCCAAGGGCTACATCGATAATAATATCAAACTCACGACCGAGGACGAGGTCGCTCTCGTCGCCTATCTCCAGAGCCTCAAATAATCTTCTTCCATGGACGCCATCCTCAAATCAGATCTCCAAGTCAAAGACGTCGCGCCAGAGACCAAGTCATCCGTCTTCTGGCGACCCACCGCCCAAACCGGCTTAGTCAGCTGGTTAACCACCGTCGACCACAAGAAAATCGGATTTCTCTACGGGATCTTCGCGTTGTTCTTTTTCTTGGTCGGTGGCTTTGAGGCTCTTCTCATCCGCCTGCAGTTGATGACGCCCAACGGCACCGTGCTGACCGCGCAGCAATACAACACGATGTTTACGATGCATGGGACGACGATGATCTTCCTCGCCATCATGCCGCTCTCCGCCGCGTTTTTTAATTTTATTATGCCGCTCCAGATTGGCGCCCGCGACGTGGCTTTCCCCCGCCTTAACGCCTTCTCGCTTTGGACTTTTGTTGCCGGTGCCATCATTTTGAACCTCGGTTGGTTTATGTCGGCGGGTGCTCCCGACGCAGGCTGGACGGGCTACGCTCCGTTAACATCGAAAGCCTACACGCCAGACCACTCGGTCGACATGTGGATCATGGGGCTCCAGTTACTCGGTGTCGCCTCGATCGCCGCTTCGCTGAATTTCATCGTCACGATTATAAATATGCGGGCTCCCGGCATGACCATGATGCGCCTCCCGGTCTTCACTTGGATGACACTGATTACGGCGTTCCTGATCGTGCTGTCGTTCCCATTCATCACCGTTGCGCTGGTCGAGATCATGATGGACCGCCTTTTCGGTACGAGTTTCTTTGAAGTCTCGGGCGGCGGCATGCCGATCCTCTGGCAACATCTCTTCTGGGTTTTCGGCCACCCGGAGGTCTACATCTTGATTCTCCCGGCGATGGGCATCATCTCCGAAATCCTTCCGACTTTCTCCCGCAAACCGCTCTTCGGATATCCGATCGTCGTGTTTTCTGGCGCTTCCATCGGTTTCCTTGGTTTCTCGGTATGGAGCCACCATATGTTCACGACCGGCATGGGCACAGTCGCCACAGCGGCATTCTCCCTCGCTACCATGGCCATCGCCGTTCCGACTGGAGTTAAGATATTCAACTGGATCGGCACCCTTTGGGGTGGGCATATCTCGATGCGCACACCGATGATGTTCGCTCTCGGTTTCGTCTGGATGTTCATGATTGGCGGTTTCTCCGGCGTGATGCACTCGGCCGCACCCGCCGACGCTCAACAGCAAGACAGTTACTTTGTCATCGCTCATTTCCATTACGTGCTGATCGGCGGATCGATGTTTGCGCTACTCGCCGGCATCCACTTTTGGTTCCCACTGATGTTCGGCCGCAAGATCGGCGAATTTTGGGGTAAACTCTCATTTTGGGTCATCTTCGCCGGATTCAATATTACATTCTTCCCGATGCATTTCCTTGGCCTGAACGGTATGCCTCGCCGCACGTTCACCTACGACGGCAACCTCGGCTGGAACTCTGCCAATTACATCGCCACCATTGGTGCGCTGATCCTCGGTGTCGGTATCTTCATCTACTTTGCCGTGATGGTTTACACCTACTTCAAAGGCGAGAAAGTCGGCAAAGATGTTTGGGACGCACGCACCCTTGAGTGGAGCCTACCCAATCCCCCGCCCGAATATAACTACCATGTGATTCCGACGGTCCATGCGCGCGATGCCTTCTGGTATATGAAGCAGAACAAGGAACAAATCGCCAAAGAAGATGCTACACATGCCAAAGAGGAAGCTGCTCACGGTGGTATCCATATGCCGCACCAATCAATCTATCCCTTTGTCGCTAGCCTCGGGATGTTGATCGCCGGTATCGGTATCTCGGTTATGGACAACGACCCGACGCCCGGATTTTGGGGCAAGAAGATCGGTGTCACCATGATCGGTGGCGTAGTCATGCTCGCCGGCATCTATTTCTGGGCTCTCGAAGGCAACGGCGGCTATCACCTTCACCCGGAAAATGACGGAGATGAGTCTAACGGCAAAAAATCGGCCAAACACTAAGTTCGCACCCGCTCTTCTCCCTTCCCCCTTTTCGCCCTCCCACTTATGAGCAGTCACGCCGCCGCTGGCACTATCGACCACCACCACGATCCGAGCACATCAACCGGCATTCCGAACAAGAAGCTGATAATGTGGACGTTTCTCGCCTCGGATTGTATGTTCTTCGGCGCGCTCATTTCGACGCACCTGATCTACCGCCTGCATCCGGCGCCCGGCTCGCCTTCACCCAAGCAGATCTTCAGTCTCGAGCTGACCTCGTTCTCGACTTTCATTCTGTTGATGTCGTCGCTGATGATGGCCCTCGCGGTCACGGCGATCCAAAAGGGTAACGTCAAGAGCATGCGTTGGTCGCTGCTGACCACGATTTTCTTCGGGGCGATTTTCCTCGGCTGCCAAGTCTACGAGTTCGAGGAATTCGTAAAGCTCAAGAATGTGACCCTGACGAACAGTATGTTCGGCACGACCTTCTACACCCTCACCGGGACCCACGGCATCCATGTCGCCGTCGGCGTGTTTTGGCTGATTTTGATGTATGTGCGCTCCTTCCAGCCGCATGAGGCCGGCCGAACCTTCGGCTGGTTGTTCAAAAATTTCCTCCACATCACCGCACTCGTCGGCGCCGTCCTCCTGTCGATGTTCGCCGTGCTGGGCGCCGTCCACACCTTGCATACTGGCGGCACCGCTGGGGCGTATTTCGCCAGCTACCTCTGGATGATCGCGGGTTTTGTGGGCTGCGTCGCCGTATGTATTGGCTTCGCTCAACCCAAAGCCTTGAGCAACTTCGGCGAAGCCAACGCCATCGACGTCGAGTCCATGGGCCTTTATTGGCACTTCGTTGATATTGTTTGGATCGTGATCTTCACCGCGGTCTACCTGATCGAATACCTCTGATTTTTACTTATGAGCGCCCCCGTTTCCACCTCACCGGACCTTACCCATGGCCACGAAGAAGAGAGCAAGTTCCAGATCTACGTGAACGTCGCCATGCTTTTGGCCGTCATCACCGGCGTCGAAATCGTCGGCATCTATTTACCCTTCGCCAAGTGGGTGATTGTGACCGGCTTGGTCATACTCTCGGTCGTGAAGTTCTTGTACGTGATCTTCTATTTTATGCATCTACGGTGGGACAAGCCGTTTTGCACCATCCTGTTTTTCATCGGCCTTGTTCTTTCTGCCGGCACGGTGTGGGCGCTGATCGCAATCTTCTCAGTCAAAGACAGCCTGCCGCTGCCGACCTGACGTCCCGCTCCGTTTAAGATCCTGATCCATACTCACGGCGGCCTCTTGGCCGCCTTTTTTTTACCATGATCGACTGGCGCCACTGGCACAACGAACCTTACCTCGTCGGAGGTCTGGTGTTCATTGGCTGGCTCTACGCCGTGCTTGCCGGTCCACTGCGCCCATGCTTGGCGCCGGGAGCCCCCTTCCCCCGCACCCACGCGACCCAATTTTACTCCTCGCTGGTGATCTTCTACCTGGCGGTCGGTTCTCCGCTCGACCAAATCGGCGAACGTTTTCTCTTCGTCGTCCACATGCTCCAGCACCAGTTGCTGATTTACCCTGCGGCGATCCTGTTTTTGCGCGGTCTACCCGAGTGGATGGTCGAACCCGTGCTATCCCGCCCCGCACTGCGCCTGCCAATCAGGCTCATCACCCAGCCAGTGATCGCGGGACTGCTCTATACATTTATCATCAGCATCTGGCACGTTCCGTGGGCTTATGATTGGGCCCTGCAAAACAAGACCGTGCACATCATCGAGCATGTCATGTTCTTTGGCGCCGGTCTTCTCTATTGGTGGCCGCTTCTAAGCCCATCTCGCACCTTTCCGCCGATCCCTTACGGCAGCCGCATGATCTATCTGTTCAGCGTGCTCATCGCGATGACGCCCGTCTTTGCCTACATCACTTTCTCACCTGAGGTTCTCTACCCAACCTATGAATATGCCCCCCGCCTGTTCCCCGATTTTTCTGCGGGCGAAGACCAACTTGCCGCCGGCGTTAGCATGAAACTCGTAGGCCTAGCGGTCGCGCTTGCCGCCTTCGGCGTGTGTTTTTTTCGCTGGTCGAAATCAGACGCGCAGGGCAAAGCATCCATCCGTCTCCGGCCTCAGGGTTCGCGCCCTACTTCGAGTCCGACTTAAAAACCGCTTCACCGCCGCTTGGGCCCGGACGTTTTCTTCGGGGAGACCAATACGTGATCCGTACCCACGTCACATCGGGCGCTAACGTCCGGCCGACCACGACGCCTTCAGCCGCCAACGCCTTCGCCACCTCAACCTGCGGTCGGCCTGCATCGAAGAAGACAAAATTCGCCTGCGATTCCGTGCGCCGGAGTTTTAGCGAATCGAGCACTGCATGCGGCTTCACCCGCCACCCGCTCGATCGTCACCGCTATGTTTACGCGCACCCTGTGCACCGTATCGCGCAGGGATGCCGCGGCCGCTGTGAGCGCGAGCCGGTTTTGGTCGCGGGGACAGCCTATGCCCTGCTTGCGCAAATGCTCGGCTAATGCCCGCGGTGCGATCGCGTAGCCAAAGGGCAACGCCGCCAGCCCGTGAGCCTTGGCGAACGTGCGAAACACCATCACGTTTTCCCCGGCATGCACGAGCGACATCGCCGTGCGCCCCGCGTAGTCGTCGGCGAACTCAAGATACGCCTCATCGTCGCCCGAGGTGGCTAAAGGGTGGGCAAACGATCTGGGCGGCTTGTTCCGCTAGGTCGGTGATGGTGGGATGCGGATTGTTGAACGACGGGATCTGGGCCTAAAGAATCTTCGCCGCCTCCGTGTAACCGCCCTGCCGAATTTCACGCTCCGTGATGATGTCGATCAGCACCGCCGACTCGACCACGGTGCGCTGCGTAAAGCGCGAGCCGACGGTCACGAATGTATCGAGCGCAACAGGATCGACCGGTTTCGCGACCGGAGGCGTGACTTGGGCCGAGGCTGAGGCAGCCGCGGCGAAACAGGCCGCAGCCGCAATCGTGCGGCGAAGAATCAGGAAACGTGTGGCGGTAGGCACGACGGTTTGAATGGTTGGCTAGACGCGACGGAAAAGCACCTTTCGCGCCGAGCGGCACCAAAAGCCTGAAGCCAAGGCGGGCTGACAGCCCGCCTCGCTTCCAGTTGAATCACTTGGCGGCGACGAAGAGATCCTCGACGGAATCGCTCTCGACGTTGATGTCGGCGAATAGCCAAGACGAAAGGTAGCGCTCAGCCGCCGACGCAACAATGGCGACGATCATCTTCCCTTTGTTCTCGGGCCGTTTCGCGAGCTGGATCGCGGTCCAAATCGTCGCACCGGACGAAATACCGACCGGGATGCCATCAAGCTGGCTGACCTGCTTTGAAATCGGGCCGGAGTCGGCCTCCTTCACGCGCACCACTTCATCGTAAATCTTAGTGTTGAGCACGCCGGGCACGAAGCCCGCTCCGATGCCTTGAAGCTTGTGCGGACCGGGAGTGCCACCCGAAAGCACCGGCGATGCATCGGGCTCGACCGCGACGACCTTGACGGCGGGATTCTTCGCTTTCAGCACCTCGGCGATGCCGGTGATCGTCCCACCCGTGCCGACGCCGGCGACGAGGAAGTCGATCTTCCCGTCGGTATCACGCCAGATTTCCTCGGCCGTCGAACGGCGATGAATCGCCGGGTTTGCGGGATTGTTGAACTGCTGAAGAATCAGCGCTCCGGGAATTTTGGCGGCGAGCTCCTCGGCCTTGGCAATCGCGCCCTTCATGCCTTTAGCACCTTCGGTGAGCACAAGCCGGGCACCGAGAATCTTGAGCAGTTTACGCCGCTCGACCGACATGGTCTCGGGCATCGTGAGGATCAACTTGATGCCTTTCGCGGCGGCGACGAAAGCGAGCGAGACTCCGGTGTTGCCCGAAGTGGGCTCGATTAGGACGGTGTCTTTGGTAATTTTTCCGTTCTTGATCGCATCGTCGATCATGGCGAAGCCGATGCGGTCCTTCACGCTCGAGAGCGGGTTGAAGAACTCGAGTTTCAGGAGAATTTCAGCCTGCGCGCCGTGGGCGGCGGCCGTGCGGTTGAGCCGCACCAGCGGGGTGTTGCCGATCGTTTCGGTGATGTCGTTGTATATTTTAGCCATGATGAAGGGTGGGAGTGATGGGTTTCTTAGGAGTTAAAAATTATTTGGCGGTGCCCCAACGGCGATGCAAGAAGCGCTCCCAAGGTGAGAAAAATATTTTGTCGGCGAGCAGCCCGATGAGCAAGAGCACGAGCATGATTCCAATTACCTGTTCCATGGCGTTCAATTCGCGCCCGTAGTGCAGCAGGTGACCCAAACCAAAGCCGCTCAAGATCGTGACATAAATCTCCGCCGCCATCAGCGAGCGCCAAGCAAAAGCCCACCCTTGCTTCATCCCGCCCACAATGAACGGCAACGCCGCTGGAAAGATTACCCAGAGCCACGTGTGCAGCCCGCTGGAACCCATCGTGCGCGCGGCGCGGGCGTAGATCGGCGGCACGTTTCGCACACCGTTATCCGTCGCAATGATGACCGACCACAGCGTGCCCATCACAACGACAAAGAACATGGCCGCCTCCGTCTGACCAAACCACAACAGCGCCAACGGCACCCAGCAGACGCTGGGCAACGCTTGGAGCCCCAACGCTAGGAGTCCGAGCGTATCCGCGAGCACCCGAAACCGGGCCGTCAGCAGCCCGAGCGGTAAGCCCAACAGCAGGCCAAACACATAGCCGAGGAAGAGGCGTTTGACCGTAACCAGGGTCGCACTCAGGAGACTGCCATCAACCGTCGCCTCCCACAAATACCGGCCCACGACCAGCGGCGAAGGTAGCAGCACCGGCGACCAAAACCCGGATCGGTAAAGCAGTTCCCAGCCGACAAACAACCCGGCGAAGAAAAGAGCGGCGAGGCCAACGCGTTTCATTCGACGACCTCCGCTTCCGGCCGCACGTGGTTCTTCAACGCCGCGGTAATCGCCGTCGTGTGACGGGCGAGCTCGACACTGTTGATATCGCGGGGCCGCGGCAGATCGATTTTGAACTGCTCGCGAATTCGACCCGGATGGGGCGAGAACAGCACCACACGGTCACCCAAACACGCGGCTTCGCGCACATTGTGGGTCACAAAAACAATGGTCTTTTTTCGCTGCTGCCAGATCCGCTGAATATCGCCGTAAAGTTGTTCACGCGTCAGGGCGTCGAGCGCGCCGAAGGGTTCATCCATGAGCAGCACGCGCGGACTCGGGGCGAGCGCGCGGGCCAAGGCTACCCGCTGTTTCATCCCGCCCGAGAGTTCATGCACAAACGCGCGGTGAAATTTTTCCAAGCCCACGAGCCGCAGGTAGAATTCGGCGACCTTACGCCGCTCGGCGTCGGTGAGGCCGAGTTTACGGCGGAGTCCAAACATCACATTGCCCAAAACATCGAGCCACGGAAACAACGCGGCCTCCTGAAACATCACCATCCGATCACGCCCCGGCGCATTGATCGGGATGCCGTCGGCGGAGATCTGGCCCGAATCCGCCAGGTCCAATCCGGCCACGAGATTGAGCAACGTAGATTTCCCGCAGCCACTGGGACCGACCAGGCACACGAACTCCCCTTCGCCTACATCGAGCGAAACATCATCGAGCGCATGCACCGAGCGCGGGCCGGAAACGAAGCGTTTGCTCACGCCCCTGATCGACAGTTTGGCCGCCGGTGCCTCGACCGAAACCTCGTCCGCGAGGCTCATGGTTTACCTCCAAACATCCGGTCCAGCGGGATCGCTTGACGGAGAAATCCCACCGACTGGGCATCCCCGACCAGCGCCGCAAATTGATCTTGGGCGACCCGGTCCGTGAAGCGGAGCCGACCCCACGCCCGCTCCATTAGAGCGGCTGGAACCTCGCGCCGAGTCTCAGCGGCGAGACCCGCTTGGACGAGAGATCGCGCCTCAGTCGAGTGCGTACCCAGCCACGCCGTGAGTTCAACGTGAGCGGCCAAAAACCGCGAGGCCAGTTCCGGGCGGGCTTTGAGCAACTTACCCGCTGCGACTAAAACGGTGGTTACGGCATCGCTCTGCTCGATGAAAACTTTACCGCCGGCATCAATTTCGAGCCGGGAAACCCAAGGTTCCACGGTCCACGCTGCTTCGATTTTTCCCGCTTTGAACAGCTGGAACAGCTCGGAGTTCGCTGCCGGCAGGACCGCGACATCACCGCCGGTGAGAGTGACCTTAAACCCCTGCTTCTTTAGCCACGCCCGGGCGGCGACGTCCTGAGTATTGCCGAGTTGGGGCGTGGCAATACGACGCCCCTTGAAGTCTGCGGGCTGTGTCAAAGGACCATTGGAATGCACGACCAACGCAGCCCCGCCCTCGGCGGCGCCGGCGAGCACCCGGATCTCGTCGCCACGGGAGCGGATGTAGGCGTTGAGCGCCGGGTTGGGGCCGACATAGGTAAGGTCGATCGAGCCGGCGAAGATCGCTTCCATCGCACTGGGTCCCGCGTTGAACGGAAACCATTGGACCACGATGTTGGGGCCGAGGCGTTGCTCAAACCACCCCTTTTTTTCCCGCGTCGTGTGCGCGCCGATCACACCCTGCGCGTGAGTGATAGTGGGGAAGTAGCCCACGCGAAGCGTGACCCGTTCAGCGCGCACCTCCACACTCGCCAGCGAGAGGCAGAGAAAAAGCGGCAAAAACTTCACCCAAAACGCGGTCATATGCTGTATTCGCCGAGCAACTGGTGGAGCACGCCCTCGGTTTCATCGATGCGCACGTTGCCGGCGCGGCGGGCGAGTTTTCGGGCTTGGCGGGCGGGCAAACGCACAGACGACGCGGCGGCCTCGGCCTCGGCGGAGAACGGGAGCGGGACATCGTCGCGGCGGAGCTTGCGGAGCGTGATCTCGACGACATCGGCGAGCGTGTAGCGATCGAGGATCCCGGCGATGGCGTTGCGCACATCGAGCATCAACATCCGCAGGCCACAGTGAGCCTCGTCAGGGCAGGTGCATTTCTCATAGGCCGACTGGCTCACGCAACCGATGGGGGCGAGCGGGCCATCGATGAGGCGGACGACTTGGCCAATGGTGATCTCGCGGGCAGGCTTTGCGAGGCGGTAGCCGCCAAACTTGCCGCGCACGCTGGAGACGAGACCGGCCTCTTTCAGCGCCTGCATGATCTGCTCCAAGAACTTCACCGGGAGTTGGTCGCTCTCAGCCAACTCGGAAACCTGCACCAAGTCTCGCTTCACCTCGGCGGCGAGGCCGAGGTTGATCAGCGAGCGGAGGGCATATTCGCCTTTCTTGGAGAGTTTCATTTAAAGACTATTTCAAACTACATTAAGTCAGTATAAATTAAAGCGAGCGCGAATTTCTGGGTTTTTTGTGGCTCGGGAAGGCTAGGCGCTGGCGACGGAGAGCGCCGCACTTGTCATTGCTCTCAGAGTGAAATCCGCAGCCCGTCGTGCGCCGGCTCAATGCCGGCGGGCAGCTCGGCCGCCAACGTCGCGTGGTCGCTCAGGTGAGTCAGGTGGGTGAGCAACGTCCGTGGAGCGGCGATTTCTCGGGCGACCGCAATGGCTTCCGGAATGCTTATGTGCGACGGGTGCGGGAGCGGGCGCAGCCCGTCGAGCACGACTAGGTTGGCTCCGCGGGCCAACTCGACGGCCTCGCGCGGCACGCGTTTGCAATCGGTGTAATAGACCAATTTTTTCCCGCTGCTGCGCTCCGTAAAAATCAGCCCGAGGGTGTTTACCCCGCCGTGCGGGAGCAGGGTGGATTGAATCGTGCCTTGCGGGAGTTCGAGCAACGGCGGCAGCTCTTGGAGCTTAAACGCCGGGTAACCCTTCACTACGGGCCGCTCCATAATAGCGTAGGGATACATCGCTATCACCCGGCTGATCCCCTCGTCGGTAGAATAAACGCTGAGACCTAAACCGCCGAGCAGATCACAGAACCGGCGCAGATCATCCATCCCCGTGATGTGATCGGTGTGCCCGTGGGTGAGGATGAAAAGATCGAGTTGCCGGATGTTTTCGCGCAGACACTGGAGACGGAACTCCTGCGCCGCGTCCACTTGGATGTGCAAGCCGTCCATCACGATGTGGACTGAGGCGCGCGTACGCTTGTTTCGCAGATCAGGCGAGGCGCACACCGCGCAGTCGCAGGCGATCATGGGCACGCCTTGAGAGGTGCCGGTGCCGAGAAAAATGATCTCCATAATGCCCGCACCAAACCGTTTCACCCGCCGAGCGCCAGTCTAGTTTTCACCGATCAACGTCAACCACGCCGCCTCCTCGATCACGGCCACCCCCAACGCGCGCGCCGCATCGAGCTTCGCCCCGCTCCCCTCGCCCGCCAGCACATAGCTGGTATTCCGGCTGACGCTACCGGCGACTTTGCCTCCCGCCGCCACGATTTTTGCCTCGGCCTGCGCCCTCGTGAAACTGGGCAACGTCCCCGTGAGCACGAACGTCTTGCCGGCCAGCAAAGTCGAGGTGGCGAAAGATGCGACCGGCGCTACGCCCAGCGCCAAAAGCTCCGCGATCGTGGCGCGAACCCGCGAAGACTGGAAATACGCCGCCAACGCCGCCGCCGACGACGGGCCCAGCACCTCAGCGAACTCCGACGTATCGGCCGAGGCCAACCCGCCCAATGAACGAAACCGGCGCGCCAATGCTTTGGCCGAAACCGAGCCGATCTGCGGCAAGCTCAAGCCGTAGATAAACCGCGACAATTCCGCCCGCTTGCTGCGCTCGATCGACGCTACGAGCCGGTCCGCCGACGTCGCACCCACCCCCGGTAAACCGCTGAGGTCATCCCGACGCAAACGATACAAATCGGGTAATTCCCTGACCAGGGCCTTCGTCACCAGCGCATCGATCAACGCCGGTCCCAGTCCTTCGATTTCAACGCCCGCCTCAGAAGCGAAATGCTGCACGCGCCGCCGCAGTTGTGCGGAACACTCCGAATTCGGACACCTTACGGCACTCTCGCCCGCTACCCGAACGACGTCGGCCTGGCAGGACGGACAGGCATTTGGGAATTGAAACGGCCGGCTCGCCGCCGCCCGACGCGCGACATTTACCCCGACGATGGCCGGGATAATCTCACCCGCTTTCTCAACATAAACAAAGTCTCCGACCCGAAAATCTCCGCGGGCGATCTCGTCGGCGTTGTGCAAGGTAGCGCGGCTGATCACGGCCCCGCCGAGCGAGACCGGCGTCAACTCAGCCACGGGGGTGAGCACGCCGCTGCGCCCCACTTGCACGGTGATCGCCAGCAGTTGGGTCTCAGCGCGATCAGGAGCGAATTTGTAAGCCGTCGCCCAGCGCGGCGCGTGCTCGGTCGCACCCACTTCGGCGCGCAGCCCGACGGCGTCTAGTTTTACCACCGCGCCATCGACGGGAAACGCCAAACCCGGCCTCAAGCGGTCAAACTCCTGCACCGCGGCCCACACTTCATCGGCGCTCCTTCCGACGGAATACCCGGCCAAACCGGGCAAGCCCCACGCGCGCACTTGGGCGTGAAACGCCCGCTGCGAAACCGGCAGCCCCGCACTCGGCAGCCAGGCACCCCAGCCGTAGAGAACAAGCGCAAGTTTCCGCGGTGCGACCTCGCGCGGGTCGGACAGCTTCAACGTCCCGGCGGCCAAGTTGCGCGGATGGGCAAACGGCGCTTCTCCGGCCGCCTCGCGCTCGACGTTGATCCGCTTAAACTCGGCCCAAGGCAGATAAATTTCTCCGCGCAGCTCGATCACATCGGGCACCGGGTTGGCCGAGCCGTCCGGGCCCTTCGCGCGCAGCTCGCGCGGCAGATCCGCAATTGTGAGTGCGTTCACCGTGACCTCGTCACCCTCGATACCGTTGCCGCGGGTGACGGCACGAACGAGTTTTCCTCGCTCGTAAGTCACGCTCACAGCGAGTCCGTCGAATTTGGGTTCGATGATGTAAACGAGGTCGTTCCGCTGCAGTTGCCGCCCAAGCCGAGCGTTAAAACCGCGCAGCTCGGATTCGGTATAGGACTTGGCTAGACTCTGCATCCGCTCGCGGTGGCGATAGAGCTGAAACGTGCCGTTGCGGTCGTCGCCGAGCGAATCCGTGGGTGATATTCCGAGGGCCAAAGCGGGAAATTGCTGCTCCAAAACCGAGAGCTCACGCTTCAGGGCATCGTAGGCGGCGTCGGTGATCTCGGGTGCGGATTTCTTGTAATAGAGTTCGTCGTGATAGGCGACTTGGCCGCGCAAAAGCACCATTCTCTCGCGTGCCGCCTCGGGCTGAAGCGGGCCCGGCTCCGCGCAGGTCGAGACCAAGGCGGAAAGAAGCCACAACCACATGAACCCCGCAACCCGGCTAACGGTGAAGATTTTCATCGGAGGCGCCCGGGGATCAGAAGATTAACCGGGCATCGCAAGCGTATCGCACCGATGCGCCGGAGGAGAGCATAAAAAAGGCGCCCCGCTCTGAGCGGGGCGCCTTGAAGTATTTCCGAAGCGTGATCGCAGGATCAGCGTGGGACGGACTGATTAGTAGTCCATGCCGCCGCCGCCGGGACCGTGGCCATGGCCGCCACCCGCCGCTTCCTTCTTCTCCGGGATCTCGGTGATCATGCACTCGGTGGTGAGGAGGAGACCGGCGATCGAGGCCGCGTTCTGGAGCGCGGTGCGGGTGACCTTAGTTGGGTCAACCACGCCGGCCTTCACGAGGTCTTCGAACTTGTCGGTGGCGACGTTGTAACCAACGTTACCCTTGGAGCTGAGGACTTCCTTCACGACGACGCCGCCGTCGACGCCGGCGTTGGCGCAGAGCGCACGGATCGGGTGTTCGATCGCGCGACGCACGATCTGGGCCCCGGCCGCCTCGTCGCCTTCGAGCTTGAGGGCTTCGATGGCTTTGATGGTACGGAGGAGAGCGACGCCGCCGCCGGCAACGATACCCTCTTCAACGGCCGCGCGGGTCGCATGGAGAGCGTCTTCGACGCGGGCCTTCTTTTCCTTCATCTCGGCTTCCGTAGCGGCGCCGACGTTGATGACGGCGATACCGCCGGCCAACTTGGCGAGACGCTCTTGAAGCTTCTCACGATCGTAGTCGGAGGTGGTCTCGTCGATCTGACGGCGGAGCTGCTTGACGCGGCCCTGGATGTCGGAGGACTTGCCGGCGCCTTCGACGATGGTGGTGTTCTCCTTGTCGACGACGATGCGCTTGGCCTTGCCGAGATCGGCGAGGGTGAGGTTCTCGAGCTTGAGACCGAGGTCCTCGGTGATGCATTTACCACCGGTGAGGACCGCGATGTCTTCGAGCATGGCCTTGCGGCGATCGCCAAAGCCAGGGGCTTTGACGGCACACACATTGAGGGTGCCGCGGATCTTGTTCACCACGAGAGCGGCGAGGGCTTCACCCTCGACTTCTTCGGCGATGATCAGGAGCTGCTTGCCGCTCTTCGCGACAGTCTGGAGCAGCGGGAGCATCTCCTGGAGGTTCGAGATCTTCTTCTCGTGGATCAGCACGTAGGCATCCTCGAGAGCGACTTCTTGGCTCTCGGCGTTGGTGACGAAGTAAGGCGAGAGGTAGCCCTTGTCGAACTGCATGCCTTCGACGACGTCGAGGGTGGTCTCGATGGACTTGGCCTCTTCAACGGTAATGGTACCGTCTTTGCCGACCTTGTCCATGGCATCGGCGATGATATCGCCGATGGTCTCGTCCCAGTTGGCGGAGACGGTCGCGACCTGGCGGATTTCCTCGCGGTCGGAGACCTTCTTGGAAACGCGTGCGAGCTCGGCGACTGCGGCCTCAACGGCCTTGTCGATACCGCGCTTCAAGTAGACCGGATTGGCACCGGCGGTGACGTTTTTGAGACCCTCGCGGTAGATGCCCTCGGCGAGCACGGTGGCGGTGGTGGTGCCGTCGCCGGCGCTATCGGAAGTCTTGGAAGCAACTTCCTTCACCATCTGTGCGCCCATGTTCTCGTAGGGATCTGGAAGTTCGACTTCCTTGGCGACGGTGACGCCGTCCTTGGTAACCGTTGGGGAGCCGAATTTCTTGTCGATGACGACGTTGCGGCCTTTGGGCCCGAGGGTCACTTTGACCGCGCGGGAGAGCAGCTCGACGCCGCGGAGGATTTTCTGACGAGCTGCCTCGTCGAAGAGGAGTTGTTTAGCAGGCATGTGTTTTTAAGTAAGTTTTCTGAAAGTTAATTTTGCTGATGGAAATCGGGCTCAAACGAGCACGCCAAGGATGTCGTCCTCACGGACGAGCGTGTATTTGACTTCGTCAATTTTGACTTCGGTGCCGCCGTATTTGCTGATGAGGACCTTGTCGCCGACCTTCACTTCGAAGGTGGAAAGCTTGCCGTTTTCATCTTTCTTGCCGGTGCCGAGTGCGATCACTTCGGCCTCCTGTGGCTTTTCCTTGGCGCTATCCGGAATGATGATCCCGCCGCGCACCTGCTCTTTTTCCTCGAGGTGTTTCACGAGAACGCGATCACCGATGGGTTTGATTTTTACTTTGGCCATATTAGTTTTGTTTTTGGGCTGAAGGTTGATTTTGGACTGTGGATTTCAACACAACGCACCGTCCGCAATTGAGCGCAACGCTGCACCGTGGGTTGAAAATTATTTCTTGTTCTTGTCTTCGTCGACGACCTCGAAGTCAGCATCGACCACGTCGGCCTTCTTCTCGGCCTTTTTGGCCGAACCGCCCGCGGGTGGCGGCGCGTCGGCACCGGGAGCCTCCGTCGCACCGGCAGCGCCAGCTGCTTGGGCCGCGGCGGCGACGTCGGCGTAGAGCTCAGCTCCCACTTTAGAGAGCTTTTCCATCGCGGCCTTCATCCGGTCGCCATCGTTGCTCTCGAGGTCTTTCTTCGCGTCCGCAACGGCTGCTTCAATCGTGGATTTCTTGTCGGCCGGAAGTTTGTCGCCGGAGTCTTTGAGGGTCTTTTCGAGCTGATAGATCGTGCTGTCGAGCTGGTTCTTCGTCTCGACGGCCTCGCGACGCTTCTTGTCTTCGGCGGCGTTGAGCTCGGCTTCTTTCGTCATCTTCTCGACTTCGTCTTTGGAGAGGCCGGAGGAACCCTGAATCGTGATTTTCTGCTCTTTGCCGGTGCCGAGGTCTTTGGCCGAGACGTGCAGAATGCCATTCGCATCGATGTCGAAAGTGACTTCGATCTGGGGGGTTCCGCGCGGCGCGGGGGGGATGCCGTCGAGCTTGAAGGTGCCGAGGTTCTTATTGTCCTTGGCCATCGAGCGCTCGCCTTGGAGGACGACGATTTCGACCCCGGGCTGGTTGTCGCTGTAAGTCGAAAAAGTCTGGGTCTTTTTCGACGGGATCGTGGTGTTGCGCGAAATCATCGCGGTCGACACATCGCCCGCCGTCATGATTCCGAGAGTCAGCGGAGTGACATCGAGCAGGAGCACATCGCGGACTTCGCCCTTGAGGACTCCGCCCTGAATCGCAGCGCCGATCGCGACGACTTCGTCGGGATTCACGCCTTGATGCGGAGCCTTGCCGCCCAGCGTTTTCGCGATCTCGACGACCTTGGGCATACGGGTCATTCCGCCGACGAGCACGAGTTCGTCGATTTTGTCGGAGGTGAGTGCGGCGTCTTTTAGGCAGTTTTTAAACGGCTGGATGCAACGCTCAAAAAGGCTCTCGCAGATTTGTTCCATTTTGGCGCGGCTGAGCTGCACATTGAGGTGCTTTGGGCCCGAAGCGTCGGCCGTGATGAAGGGAAGATTGATATCCACGGATTGCGTGGAGGAGAGGGCGATCTTGGCCTTCTCCGACTCTTCCTTGAGCCGTTGGAGGGCCATGGGGTCTTTGCGCAGATCGATCCCGTTCTCTTTTTTGAACGTATCGACCAACCATCCAATGAGCGCTTCGTCCCAATTATCTCCACCGAGATGAGTGTCACCGTTGGTGGACTTCACCTCGAAAACGCCATCTCCGATCTCGAGTACCGAAACGTCAAACGTCCCGCCACCTAGATCGAACACGGAAATTTTCTCGTCCTTCTTTTTGTCGAGACCATAAGCAAGGGAGGCGGCGGTCGGTTCATTGATAATCCGAAGCACGTCGAGGCCGGCGATCTTCCCAGCATCTTTGGTCGCTTGGCGCTGGGAGTCGTTAAAATAGGCCGGAACGGTGATCACCGCTTGGGTGATTTTGTCGCCAAGATACGCTTCGGCGTCGGCTTTCAGCTTCCCGAGGACAAAGGCCGCGATCTGCTGCGGCGCGAATTGCTCGGTCTTGTCGCCCGACTGGACCTCAATGTAGGCGTCACCGTTTTTCCCCGCTACAACCTTATACGGCATGTTTTTCGACTCTTCACTCACCTCCGTGAGCTTCCGACCGATGAACCTTTTGGCCGAGAAAACCGTATTCCGAGGATTGGTGATGGCCTGCCGCTTGGCGGCTTGACCGACCAATCGCTCCCCCGTTTTTGTGAAAGCAACCACCGACGGGGTGGTGCGCGCACCCTCAGCGTTCGGAATCACGACGGGTTCTCCGCCTTCCATGACCGCCATACACGAATTGGTGGTACCAAGATCAATGCCAAGAATTCTGCTCATGCTCCGCGATGAGCAACGAACGTGCCCGGAGCTGAAATGATATTTTAAACTTCTGCGTTTCAATTTTTAACACAATACCCTCCGTGATAAACTGCTGCCAGCGTATCGGAATATACGCCAGTTTGTCTCACCCGTATAAATGACTGGCACACCTGCGGCACAATCTGCGTCTCAGTTGTGTTTAACCTTACTCGTGCTAGTTTTCCCTCATGGAAATGGAAATCACAGTCCCCGACGAAGTGCCGGTTATGACTTTGCCCAACGTCGCGTTTTTCCCCCAAGCCCCAATACTGTTCACTTAGTGATTGACGTTCGTCGCCGAGAAGTGAGGGATAGGAGTCATGGCACGAAGCGCGATGACGATGGGAACGGGCGGAAAAATTGCCGAGCACCTGAGCGTTGGGGTGCTGGCCCAGATTTACCCATGGGAG
>CAMCWW010000021.1:0-40511 GCA_945882935.1 Opitutus sp. GAS368
ACGCCCAACGCCGCTCCATCCCGTCCCACCGGCTTCGCCATCATCGGCTGCGGCCTGATCGGCCGCAAACGCGCCGAGGCCCTCCGTAAAATCCCCGGCGTTATCCTCCGCACCACCTGCGACCTCGACGCTGCCCGCGCCGCCAATCTCGCGCAACTTGTACCCGGTTGCGCTTCGTCCACCGATTATGCCGCCGTCCTTGCCGATCCCGCAATCGACGCCGTCATCGTCGCCACGCTCAACGCCGCCCTCGCGCCCATTGCCCTCGCCGCCGTCAAGGCCGGCAAACACGTCTTAGTCGAAAAGCCCGGCGCCCTCAACGCCGCCCAGCTTCGGACCATTCAAGAGGCCGCCGCCAAGACCGGTGCCCGCGTCCGTATCGGTTACAATCACCGCTTCCATCCCGCCCTCCAAAAAGCCCGCGAACTGCTCGAAGCCGGCGCCCTCGGGCCGCTCATGTTCCTCCGTGCCCGCTACGGTCACGGCGGCCGCAAGGGCTACGACCGCGAGTGGCGCGCCGATCCCGCCCTCTCCGGCGGCGGCGAACTGATCGACCAAGGCGTCCACTTGATCGACCTCGCCGGCTGGTTCCTCGGCGATTTCCCGACCGTCGAAGGCCACGCCTCCACGTCGTTCTGGGACATGAAGGTCGATGACAACGCCTTCCTCAGCCTCCGTACCGCCACCGGCCAGACCGCTTGGCTCCACGCGAGCTGCACCGAATGGAAAAATCTCTTCTCCCTCGAAATCTACGGTCGCGATGCGAAGCTCGCCATTGACGGCCTCGGCGGCAGCTACGGACCCGAGCGCCTCGCTTATTACAAGATGCTCCCCGAGATGGGTCCGCCCGAGACCACCATTTTTGAATACGTGCGCGGCGACGATTCTTGGGGCCTCGAGACCCGTACCTTCCTCGAAGATATCCGCCTCGCCCGCGAGCCCGCGCCCGGTCTCCGTGAGGGCATCCGCACCCTCGAAATCGTCGAAGCCATCTATCAAAAGAGCGGTTTTCCCATTTCGGTCGCGAGTTTCCCCGCCTAAAGTGTCGTCCCGTTGATCCCACCCGCGCCAACACGCTTGCGCCAATCGAAAATCGAGAATCTAAAATCCAAAATAATCTCATGATCATCACCCGTTCACCTTTGCGCGTGTCCCTCGGCGGCGGCGGCACCGACCTGCCGTCCTACTACCGCGAATTCGGCGGCTTCCTCGTCGCGGCGGCCATCGACAAATACGTCTACCTTACGCAGCACCGCACGTTTCAACCGGGGATCATCGTCAAATATTCCAAACTCGAGCGCGCCGACCACGTCGACCAAATCGAGCATCCGATCGTCCGCGAGGCCCTGAAACTTACCGGCGTGACCGATCCCCACCTTGAGCTCACCTCGATGGCCGACATCCCCGGCGGCACCGGCCTCGGCTCCTCGGGCAGCTTCACCACCGCCCTGCTCAAGGCCCTCCACACCTCGAAGAAGAGCCTCGTTTCCCCCGCCGAACTCGCCGAGCAGGCCTGCGACATCGAGCTCAACAAACTCGGAGAGCCCATCGGCAAACAGGACCAATACATCGCCGCCGTCGGTGGCATCACGGCGTTCACGTTCCACAAGGACGGCCGCGTCGAATATCGCCCCGCCCGTATTTCCGAAGAGACTCTCTTTAATCTCGAAGACAATCTCCTCCTCTTTTTCACCGGCTACTCGCGCAGCGCTTCGGCGATTCTCAAGGACCAGAACGATAAGTCCAAGGCCAACGATCAGGCCATGCTGGACAACCTGCACTTTACAAAGGAGCTCGGCTACAAGTCCCTCGAGTGCCTCGAAACCGGCAACCTCGACGAATTCGCCCGTCTGATGGACGTGCACTGGCAGCGCAAAAAAATTCGTAGCGCCGGCATGAGCAACCCCGTCATCAACGACTGGTATGACCACGCGATGAGCCAGGGCGCGCTCGGCGGTAAGTTGATTGGCGCCGGCGGCGGCGGCTTCCTCATGTTCTACGCGGGCGACAAGAAAAAGCTCCGCCACGCCATGCGCGAAAAAGGCCTCCAGGAAGTTCGCTTCCGCTTTGACTTCGAAGGCACCAAGGTCGTCGCCCAAAACTAGCGACGAGCCCGGTTTAACCGCGGCATGATTTTCAACACCTACTGGTTCGTCCTCTTCGCGGTCGTTTTTTTTCCCGGCTACTGGCTGATCAGGTGGCCCGCCGCCCGAGGCGGGTGGCTGCTCTGCGGGTGCGCCGTGTTTCATACCCACTTCGCCGGCCCGGCGGGAGTCGTGCCCATCGTCGCACTCGGCGCACTCACCTACGCCTGTGCCCTGAGCCGCAGCCGACTGCTCTGCTATGGCGCGGTCGCCGCCTGCGTCATCGCGCTCGTCGGCTACAAATACACGCACTTTTTGAGCGCCGAGATCCTCGCCGCCGTCGCCCCGGAGCTTGGCGCAAAAACCAACGCGATCACCGCCACCTGGCTCCCGGCGATCCCGCCGCTCGCCCTGAGTTTCTTTACCTTCGAATTCGTCCACTACCTTATCGATGTGGCCCGCGGCCATGCGCCGATCCGCCGCCCCAAGGAGTTCGCACTCTTCGCGATTTATTTTCCGTCGCTCGTCGCCGGCCCAATCAAACGCTATCAGGATTTCACCGCCGCCCTGCCCCAGGCCCTCGGCCGCGTCGAACTCGCCGATATCGCCGCCGGCGCCCAACGCGTGGCTCTCGGGTTCTGCAAAAAAATTCTACTCGCCGACAACCTCACGGTCGCCCTCGCGTTCTACGAAAAGAATTTCTTCGCCCTCACCGCCCCCGAGGCCTGGCTCTTTCTCGCTGCGCTCGCCGCCCGCATTCTCCTCGATTTCAGCGGCTACACCGACATCGCCCTCGGCTTCTCCCAAATGCTCGGCGTGCGCCTGCCCGAGAATTTCAACTACCCCTACGCTGCCACCGGCCTCCGCGATTTCTGGGCCCGTTGGCACATCTCGCTTAGCTCGTGGATTCGCGACTACATTTACATTCCCCTGGGCGGTAGCCGCCACGGCCACGTCCGGCGCTTCCTCAATCTCGTCGTCGCCTTCGCCCTCTGTGGCCTTTGGCACGGCCCCGCCGGCCATTTCCTGCTCTGGGGCCTCTGGCACGGCGGCGGCCTCGTCGTGCAGGCCACTTACCGTACCGCCCTCGGCCCGTTGGGCGCCAAGCTCGGCGCCAGCTTCGACCGTGTGCCCCTCCTCGGCTGGCTCGTCACGTTGCTCTTCGTCGCCTTCGGTTGGCTGCTCTTTTTTTATCCCGCCGCCCAGGCGTGGGCCATGGCGGTCAAACTCCTGACGTTTCGCTGAGTCATGACGTTCCCCAAACTCCAAGCTCTCGTCCTCCTCCTCGCGATCCCCGTCGGTTTCGCTCTCGCCGTCCGGCTCGGCCGGGAGGCGGAAGGTTACGCCAAACCCCAAAAATTTGTCCGTCTCCACTACGGGATCTCGCCGGAGAGCCTGTACTACCTGCCGTTCTCGATGCTTGAGAATGTCGCATTGGCGCGGTGGGCGCCGGGCAAAACGATCGTAATCGTCGCCGGCAACTCCATCCTGAATGGCTACGGCCAGGCCGAACGCGATGTCTGGACCTTGCGCCTCCAAGAGGAACTCGGCGACCGCTACGTCGTGGTCAACCTCGCCTTCCGCGGCGCGCTACCCTACGAGGCCGGCGCCCTCGTCGCCGAATCGTTGCTGCGGCGCAATTACCCGGTTGTCCTCGTCTCCAACACCTCCCCCGGGACGGTCGGACGCGTTGCCGGCAACGCCTACGGCTACCTCTATTACGATGCACTCTACAAGGGCCGGCTCTTCAACCACCCGGCCCGCGACGCCAACATCGCCGAGTGGGAAGCCACCGCCACACCCGCCGTGCGCGCGGAGCAGGACGAACTTCGCCGCGCCGCCCGCCTCGATGCCAATTTCCACTTCCAAGCGCTCTGGCATCACGTCGGCTACCGCCATCTGTTCACTACTTGGAACTCACGGACCCGTCCGCAATTCTGGCAACCCCGCGCCTCGGCGAAGGATAATCTGCCCGTCGCTCCGCCGCTGGCCGAGCGTTTCCGCACTGAAGTCGCCTCAGAACTCACCATCACCCAGGGATTCAGCGTCAACCTCGCCGAGCCGGACGGTAGCGGCTCTTGGCGTATCCTCGGCCCACCCGCCGAGATCGTCAGTGACCTCATCGACGATATGATTCCACCCAAAATGCGTGGCCACCTGATCATGCTCCTGACGCAAAACGCTCCTTTTTACCGCACCCGCCTCACTCCCACCGAGCTCGCCCGCGACAATCTCGTTTTCTCGGCCTACGAACAACACTGGCGCAAACACGGCATCGCCAGTCACATCGTCGGTCTAGATTTCACGGACGAAGACTACTACGATCGCTCGCATCTCGCCGCCACCGGCGGCCGCAAATTGGCCCGCCTCACCGCCGACTACGTCCGCCAAATCTCCCCGCCATGACGCCCTCCCGCCTCCGCCAATGTGGCGCGCTCACCGCCCGCCTCGCCATCGGTCTCACCATCGGGTTTCTCCTGCACTACCTCCTTTACCGACTCTCGCTTCCCGTGCAGCCCTTCATCTACGTCGCATTTTAGCCTTATCGCCCCTCGCGGTAAACTCCGCCTTCCCGCGTCGATCTCGAACTGCCCGATTCTCCGTTCCACTGCTGCTTTTTCATCACCATGCCCGCCTCGCCCGTCGCCCAACTCCCCGTCGCGCTGCTCGCCGGCGGCCTTGCCACCCGCCTGCGACCGATCACGGAGAAAGTCCCCAAGCTCCTCATCGAGGTCGCGGATGAACCTTTTTTCTCGCACCAAATCCGCCTCCTGAAAAAAGCGGGTCTCACCAAGATCGTCCTTTGCGTCGGCTACCTCGGCGAAAAAATCGTCGAGCTCTACGGCGACGGATCGAAGTGGGGCATCGACATCCAATACTCGTTCGACGGCCCCAAACTCCTCGGCACCGGCGGCGCCCTCATTCAGGCGCTCCCCAAGCTGGGCGACGCCTTTTACGTTCTCTACGGCGACAGCTACCTGCCCATCGATTACCTCGCGGTCGGCGACCATTTTCAAAAGTCCGCTCGCCTCGGCCTCATGACGGTCTTCGAGAATCACGAACGCTACGACGCCAGCAACGTCGAGTTCTCCGGCGGCGAGATCAAAGTCTACGACAAGAAGCACAAGACGCCCGCGATGCACCACATCGACTACGGACTCGGCCTCTTCCGCGCCGCCGCCTTCGACGGTTTCCCCCGCGACGCCGTGGTCGATCTCGCCGAAGTCCAAAAAGCCCTCGTCGCCCGCCACCAGCTTGTCGGCTACGAAATCGGCGAACGTTTTTACGAAATCGGCTCCCACGAGGGCCTCAACGAATTGGACGTCCTGCTTCGCGCCGGGAAGTTCGCCTGAGCGAACCGTCCCTCTCCCGAAAACCAACGCTCGCCACCGGACGGCTTTGGCGCTCCATTCTGCGTCTTAAAAAACCCATGTCCTACGTCATCCAACATCTCAAAGAGACCGCCGAAATCGTCGCCAAGCTTGATCCCGTAGCCATCGAAAAGGGCGCGCAGGAACTCGTCGGCGTCCGCAACCGTGGCGGTCGCCTCTTCATCCTCGGCGTCGGTGGCAGCGCCGCCAACGCCTCCCACGCCGTGAACGATTTCCGCAAAATCGCCGGCCTCGAAGTTTACGCTCCCACCGACAACGTCTCGGAACTCACCGCCCGCACCAACGACGACGGCTGGGCCAGCGTGTTCGTGGAATGGCTCCGCGGTTCCCGCCTCAACGCCAAAGACGCCCTGCTCATCCTATCGGTTGGCGGCGGCAACCTGGAGAAGAACGTCTCCCCCGGTTTCATCTCCGCGATCCAGCTCGCCAAACAAGTCGGCGCCCGCGTCATCGGCATCGTCGGCAAAGACGGCGGCTACACCGCCACCCAAGCCGATGCCTGCGTCATCATCCCAACGGTAAACCCCAACAATATCACCCCCCACTCCGAAGCCTTCCAAGCCGTGGTCTGGCACCTCTGGGTTTCCCACCCCGATGTTAAAGTAAATCAAACAAAGTGGGAATCCGTAGTAGCGGCTCCGGCCCGCTAAATTGTTAACCTTCCATAACGCGGCGATGACCTCGCCGCGTTTTTTTGTTTTTAACCGTTCCGCAGCCCTCTTCGCCTACTCGATGTCCGCTCTTCGCCCCGCCGTCTTCCTCGATCGCGACGGCACGCTCAACCTCCAAGTCGTCCGCGCCGGCAAACCCTACCCGCCGGCTACCTTGGCCGAATTCGCGCTTTTTCCCGGTGTGCCCGAGGCCTGCGCCCAACTCGCCGCCGCCGGCTATGTGCTCGTCGTCGCCACCAACCAGCCCGACGTCGGCCGCGGCGACCAAGCCCAATCCGTCGTCGAGGCCATGCACGCGCGGCTCCGCGAACTCGTCCCCGCCCTCACCCACATCGAGGTTTGCTACGCTCCCGGCCAAGGCGTCGCGCACGCCGAGGACTATCGCCGCAAACCCGCCCCCGGCATGATCACCGAAGCCGCGAGCAATCTCGGCCTCGACCTCGCCCGTTCTTGGATGGTCGGTGACCGTTGGCGCGACCTTGACTGCGGCCAACGCGCCGGTTTGCGCACCGTGTTTATCGATTTCGGTTACGACGAAGCCCTCCGCGCCGCCCCCGATTTCACCGTCAAGGACTTCACCGCCGCCGCCGCCGTAATCCTGCGCTCCACCTCTCTGCCCGAAAGTAAATCCTTGCCCGCGCCGAACCCCGAA
This sequence comes from Opitutus sp. GAS368, assembly GCA_945882935.1. Lineage (GTDB taxonomy): Bacteria > Verrucomicrobiota > Verrucomicrobiia > Opitutales > Opitutaceae > Tous-C4FEB. The sequence continues at coordinate 6,800 of CAMCWW010000021.1, forward strand.
ATCTGACTGCCGTCAAAAACCAAAACATGAAATCCCTCGCCGATCTGAAAGTTCAGCTCTACGCCGACGGTGCCGATAAAGCCGGCATTCTCGAGCTCTACGCCAAGCCCTACATCAAGGGCCTGACGACCAACCCCAGCCTCATGAAGAAGGCCGGGATCAAAGACTACGAGGCCTTCGCCAAAGACATCCTCCAGACCGTCACGGCGAAACCCATTTCGCTCGAAGTCTTCACCGACGACATCGTCGACATGAAACGCCAAGCCCTCATGATCAATTCCTGGGGCGCCAACGTTTACACCAAGATTCCAATCACCAATTCCAAGGGTGAATCCTGCCTGCCCCTCATCAAGGAGCTTGGCCTGCTCGGCGTTAAACTCAATGTCACCGCCCTCCTCACTCTGGCCCAAGTCCGGGGTGTCGCCGAGGCCCTCAATCCCGCCGTGCCCGCCGTCGTCTCGGTGTTCGCCGGCCGCATCGCCGACACCGGCGTCGATCCGATGCCTATCATGCGTGCCAGCGGGGCCCTGCTCACCGAGTTGCCAAAAGCGGAGCTCCTCTGGGCCAGCACGCGCGAGGTGCTGAATCTTTTCCAAGCCGAGGAATCCGGGTGCGCCATCATCACGATCCCCCACGATATTCTGGGAAAAGCCGCCAAGATGATCGGCTTCGACCTGACCGCCCTTTCGCTGGATACCGTAAAGATGTTCGTCGCCGATTCGAACGCCGCCGGTTTCAAACTCTAAAAAATCCGCATTTACCTCCCCGGCAGACCCGCGCAATGTTGCGGGTCTGCCTTTTTATTTATGTTCCTGCGCCCTCGCCTGACGCTCCTCGCTCTGCTCGCTCTGCTGGCCCTCTTGGCGCCGGGCCTTCACGCCGCCAAAATTTCAGATGCCGCCGAGGACGCCGCCGAGGCCAAACGCCTCTTGGAAAACGCTCAAAGCTACGTGGCGAACATCGGCGAAGGCCCCTATTCTTACGCCTACATCCAGTTCCACTGGAAGCGCTCCCAAGCCAATATCGAGCGCATCCTCCGGGTTTATCCCGGAACCCCCACGGCGCTCAGCCTCGCGGCCGGCCAGCTCAAACTCGGCGAATTCGAACTCACTTACTTCCGTGACCGCGTTCTGTCCCGCTTGGAAGAGAAACGCATCGCCGCTTTCGACGCCGTGAACTGCGCAATTTTCTTATACAACTTTCAAGAAAATCGCCGAGATGCTGACCACTTCGCCGCTTACGGACGGATTCTGGAAGTGTTGTCTCAACAAAAACGCTGGGCCGAAGCGCTCCGGTTTCCGGCCAAAGAAAACGAGCAGGCATTTAAAGCCGCGGCGATTTTTCGCGTGGCGGCCCGGCTCGAGGCCAACGAAGTCGTGAGACAACTCCTCGCCGCCACGCCCAACGAAAACCTCACTGCCACTCGTGCAATTCTTGGCGAAGCGCTGGCCCTGCGCGGCCGCCCGCGCGCCGAAATCACCCAACTTCTCGACCAAGATTCCTCCGACATCGTCAAACTCGGCGTCCTCTCCGGCATGATCGAGCGCGAGATCGCGATTCAGCGCGCCGCCGCTCTTCGACTCGACCCAAAAACCATCTTCCTCGCGGGCGGCCCCGTCCAACGCCCCAACGTTCGGGATGACGTTTTCGCCACCGTCAAAATATTTTTTTCCGGCTCAACCCCCGCTGCGGACGAACTCATCCATGGCTATCAGGCCGCCCTCGGTGCTCAACCCGCATCCTCGGCCCCCACCTCGGTGCACCTGGCGTACTTGGAATATCTAGCCGCCTTCGAGAAATTCGACGAGCTCGAAGCCTACCTCTCATCGCGGCTGCCCGCTGCCGCCCGTCAACCCATCGCTCTGAAGGCGATCGAACTCTACGCCAAAGCCGGACGCGAAGCCGACGCTCTGCGCCATCGCGCTCTATTCACCCGCGCCGGCGGCGCCGACGCTCAAAGTGCCGCCCTCGCCGAGTTCCGCGGTCAAATGCACTCCTTGGAAAAGCAGCTCACCGTTCAGCCCAACACTTTTTCCGACCTTTCCATCACCGATCCGTGCGTGCTCGCCCAAGCCATCATGGAGTGGAGCCTCACGCCCAATCGAGCGATCCGCGGTGCCGCTCCCTACGACTCAGTCGTCCGGAAATTTCTCCCGGGCTTCGCTGATATTCCCGCACCCAAGTCCGATGCCGTGCGCGACGCCTCCAGCGCCCTCAAGCCCTACTAAGCCCGTTTTTCACTCCGCTTTCCTTTTTCCCGGTCTCTGCCTCCGTCTCTCCTCGCGTGAACATCCTCTTTGTTAACTACGGCGACTTTAGAACAAATAGCCTCAACCACATCGCCGGCTTCGCCAACACCCTCTGCGCCGCCGGCCACGCCTGCGTCGTCGCCGTGCCCTCCAGCCCCGAGACGATCTCCGCGATCTGCGATCCCCTGTTCATTCCCGCGACCTACGCGGCCGCCCTCGCCAAGCCCGGCCTTTTCCCCGACGCCCGCCCCGCCGACATCATCCATGCCTGGACCCCGCGCGAGGGCGTGCGCAAATTCGTCCTCGCCTACCAACGGCTGCTCACGAACCCGGCCCGCGTCATCATCCACCTCGAGGACAACGAACGCTATCTCATCGAAGCCTACACCGGGAAACCGTTCTCCGAACTCCGCACCGCCAGTCCGCACGACACGGACCGCTGGCTCGTCGACGGCCTGCCTCACCCGCTGCGCCACGAAAGTTTTCTCCGCGTCGCCGACGGTATCACCCACATCGTCGACCGACTGAAGGAGCACGTTCCCGCCGGCATCCCCACTCAACTCCTACCGCCGCCGGTCGATTTCAACCTCTATCGGCCCACCGCCCCGGACGCCGCGCTTCGCCTCAAGCTTGGCTTACGCCCGAAAGAGAAAATCCTCGTTTTCACCGGCTCCAACACCTTCGCCAACGAGCCCGAGCTGCGCGAACTCTACCTCGCCGTCGCCCTGCTCAACCAACGCGGCACGCCCACCCGCCTGATCCGCACCGGCTTCAATTCACCGACCTTTCTCGCCTCCCTCGCCTTCGACTACCGCGCCTTCGTCCTCGATCTCGGTTTCGTCGAGAAATCAAAACTGCCGCAGCTGCTCGCCCTCGCCGATGTGCTCGTGCAGCCCGGCCGCGCCGGCGCGTTCAACGACTTCCGCCTCCCCTCGAAGCTTCCTGAGTTTCTCGCCGCCGGCAAACCCGTCGTGCTCCCGCCCACCAATCTCGCCCTGCTGATGCAAGACGGCCGCGAAGCTGTGTTCTTAAAAACCGGCGCACCCGAGGAAATCGCCGCCACCTGCCAACGCCTCTTCACCGACCCCAAACTCTGCGCCACGCTCGGCCAAAACGCCGCCGCCTTCGCCCGTCGCCACTTCGATTCGGCGGCCAACACCCGAGCCCTCGCCGCGTTTTACACCGCGACCCTCGCGCGCCCCGCGGCCAACGACTGGTCGCTCACCTCCGATCCCGTCGCCAGCGAGACCGAACTCCTCACCGCCCGCCTCCAGGCCCTCGCCCCTGCCACACTCGCGCCCGAGTTCGATCATCTCGCCCTGTTGCTCCGCGACCTTGAACTTTCCCTCGACGCCACCCGCGGTCTCCAAGCCCGCGAGCTCGCCGCCAAATCCTCCGCCCTCGCCGAGACCCAGCGCCATTATGAACTCACTGCGCAGCACGCCCGGAATCTGGAGCTTAATAATTTAGAAGCGCAGCGACTGTCCCGCGACCACATCGGGCAACTCGAGGCCGGCCACCGCCAGACTGAGACCCACGCGAGCAACCTCGCCCGCACCCTCGCGGCCGCCGAGGTTAGTCTCGCCCAAGCCACCGCCGCCCGCGACCAAACCGCCGCCCACGCCGCCAATCTCGAAGCTGCGCACGCCGCCACGCGACACCACGCCGCCAATCTCGAAAAAACCATCACCGAGACGCGCCACCATGCCGACGCTCACGCCGCCCAGCTCGAAACCGCCCACGCCGCCACGCGCCACCACGCCGCCAATCTCGAAAAAACCATCACCGAGACCCGCCGCCACGCCGCAGAGCATCTCGAAAAAACCATCACCGAGACCCGCCACCATGCCGACGCTCACGCCGCCCAGCTCGAAGCTGCACACGCCGCCACGCGCCACCACGCCGCTAATCTCGAAAAGGCCCTCGACACCCTCCGCTCCCACGCCAGCCGCAGCGAAACCCAGCGGCACCAAGCCGAGACGCTGCTCGCCGCCGCGCGCAAACAGATGACCGCCCTCGACCTCGAGATTGATCGTCTCGAAGGCGTCCGCGGCCAACTTCATAACCAGATCGATTTCGCCCACCATCAGATCAACGAGCTCCGCGCCCAAGGTGCCGCTTTGGCCGAGTCCAGCGCCCAAGCCATCGCCCAAGTCGGCGAACGCCTCCGCGACCAACTCGCGACCATCCGCCAACGCGAAGACGTCATCCGCCAACGTGACGAGAAAATCCGCCAGCTCCAGTCCACCTTCTCTTGGCAAGTCACGGCTCCTCTCCGCTCCCTCCGCCGCAAGTTCCTCGATCCCCGCCGCCCGGCCGCGCCACTCGCGCCGGCCGATTCCTCGCCGCTCCCGAAGCCCGAACTGCCCGCGCTGCCCACGCATCTCACCGCCTTCCACGCGCCCGCCCAGCGCGCTCTCCCCTACAGCGTCGATTACCCCAACCGCTGGGGCTTCGCTCCCCGCAAGCTCTCCCTCCGCGGCTGGTGCTTCGCCGACGATGGCACTTCGCTCAAACACCTTCGCGCCACCATCAACGGCCGCTCCTACCCCGGCACCTACGGCCTCAAGCGCATGGACGTCCTCGCATCCGTCCGCGACCGCCCCCAGGCCGAATACTGCGGCTGGAAGGTCGAGGTCGAACTCCGCGACGGTGACACTCACATCGTCCTCGAGGTCGGCGACCACGAGTGCCGCTGGCAGGTGTTTTTCAAAAACGACCTCAACGTGGGCGCCGGTTTCGATGTCGCCGAGCTCACCTCCTACGAGCGCTGGGTGACGACCTACGACACCCTCACCAACGACCGTCTCAGCGCCCAACGCGAAAGCAGCCGCCACCTCCCACGCCGTCCGCTCATCTCCGTTCTCGTCCCCGTCTACAACACCCCGGAAAAATGGCTCACCAAAGCCATCGCCTCCGTCGGCGAGCAAACCTACTCCAACTGGGAACTCTGCCTCGCCGACGACGCTTCCACCGCACCCCACGTCCGCCCGCTACTTGAGCACTACGCGGCCGCCGATCCCCGCATCAAAGTCTGCTTCCGCGAAAAAAACGGCCACATCTCCGCCGCTTCCAACTCCGCCCTTGCCCTCGCCACCGGCGACTTCATCGCCCTGCTCGATCACGACGACGAGCTCACGCCTCACGCGCTCTACGAGATCGCAATGGCGCACAACGCCGATCCCACCGCCGATTTCTTCTACTCCGACGAAGACAAAATCGACGAGGAAGGCCACCGCCACGAGCCCTACTTCAAACCCGACTTCTTGCCCGACCTCTTTCTCGCGCAAAACTACACGTCGCACCTCACCGTCTACCGAGCTGCGCTGATGCGCCAAGCCGGCGGCTTTCGCCTTGGCTACGAGGGCTCGCAAGACTGGGACCTCGCTCTCCGCGTCGTCAGCCTGATCCCCGATTTTTCTAAAATCCGCCATATTCCGAAAGTTCTCTATCACTGGCGCGCCATTCCCGGCTCCACCGCCCTTCTCTCCAGCGAAAAGAACTATCCGGTCAAAGCCGCCCACAAAGCCCTCACCGATCACTTCGCCCGCCTCAAACAGCCCGTGGAACTCATCCCCGTCCCCGGCGATCACTGGCGCGTCAAATATCCGCTGCCCGCCCAACCGCCGCTCGTCTCGCTCCTCATCCCCACGCGCAACGGCCTGAAATTTCTCCAACGCTGCGTCGACAGCATCCTCGAAAAAACGACGTACCCGAACTACGAGATCCTGATCGTGGACAACGGCTCCGACGATCCCGCCACGCTCGATTATTTCAAAACGGTCGCCGTCAAAAAATCCGTCCGCGTCGTTCCCTTCAACGCTCCCTTCAATTACAGCGCGATCAACAACTTCGCGGCGAAGCAGGCCAACGGCACCGTCCTCGGCCTGCTCAACAACGACCTTGAAGTCATCAACGCCGACTGGCTCCACGAGATGGTGGCCCAAGCCCTGCGCCCGCAGATCGGCTGCGTCGGCGCGATGCTGTATTACCCCAACGACACCATCCAACACGCCGGCGTGATCATCGGCCTCGGCGGCGTCGCCGGCCACGCCTTCCGCGATTTCCCCCGCAATACCGAAGGCGTCTTCAACCGCGCGCGTCTCGTCCAAAACTACGGCGCCGTCACCGCTGCTTGCCTCGTCATCCGCAAATCCGTCTTCGATCAAGTCGGGGGCCTCGACGAAAAATCCCTCGCCATCGCCTTTAACGACGTCGACTTCTGCCTAAAAGTCCGCGCCGCCGGCTACCTCAATCTCTGGACACCCTTCGCCGAACTTTATCACCACGAATCCGCCAGCCGCGGCGTCGAAGACACGCCCGAAAAACACGAGCGTTTCCGCGGCGAGGTCGAGACGATGATGCAGCGTTGGGAGCAAGAGCTGAAGCACGACCCCGCCTACAATCCGAACCTCACGCTCGAGCTCACCGACTTCACGCTGGCCGCCCCCCCGCGCCCCTGGGCGCCATAGCCAGTCGACCGCGGCCTGCGCCCCTCCCGTGCAATTGACGCCCCTCCCCTCCGCGCTACCACTCCGCCCGTGGCTTTCGCCGAAGCCCTCGCCCGTTTCACCGCCCAGCTCCGCGCCGACCCCGCGGCGCCGAGGCCGGCTTTTGCCTTTGAAACCGTGGATCAACTCCACGAGTCCAAGATGCTCCAACGCGCCTACGATCAGGCCCAGCTCGACCTCGGCATCCTCACGCCTTCGGAAATGCAACGGATCAACTCCGCCGTGCAAGTGGACCACTCCACCGCTCACCGCGTGGTGCGCTATCCCCAATATGTCTGAGCGGCACCGCCCGGCCGCTTTTGCGACTGTGCTGGCCGATCCCGCTCAGCCGCTCATCGTCGGCGGTCAGGCCGTCAATCTCTCGACGAGATGCGGATAGAGTTCGGACTTTTTGACCGCTGATTACACCGATCTGGCGGATAGTCTCCCCTTGGTCTCGCACCCATCCGCCGCATCCGCGTAATCAGCGGTCAAAATTCCGTTTTTCAGTCCCTCGCCACTCTCCCATTCCCACCCGACCAAAAAACATCCCCCGCAACCCATATCCTGTGCACGCCCTGATCCACGAAAAACTCAGCGAAGCCATCATCGGCGCTGCCATGAAAGTGCTCAACACCTTGAAATCCGGCCTCGACGAAAAACTCTACGAAAACGCGCTCGTCATCGAACTCACCCGATGCGGCCACCGCGTCGAACAGCAAAAATCTTTCCCTGTTCACTACGAAGGCCAACTCATCGGCACCCTTGTCCCCGACCTCATCGTTGACGACCTCGTGATTGTAGACCCGAAAGTCACGAGCGCCTTCAACGACACGCACGTCGCCCAGATGACCGGCTACCTCGCAATCACAAATCTCCAACTCGCGCTCCTCCTTAATTTCAAATTCTCTCGCCTGACGTGGAAACGCATCGTCCGCACCGAACAGCCCGATCCCAAGTAACCCCACCGACCCGCTGGCCCCACGCAATCGTCCCACCACAACCCACCCGCGTTATCAGCGGTCAAAAATCCTGACCTCTGCTCCCCTCGCCACCACCATCCGCTCCCAACCTTCTGAATTTTTTACCGCTGATTACGCGGATGCGGCGGATGATCTTCCGTTTTACTCCCACCGATCTGCGCTCCACCATCATTCCCCATTCCTCGCCCCATTCACCCCTTCTGCCTGATCGCCTGTCTGGCCCATCGACTTTATCCCACCAAAACCCATCCGCCTCATCCGCCTCATCCGCGTAATCAGCGGTAAAAAAATCCGAAACTCCGCTCCCCTCGCGGCCACCATCCGCGCCCAACTTCATAAATTTTGACCGCCGATTAAACGGATGCTGCGGCTAGTCCTCCGTTTTACTCCCACCGATCCGCGCTCCACCGTCGCTCCCCACTCTTCGCACCATTCACCCCTTCGGCCTGATCGCCCGTCTGGCCCATCGACTTTATCCCACCAAAACCCATCCGCCTCATCAGCGTAATCAGCGGTAAAAAATCCGAAACTCGCCCCGCTCCCCTCGCCCACAAATGCTAGCCGCCCTCGACACCCCGCTCGCCGACGCTCCGTGCGACCCGCTCGCTCTGCCGGTCGAGGGCTGGATCTACCTCGGCGCGGACCAGTCGAACATCGTCTCCGTCGAGGCACTGCTCAACGGCGTCTCCATCGGTTCGACCACGCAGCTCACTGTACGCGCCGACGTCAACGCCACCCACGCCTTACCCCCGACGGCCGCCACGGCCTTTCGTTTCTTCGGCTACGCCGCCCAACCCAAATTCGGCGGCGCCGGTCGCTTCGCCGTCCTCGTGCACCTCAGAGACGGCGGCCCGCCCATCACGCTCGTCGAGCATTCGATTCACGTGATCTACCAAGACCACCGCCAAAACCCCTTCGGCGTGCTCCTCACGCCTGAGCTCGTTGCCCTCCACAACCGCGAGCACATCTACGGCTCCGGTCCCTCGCTCGCCGTCGGCAGCGGCGAGATGCTCACCCTTGCCCAACGCTACCTCGGACCACCTCCCGTTCGCGTCGTCGATGTCGGCTGCGGCCTCGGCTGGTATGGTACCCAACTCCGCGCCGCCGGCTACGCCTGGCATGGCGCCGAGATGAAGGCCTCCGATTGCGCCGCCCTCGCCGCCGCCGGTTTGCCGCACACCCAGGTTGATGGTTCGGGCCTGCCGTTCACCGACGGCGCGTTCGACGCCGCACTGTGTATCGAAGTGCTCGAACATATCGGGGAGCCCCGCGCCTTCCTCGCCGAGATCCGTCGCGTCGCCCCCGGCCGGCTGATCGTCTCCGTGCCCAACGCCGAGCTCATCGCCTACCTGCACGACTACCTCGCGGTGCCGTGGCACCTGCTCGAAGCCGACCATAAAAATTTCTTCACGCGCTGGAGCTTGGGCGCGTTGCTCCGCGAGTTTTACCCTCACGTTGAAGTCGGCTTCCACACCGCCCATCCGCTCAAGACCCCCGAGGGCACCCAAGCCTATTACAATCTGTTCGCCGTCGCCCGGTCCTGACCGTTTCGATCGCGTCCATCGCTTCGTCCGTGCTCAAAAAACACTTCGCCACGTTCTCGCCCGCCGCCTTCGCCTGCTGCCTGTTCGCGTTCATCCTCGGCGTGCGCTGGACCGTGTTTCACCGCTACGGCATGACGATGCCCGAGTGGGATCAATGGGACGCCGAGGGCCTGCAGCTCCTCGCTCCGTGGTTCAACGACGACCACTTCCTCCGCGCGCTGTTCACTCCGCACAACGAGCACCGCGTCGTCCTCACCAAGCTCCTCAATCTCGGCCTCACCCTCGCCAACGGCCATTGGGACCAGCGCCTCGAAGCGGTGTGCAATGCCCTTTTCCCGGCGACGATCGCCGTCTCCTTTTTCATCCTCGCCTGTCGCCACCTTGACCGCCGTTGGCTTGCGCCGTTCACCGCCTTTCTCGGCTTCATCTTCGCTTTCCCGTTTGCGTGGCAAAATATTCTCGGCGGCTTCCACTCGCAGCAGTTTTTTTTGGTCGGCTTGGCCCTGATCGCCATCGCCCTGTTGCCGTTTAACGCCCCGTTCTCCCGCCGCTGGTGGCTCGGCGCCGCCGCCGCCGCTCTCGGCCTTTTCAGCATGGCCTCCGGTCTCTTCGGCGCCGTCGTTGTGATCGGCTTGCTCGGCGTGCAATGGCTTCGGCGCGAGCGCACCTTCAACTCTGCTCTGCCCACGCTCGCGTTGGGCACCGCCGTCGCGCTGGCGGGCTGGTTCAGCCGCTACGAGTTTCCTCCGCACGAGGTGCTGAAGGCGGAAAAATTTTCCGACTTCGCCTTCACGATTATCCAAAGTCTCCAGTGGCCCGCGCCGTCGAGTCCTTGGTTTGCCCTGATGCTTTGGCTGCCGTGGACGTGGCTCGTCGTCCGCACCGTTTTCTCCCCGCGCCCGCTCACCGCTCCTTCCCGGGCGTTCGGCTATTTCATTCTCGGCCTCGGCGTCTGGGTCTGGCTCCAACTCGTCGCCACCGGTTACGCCCGAGGCGCCGGCGGTTACGCCCGAGGCGCCGGCGGCCCGGCGCCCGCCTCGCGCTACATCGACACCTTGGTCTTGGGCCTGGTCGCCAACGCCCTTGCCCTCGTCTGGCTGGCCACTCCCGACCTGCTGTCCCGCACCGCCCGCCGCATCCTCGCGATCGCCGCACTCGCGTGGGTCGGTAGCTTCGTTTGGGGTGCGCGATCCGAGCTCACCCGCATCTTCGTCATCGAGCTCCCACCCGTGAAAGTCTACCACGACTACTGCGAGATCAACGTGCGCAACTATCTCCACACCGGCGACACCAAGCACCTTGATCACGACGAGATCCCCTACCCCGGCGCCGGCTCATTTCTTGTTCGCATCGGCATCCCCGCCCTCCGCGCCGTGATGCCGGCCACGGTCCGACCGCCCCTGCCCATCACCGCTGGGCGTTCCACCTTCACCCCGTCCGATCCGAAGAGTCTCCACCCTCCTGCCCCCGGGCTTTCTCCATCCACCCATCCGCTGATCTATCGTCAAACGTGGGGCTCCTTCGCCGCCGACGCCGCCTCCAACCCCCGTGAGTTCACCAGCGCCCCCATTCGGGCTCCTTTGGGTGCTTGGTTAAAATTTGAGACCGCCGGCGCGGCCGGCACCCCGGGCACCACCCTCGAACTGCGCGACGCCGCCACCGGCATTCCTCTCGTCTCGATCGTCCCCGACCAGACTCCCGGCGACACGTGGCGGGCCGCTTACGTCCGCGCTCCCGCCGGCGCTTTCGTGATCCACGCCCACACCCCCGACTCCGCTCGCTGGCTCGCCTTCTCCGAACCCATCGAGCTGGCCTCCGGCTCCTATTGGGCCTTGCAACTCACGAAAAACGGCCAACTCCTCGCCACGCTCGCGTTGGCCCTCGCCCTGCTTTTGTCCACCGTCGCCCTCGTCCTCCGCCGACCGCTTCCGATCGCTCAACCTTCATCGCTCAACTCTCAACCTTAAGATGTCCCTTACCCGTTTCTCCGTCGCCCCGCTCCACACTCTCACCCGCACCCTCGCCGCGGTCGCGATGGGCCGCGAACTCCCCGATCTTGTCCTCACCGGCGCGCGACTGCTTTCGACTTACACCGAGCGCCTCCACGCCGACCGCGAGATCTGGCTGAAGGCCGGCCGCATCGCCGCCGTCAAACCCGCCGGCACCGCCAAAAAGCTGTTCCCGAAGCTCGCCCGCGCCAAATTCTTCGATGCCGCCGGCGGTATCCTTGCCCCCGGCCTCGTCGATCCGCACATCCACATCGAGAGCTCGATGATGACCGCGTGCGCCTACGCCGAGGGCGCTCTGCTCAACGGCACGACGACGATTTTCTGCGACAGCCATGAAATCGGCAACGTCTGCGACTCCGCCGGCATCGAGTGGATGTTGGAGGACGCCCGCCAAGCCCCGCTCTCCATTTTCCTCACGGTCCCCTCCACCGTGCCCGCGACCTCGCCCCAATTCGAAACCGCCGGCGGCGACCTCACCGCCGCCAAAATCGGTCAGCTCTTCGACCGCTACCCGGAGGCCGTGGCCCTCGGCGAGAAAATGGACTTCGTCCAAGTCGCCATGGGCGACCCACGCAGCCACGCGATCATGGCCGCCGCCCTTAAACGCGGCCGCCCCATCTGCGGCCACATCTACGGCCGCGAATTCGTCACCGCCGGCGCTGCCTCCGGCATCACCGACACCCACGAGGCCATCGACCGCGAGATCGGCGACGATTTCTTGGAAGCCGGCGTTTGGATCTTCCTCCGCGGCGGCCCGCCCACGACTCCTTGGCACTCGCTCCCGCACGCGATCAAGACCGTCACCGAGCTTGGCGCCAACCCCAAGCGCGTCTGCGTCTGCACCGATGACCGCGACGCCGATGATCTCTTCCTCTTCGGCCTCGACTGGGTCGCCCGCCAAGCCGTCGTCGCCGGTCTCAAACCCACAACGGCATGGAGCTTGGGTTCCCTCCACCCCGCCACCCGCTACGGGATGGACGGCGAGATCGGCGGCCTCGCTCCGGCCCGCCGGGCCGACATCGTCCTGCTCAACGACGCCCTCGAGCCCCAATGCACGTGGTATGGCGGCGAACTCGTCGTCAAAAACCGCAAGATCACGCCGCTGCTCGATCGCGCCCTTTCAAAACGCTACCGCTACCCCCACGCCGCCTACCAGACGGTCAAGCTCCCCGCCAAAAAGCTCACCCTCACCCCCGCGCTCCCGACCGCTCCCGTCACCGCCAACGCCATCCGCACCGCCCTCCCCGGCATCATCCTCTTCCACGAAAAAGTCGCGCTCGCCCCGAAGCCCGGCGAGACGTGGGCCGATCTCTTCACCCAGCATCGCCTGTGCTTCGTAACGATCGTCGAGCGCCACGGTAAGTCCGGCGCCGTCGCCCACGGTCTGCTCCGAGACTTCAACCTCAAGGCCGGCGCCGTCGCCAGTTCGGTCGGCCACGATGCCCACAACATCATCCTCGCCGGCACCAACGAGGCCGACCTCCAGCTCGCCCTCGCCACCGTCAAAAAACTCCGCGGCGGCGTCTGCGTCGTGCGCGACGGCAAGGTCCTCGCCCAAGTCGCCCTCCCCGTCGCCGGCCTCATCTCCGATCTCCGCGCCACCGCCGTGGCCAAGGAAACTACCAAGCTCAAAAAAGCTTGGGTCGCCGCCGGCTGCACTTTGCCCTACATGGGCTTCAATCTGATCCCGCTCTCCGTGATCCCCGAGATCCGCATCACCGACCGCGGCCTCGTCACCGTTCCCGGCATGCAACAGCTTCCCCTCTTCGAACCGGCCTGATTTCCGATTATTCCTTCCGCCCAGCCCCGTCTTTTCGCCGGGCTTTTTTGCCCCGGGCCCGCCCGCAGATGTCGCAAAATAAGCCGAGGGCATGGCACATGGTCTGCTTCCCATTCACCACTCACGTATGAACCAAACCATGATCAAATCCAAACTCCACGCCCTGCTCGCCGTTCTCACGGCAGCCGGCCTCTCCGGGTCCCTATCGGCCCAAACCGCCCCCGCGCCCACCGCCGCCCCCAAAGACGACGCCGTGCGAATGGAAAAATTCGAGGTCAATGACGTGCCGATCGAACAACAGATCGTCCCGACTTCGCGCCCGTTTAACTCCGTTTTCGGTCTCGACCGCAGCATTCTCGATACCCCGCGCAACGTCACCATCATCTCCCGCGAGCAGCTCACCGCCATCAACATCCAAGATGTGCGCGACTTCTCCAAACTCACCGCCAGCTCCTACACCCGGAGCAACTTCGGCGCTCCCACCACCCCCGACATCCGCACGCAAATTGCCGACACTTACTCGAACGGCATGCGCATCGGTCTTTCGAGCAACGGCAACGGCATGCCCGTGAACTTCAACTCGGTCGAATCGGTCAACATCGTCAAGGGTCCTGCCACCGCCGTCTACGGCGCCTCCCAATACGTCGGTGGCTACGCCGACTACGTGACCAAGCGCCCCTCCTTCGACAGCCGCAGGGGCAGCGTCTCCGTCACCGCCGGATCCTATGAACAGTTCCGCTGGACCGCCGACTACAACGTTCCCGTCGATGCCAAGACCGCCTACCGCGTCAGCTACTCCGGCGAACAGTCCGGCAGCTACTACGTCGATGGCCACAAGAACACGCAGGCCCTTTACGCCGCCCTGACGCACCGCGCGAGCGACAAGTATGAGATCTTCGTGAACTCCGAAGCCTTCTACGGCGACTACGTCGAGAACTTCGGCATCAACCGCGTCACCCAAGATCTCATCGACAACGGCAACTACATCACCGGCGTGAATAACAATCCGGCGCCCAATTTCTCCGGCGGCGCGTTTCTCGGCTACCGGGACTCCACCGGTGCTCCGATCACGTTCTCCAATATTAACGTCGTCGCCGGCACGCCCGCCCCGATCTCCGATCCACAGAATTCCCGCTGGGTTGTTTCCGGCTTCCCCGCCGTCAACCGCATCGCCGTCGGACCTACCGTTAAGATTGACCGCAGCAACCGTTCGCTGAAACCCGGCGACCACTCCTTCGGCTTCAGTTACAACGGCCAAGCGATCCAGACTTTCACCCCGTCGCCCGATTTCTCCATGGGCAACAACAGCTTCCTCCGCTACGTCCGCCGCAGCACCCTGTCGTCCTACTCCTACTCCGAGATCATCGACCCAAGCTGGAGCTTCGAGAATCGCACCGAGTTCCGCGTCACCAAGGGCGCCTTCTCCAGCAACTCCGGCATCGGCCTGCGTTACCAATACGTGTCTGCGTTCAACGATTTCTTCAACGAACCCGCCAACGTCTGGGACCTGACGAAAGACCACAATTTCATCAGCTACTTCAACTCGGTGAACTCGCCCAGCCCGTTCACGCAAGCTCCCGTCCCCGGCTGGCCCGGCCGCTACTACACGCCCGACAACGGCGACTCCGGCGAATCGAAAGTCTTTACCACCTCCGCCTTCAGCCAGAATAGCTACAAGGTGAACGACCAGCTCACCCTCGATGCCGGCGCCCGCGTCGACCTCATCTCGATCAAATACCGCGACTTCGCCGGCTTCCTGCCCGGTGACAGCGTCATCGTCGGCCTGCCCAACTACAATCTGAGCGCCAGCTACAAGGTCTCGAAAGACCTCGGCACCTACGTCACCTACAACTACAGCCAAAATCCGGTCGGCGCGGTCGGTAACGGCGGCGGTTTCACCACCGGCGGCAACCGCAACTTCTCCAACGCCGCCCTCCGCGGCGAAGCGATCCTCACCGAAGCCGGAGCCAAGTATTCCTTCGGCGGCGGCAAGGGCTTCATCGGCGGCGCGATCTTCCAACAAAACCGCGAGCAGCTCCAGCAGGACCGCTCCACCCGCAAATTCGAGACGAAGGGTTTCGAAGTCGAAGTGAACTACCAGCCCACCAAGAATCTCTACGCCACGTTCGGCTACTCCTACCTCGACTCCATCGTCAACGGCGCCGAGTTCGATGTCGGCAATACCTCGCTCACCTCGCCCCTTAGCCGCTTCTTCATCCTCGCCCCCGGCAAAGACTATCGCCGCCAAGGCGTGCCGCGGAATCTCTTCAACGCGAATACCACCTACAAATTCACCAACGGCTTCGGCCTCACCGGCGGTATCGTCGCCACCAGCGATATCCTCAACAACGTCGTCGGCACCCTCGTGATTCCGGCGCAATACACACTCGATGTCACCGGGTTCTACTCCACCAAGGAATACGAGGTCCGCCTCGCGGTCATCAATGCCACCGACCAAAAAAACTGGAGCGCGCCCAACGCCGTCTACGGCAACGAGTCCATCGTCGCCGATCTTCCGATCCGCGCCGAGCTGACCCTCAAGTATAAGTTCTAAACGGCTACCGCCGTCCTCCAAGGCCGCCCCTCACCGGGCGGCCTTTTTTGTAGGAGCGGGTTCACCCGCGATCTCGTACGTCGTCGTGGCCGCCACGCCCCAAGCCTAGCACCCCACGGTCGCCCTCCCCACTGGCCCACCCACGCCCTTTCTCGCCGCCGGCCGGCGGAGAGATAATTCCTTGTCGCGCCCGCGCCGCTTCCCCGACACTTCACCCTTCCGGATGAAGTCCCTATTGTCGCTGCCCACCCTCCTCGCCGCCGCTCTCTTCAGCATCGTAGTCACGATTCCGTTTCTGCCCTTCGCCGCTCCGATCAAGGCCCAGTTCCGTTTCGAGGTCACCGCCACGAATGCCACCGCTGCTCTGCCCCAGTTTTTCTTCGATGTCGGCCGCGGGATCAACGAAGCCGACTCGGCGCGCGCAAGCCTCGTCGGCGGAACCGCGCCGCAGGTCCTGAGCTTCCCCCTTCCCGCCGGCGACTATCGCGGCTTCCGCTTCGACCCGCTCGATCGCGCCGGAAAAATCACCTTGAAGGACGCTGTCATCCGCCAAGCCGACGGCCGGGTGGTGCGCCGTTTCGCCCCGGACGATTTCGTCCCTGAAAACCAAATCGCGACCCGATCCGTCCAAGGCGAAACCCTCGAACTCGTGACTGAGCCGGCTGCAATCGATCCCATCTTGGGATTGAAAGTCGCGGCTCCTTTCACGCTTCAGTCCAGCCTCTCTGAAAATCTTCGCGCCCTCGGCCTGCGGGCGTTGCCCACCTGGGTTGTTCTGCTGAGTCTGGTTGGGTTGTTCCGTCGTGCCATCGATCGCTGCCGAAGCGGGTGGACTTGGCTCGCCGCCCGCCCGGCCCGCGCCGTCGTAATCGGCGCGGTCATCGCCGTCGTCGCCAGCAGCTACCCGGTTATCTTTTTCGGTAAGAGCATCGTCGCGCCCAACAACGGCACCCTGCTTCTTTACGAGGACTTCCCCACGCTCCCCGGTTATCGCGACCGCACGGTCGGGGCGCACTCGGGAGCCGATATCGGCGCGATTATGTGGCAACATATCCCGCTCTCCATGCTCCAGCACGATGCGCTTTTCCGCGACGGAGAGCTCCCACTCTGGAACCGCTACAACTCCGCAGGCACCGTCCTTTTGGGCCAAGGTCAATCGATGTTCGGCGACCCGTTGCATTTTTTCGTGATCGCAGCCAATGGCGCGACGTGGGCGTGGGACATCAAATATCTCGCCGCAAAGTGGCTGCTGGCCTGCGGCCTTGGGCTTTGCGTGCTGCGTCTCACCAGCCATCTGCCCGCCGCGTTACTCGTCGCCTTCGCCGCCAACTTCGTGGGCTTTTTTCCATTCCGGCTGAACCACCCGGCATTTTTCAGTTTCTGCTACGCGCCGTGGGTGCTCTACGCTTGGTTGCGGATGGCCTCAGCTCCACAATGGACCGGCGCCGCCCGCTGGTCGGCCGCGCTCGTCCTCGCCAGCTGGACCCTCATGAATAGCGGCACGGTGAAGGAGTCTTACATGTTGCTGCTTACGCTCAACTTCGCCGGAGCCTGCGCTCTGCTGGTCTCGTCCCTCGCCCCACGGGAGCGCATGCTGCGCGTCGGTCTCGCCGGCGCGGCCGGGATAATTCTCATCTGCCTGTCGGCTCCGGTCTGGCTCACCTTTCTCGATGCGCTGAAAAACTCCTACACCGGCTACAACGTCCCCACCGCGTTCCAACTGCCCCCGAGTCTCGGTTTGGGTTTCTTCGACGAAATTCTGCTGCGCCCATTCTGGGTGAACGAGACGGTCTACAATCCTTCGGCTAACTTTCTCGTGCTTACCGGCGTGCTCGCTTTTCTGGTCTACTTACGCGGCGCCGTCGGAAATCGACTAGTCCTCGGTCTCGCTCTCGCGACCGCGCTCCCGGCGTCGATCGTCTTCGGTCTAATTCCGCCACTCTGGATAGCCCAACTCCCGTTCCTCGGTAACGTTTCACACATCGATAACTCCTTCGGCGTTGGCCTCGTTTTGCTGTTGATCGTTCTGGCCGGCGTCGGTTTCGCCGCTGCGTCCACTCGCCTCGCACGGCCCGAGGGTCGCGGCGATCTCGCCATCGCCAGCCTCTTATTATTCGCCTTGGTTTTTCCCTACATCGCCCACCGCCAGACCATCCAGCGCAGCACATTTTCCTACCTGCACTGGGGCCAGACGCTCCCCTACAGCCCGTTCGTCTGGGGCAGCTTGCTGGTCCTCCTCGTCGCCGCCGTTGGGTTCATGCTCGTCTCACGTCGCATCCTCACCCGGGGCCCCTCGGCTGCGACCGTGCTCATCGCCGCCACCTGCCTCACCGTCATGCTCTGGCGCCACGGTTGGCACGCCGGAGTCGGCTTTGAGGGCCGAGTCGTCGCCCCGATGGTCCGCGCCGATTTCCACGCCAAATCTCCCGCAATCGGAGCCCTGCGGGCTGACCAAAAAGCCGAACCCAGCCGCGCGTTCGGTTTTCAGGGCAACTTTTTCCCGGGATGGAATGGCGTCTACCGCCTCGAGGGCATTCACGGCCCGGATGCCCTGGTCAACCCCCGCTTCCGGGAACTGATTGAAGCCTGCGGCTTCGAACGCATCTGGGATTGGCGCCTCTATCAGGAGTTTTCAAAATTTTCTCCGCTGCATCGTTTCTACGACGTTCTCAACGTCCGCCACTACCTCGACTACCGGAGCAACCAAGGCCTGCTCGGCGCTCAGTTGACGCCCGTCTTCATCGGCGACCTCGACGTCTACCGCAGCGAAACCTCTTGGCCTCGCGCCTTCTTCACCGACCGCCTTGCCCCCTACGCCACCCCCAAAGACTTCGCCCAACTCATCGCCTCGGGCGACGGCCGTCCCTTCGCCGCCATGCAGAGCAATGATCCGCTCTTTCGCAGCGAAATCCCCACCAAACTCGCCGGTCGCACGGTCACTCCCGCCCGCAACTACCGGCTTACCACCAACACCACCGCGCTCGAAATCGACGCTGCCGGACCCGGCCTCGTGGTGCTCACCGAGGCGTGGTTGGATCGCGATTTCCGCGTCACTCTTAACGACCGGCGCGTAGATTATCTACGCGTCAACCACGCCTTCAAAGGCGTCGTCATCCCCTCTGCCGGCTCGTATCGCATCGAGTTCACCTATCGCCCCCGTCGCTTCACCCTCTCGCTCAATCTCGCCGGGCTCGGCCTGATCCTCTTGGCGGGTTCTTGCTACCTCGTTCGTCGCGCCGAACGGTCCGCCGCCGCCTCTGCCAGCCGCGCCGAGCGCCACGCATGAGGCCCGTCGCAGACCGGCCCGTTTGCCGCTGCTGCGGCTCCGCCGCCGTGCGTTCCCGCGGCTCAAAGCGCGGCACTTTCATCACCCAGGATTTTGCCTACCTCAGCTGCGCCACCTGCGGATATCTCTTCGTCGATCCATTCGCCGGCTATGAAATCTACAACGACGACTACTACCGCGGCCGCGGTCCCGACCCCTACGTCGACTACGCCTCCGAATACGCCGACTACCGCGCGACCGATCGCGTCCTTGAGTTCGACGACCTTATCCGTCTCGCGTCCGTCTATTTCTCCGCCACCCCCAACTCGGATTCACCTCTCCGGTGGCTCGACTTCGGTTGCGGTGCCGGCGGCCTGCTCAAGTTTCTCTCCGCCCGCAAAACTCTCTCCGTGTCCGGCCGCGCCAGACCCGTCGAAGTCACGGGACATGATGTTGGATCCTACGCCAATCTCCTGCGCACCCGCGACGGTTTCCGCATCCTAAATCTCGACGCCATCCGAGCCCTGCCCGACAACCAGTTCGACGTCATCAGTCTCATCGAGGTCATCGAACACGTCGAATATCCCGATCCCGTCATCGCCCTCGCGGCGCGCCTGCTCCGACCCGGTGGCCTCCTGCTTTTGACCACCGGCAACAACGATTGCCCCGTTGCTCGCCGCACCGGCCTAGCCAACCGCTACTACCTGCCGGAAATTCACGTGGGCATCTTCAATCCCCGTTGCCTGCGCACGATCTACAAACGCCACGGCCTGCTCCCTCACCACGTGCGCTACTCGGGTGTGGTGAAATTCAAAGTCATCAAAAGCCTCGTCCATCCCGGCCGCCGCCGACTCGCCCGCATCGCGTTGAAACTCCCCCCGCTGGTCCGCCTCATTGACCTCGCCTACGGCGTCTCCGCAATGCCTTGCGCCACAAAATCGCTTCTCTAAATCACCCTCCGTCATGTCGTCAAACGCGCCCGTCCCGCTTCCTCTGCCGCACCGCACGCTCTCGGTGATCGTGCCCATCTTCAACGAGGCCGCGACGCTCCGCACCGCCCTCGACGCCATTGTGGCCAAAACGGTCGCCGGCTGGGACCTCGAGCTCATCTTCGTCGAAAGCAACTCCACCGATGGCTCCCGCGCGATCGTCGAGACCTACCGCGCCGAGCCCCGGGTTACGCTCATCTTCGAGGATAAACCTCGCGGCAAAGGCCACGCCGTCCGCAACGCGCTTGCCCGCGCCACCGGTGAATTCATCCTCATTCAAGACGCGGATCTCGAATACTCCCTCGACGACTACGAGAAACTTCTCCTCCCGCTCGCCGCCGGCACGCACACCTTCGTGCTCGGCTCACGCCACAACCCCGGCGACGGCTTCGCCATGCGGAGTTTCAACGACCAACCGCTCCACGCCTTTATCCTCAACTCCGCCCACTGGACGTTCACCCTGTTGATCGACATCTCCCTCGGCATTTGGCTCAAGGATCCTTTCACGATGTATAAAATTTTCCGCCGCGACGCGCTGCAAGGAATCACGCTCACGTGCAACCGCTTCGATCTCGACTGGGAACTTCTGATCAAGCTCATCCGCGCCGGCCACCGCCCGATCGAGATTCCGATCAGCTACAATTCGCGCTCGTTCAAGGAGGGGAAAAAAATCCGCATGTTCCGCGACCCCCTCACTTGGCTGGTCGCCTGGGCCAAGTCCCGCTTCGGTCCTCTGTAATTTTTCAAAAGCCCATGTCCAAAACCCTGCTCGTCACCGGCTCCTCCGGCCTCATCGGCTCCGAGGTCTGCGTCTACTTCGCCCGCGAACTCGGCTACACCGTCCATGGCGTCGATAACAACCAGCGAGCCGTCTTTTTCGGCCCCTCCGGCGATACCCGCTGGAATCAAAACCGCCTCGCCGCCGACCTGCCCGGCTTCGTTCACCACGAGCTCGATATCCGGGACCGCGCCGGCGTCCTGGCCTTGGTCAAGACGGTCAAGCCATCCGTCATTGTCCACACCGCCGCGCAACCGTCCCACGACCGCGCCGCGGCCATCCCTTTCGACGACTTCGACACCAACGCCGTCGGCACTCTCAATTTCCTCGAAGCCGCCCGCCAAGCAGCGCCCGAGTCCCCGTTCGTCCACATGTCGACGAACAAGGTCTACGGCGACGCCCCCAACCGCATCGCCCTCACCGAGCTCGCCACGCGCTGGGACTACGCCGACCCCGCCTACGCCGAGGGCATCGCCGAAACGTTTACCATCGACCAGTCGAAACACTCGCTCTTCGGCGCCAGCAAAGTTGCCGCCGATGTCATGGTCCAGGAATACGGCCGCTATTTTAATTTACCCACCTGCGCCCTGCGCGGCGGTTGCCTCACCGGCCCCAACCACACCGGCGTCGAGCTCCACGGTTTCCTTTCCTACCTCGTAAAATGCAACCTCGAGGGCCGCGAATACCGCGTCTTCGGTTACAAGGGCAAACAGGTCCGCGATAATATCCACTCCCTCGACGTCGCCCGCTTCATGGCCGCCTTCGTCGCCGCCCCACGTCCCGGCGAGGTCTACAATCTCGGCGGCGGCAAGGCCAACAGCACCTCCATCCTCGAAGCCTTTAAGATCGCGGAGAAATTTACCGGCAAAGCCCAAGTCCACACCTACGTAAACGAGAACCGCGCCGGAGATCACATCTGCTACTATAGCGACCTGCGCAAAATGCGCGCCCACTACCCGGCTTGGGCCATTACCCAATCCCTCGAAGAAACCATTCGGCAAATCGTCGTGTCCTGGAAAAAGCGAAACCCCGCCTGATCCCGTGGGTCCGCGGTGGCATGGGCGTCCCGCCCATGTGCAGCAACCGCCCCCACGCCACCTCCATGCGCTCCCTCTCTCCCTCCCTCCTTCTCCCCTTCGTCTGCCTCTGCCTCTTCGCCGCGCCCACCGCCCGCGCCCTCTCCGTCATCCCGCCCACCTTCGCCGAGTTGGTGGCCGAATCCGAATCCATCGTGCGCGCTGAGGTCACCGCCCTCCGCTCCGCCCACGACGACGACTCCCCCGGCCGTCCGATCCGCACCTACGTCACCTTTGAGGTTGTTCGCACCCTCAAGGGCGTCACCCCCGCAGCCGGCACCCTTACGCTCGTATTCCTCGGCGGCACCGTCGGCCCCGACACGCTCTCCATTCCCGGGATGCCGGCCTTCTCGCTCGGGGATCGCG
The DNA here is from genome assembly GCA_945882935.1 of Opitutus sp. GAS368. Lineage (GTDB taxonomy): Bacteria > Verrucomicrobiota > Verrucomicrobiia > Opitutales > Opitutaceae > Tous-C4FEB. Next base: position 28,883 of record CAMCWW010000021.1, read on the forward strand.
AGATCCTCTTCGTCGCCCGCAACGGCAAAACCTACTGCCCGCTGATCGCCGCCGGCCACGGCCGCTACCGCATTCTTCGCGATGCCGCCACCCAGCGCGACTATGTTGCCCGCGAAAACCGCACCCCGCTCGAAGACCCTGAGGAAGTCGTCCTTCCGCTCGCCGGCTCCGATGTCGTCGCCCGCCTAAAGTCTCCCGCCCGCGCCCTGTCGCCCGAGGACTTCGAGACCCGCATCTCCCGCGCCGTCACCGGCCCCACCGTCCCGGCCGTTCCCTGAGCCTACCTTCATCGTGTCCCGCGCTGGTCTCGACGCTTTTTGGCTGGGTCTCGTCCTCACGATCCTCGGTGCACCGCTGGGCCACGCCTTTGATCTGGTCGGAAATTCCTGGCCGTCGGGCACGATCCCGTTGCGCCTGCAACTCGACGCCACCCGCCCCGCGAGTCCGTCGCTCCCCCTCGTCGACAACTCCGCCTCTTGGAACGCCGTCGCCACCGCCGCGCTCAACGAGTGGAACCCCCATCTAACCCGGGTCCAATTCACCTCGAACGAGAGCACCGTCACCACCGCCGCGTTCGGCAACCGCGTCAATAACATCCTCTTTTCAACCACCGTTTACGGCGATCCATTCGACGACCGCACGCTCGCGATCACGCTTTCGTCCACCGCATTTCGGAAAACCGAGGCCGACGTGCTCGTGAGCACCACCAAGAGTTGGAATTCCTACCGCGGGGCCGGCCGCGCCGCCATCGATCTGCGCCGTGTCCTCATCCATGAGTTCGGCCACATCCTCGGCCTCAACCATCCGGATCAGGCCGTCCCCGCTCAAGCTGTCGCCGCGGTCATGAACAGCACCATCGGTAACCTCGATACCCTCGCCGCCGACGACCGCACCGGGGCCGCCGCCCTTTATGGGACCGCGATCGCACGTCCGGTCATCACCACCCAGCCCACTTCCGCGACCGTCAACGTCACCGGCACCGCGCGCCTCTCCGTCGCCGTCAACGACTCTGCCACGGTGCTCGGCTCCACTCTCTACGACTACACTTGGTATTTTGCGCCCACCGGTGCCGCCACTTTCGAACCGCTCTTCACCATCAACAACTCCACGCGCCTCGATTTCAATCTCGCCCAACTCGGCGACGCCGGCCGCTACTTCTTCTCCGCCTCCACGCCCGACGAAACGGTGAACAGCAACACCGTCACACTCACGGTTAATCCCGTCGCCGTCTCGCCCTCGACCCAGCTCGTCAACGTCGCGACCCGCGGGGTCGCCGGCACCGGCGCCAACGCCATGATCGTCGGCTTTTCCATCTCCGGCTCGAAACCCAAACAGGTGCTCCTCCGCGCCGTCGGTCCCGGCCTCGCCGCCTTCAATGTCCCCGGCCGTCTCGCCGACCCGATTCTCACCCTCAAATCCGCAGACCGAGCCGATCTCGGCGCCAACGACAATTGGGAACAGCAGACCACCACCTCCGCCGCCAACATCGCCGCGATCACCGCCCGCGTCGGCGCCTTCGCCCTCGCCCCCGGCTCCCGCGATGCCGTCATTCTCACCACGCTCAATCCCGGCAATTACACCGCCCTCGTCAGCAGCCCGAATAACTCCACCGGGGTCATCATCCTCGAAGCCTACGACACCGACAGCCCCCTCAATCCTGCCCTCAAACTCGCCAACCTCGCCAGCCGCGGCTTCGTCGGCACCGGAGCCGATGTTATCATCGCCGGCTTTCTCGTCAGCGGCCCAGGGCCCAAGACGTTTCTCATCCGCGCCATCGGGCCCACCCTCCTCAACGCCCCGTTCAATCTCGCCGGCGCCCTGCGCGATCCCTATCTGAAAATCTTTCGCGGCGACACCCTGCTCCGCGAGCTCGACGACTGGGATTCTCCCGCCTCCGCCCAAGCTTCCCTCCGCGCCGCGGCCAACCGCGTCGGCGCCTTCGCCCTGCGCGAAGTCCGCGGCACCTTCCCCTCCACCGGCCTCGACGCCGTCATGCTCATCACACTCCCACCCGGCAACTACACCGCCCAAATGAGCGGTCTCGACGACGGCACCGGCATCGGCCTGATCGAGGTCTACGAAATGCCGGACTAACCCCGTGGGGGCGCGGCTGCCCCCGGCCACTCCGCTCTCCGCCGATCGGGCGCTCAACTCTCCGCTCTCAACCCTCAGCTTCTCTTCCTCCCTTCGAGCCATGTCCGACTTCAAACACTACTTCGGCGTCCCGCCCTCCGATCAAAACGCCCTCGATGTCTTCGCCGGCGAATGGTCCTCGTCTCCCCCCGCCAGCCGCCCCGAGCTCAAAGCCGGGGCAACGCCTCTTTTCGATGACCCGCGCATCCAGTGGACCCACGATCGCTTCAACGAGATGGGCCTCGCCGGCGGCTTCACCGGCCGCGACGTCCTCGAACTCGGCCCGCTCGAAGGCGCCCACACTTACCTGATCGACAAACTCGGCGCCACCAGCGTCACCGCCGTAGAAGCCAACACCCGCGCTTACCTGAAGTGCCTCATCGCCAAGGAAACCTTTGGGATGAGCAGCAAGACCCGCTTTCTCCTCGGCGACGTGCTCTCCTACCTGCACGCCACCGACCGCGTCTTCGATATCACCGTCGCCTGCGGCATTCTCTACCACCTCACCAATCCCGTCGAACTGCTCGAACTCCTCGCCCGCCGCAGCCGCGCGATTTATCTGTGGACCGTCTTCTACGATCCGGAGTTCGTCGCCAAAAATCCCGTGCCCGGCGCAAAATTTTCCGAAGCCTTGCCCATGGAACACGCCGGCTACCCACACACCGTGCACCGTTTCAACTACGGCCCCTCGCTCGACTGGAAAGGCTTTTGCGGCGGCGGAGAAGTTTACAGCTATTGGATGGAAAAGTCCGAGATCGTCGGCGCGCTGGAAAAATTCGGCTTCACCGATTTTCGCGTCGAGCAACACCCCAACATCCACGGCAGCGCCCTCATGCTCGCCGCCCGGAAACCGTAACGACCGCGGGACCACTCCCGCACCCCCGCGGCCCGCTCACTTCACCTCGATCATCTCCGCCCGCTTGATCCGCGTGGACCCCACCCCGAGGATCTCGGCGAACTCAAGCGTGCGAATCTCCTCGGAGATATGCTCAAACCCGCCCCGCCTGCGCGCCGCATCGATCTTGGCCCGCATCAACGAGTCGAGCAGCACCGGGTCCGTGCTCAACCACAGCAGCGGCTCCGACTTGCTGTAGAGTGAATTGAAAAACGGCCCGCCGATGAACTGGTAATGTTCGAGGCTCGTGATCGTAAACGCCCACGTCTGCCGCAGCTCGGGAATCGCGCTCATCTCGGCCACCGCCGCCGGTGCATTCGCCGGCGAGCGGAAGAAACGCGCCGTGTTCGAGGCGTTCCACAGCGTCGCGTTCACCAAAGCCCCGTTGATGCCAAGGATCGGATGATCCGTGTAAACCGGCAGGTTGATCCAAAAATCCGCGTCAAAAAATAACGGCGTCGCTAAAAAGCTCTTTCGGTCTTCGTCCTTCGAGGAGTCGTTTGCGAAATCCTTCGTCTGCGCGGCGGCAAAGATCGGATCAAACCGCTGCGGCAACGGACTGTCGTAAAACCACTCCGGGTCATAATAACGCCCCGATTCCAGCACGTAGATTTTGTTGCCCTTAAACGGCGTCTCACCGGTGACCAGCGAGGGCAGATAGCCGGTCATGCGCAGCCGCAGTTGGTTCAGGCCCACGAGAAACACGTCGCTGTTCTCAAATCCGCGCTTCACCAGCGAGCGGATCACCGCGCGCACCAGCGGCAACGGCGTCGCCATCCCGGCGCCTGAATCGGTATAGATTTTCAGCCCGACTTTTTTCTTTTCGCCCGGCATCAGCTTGCGCCCGCTCGACTGCTCAAACGCCAAGATCAACGCCTCCACTTTCGCTTCATAGGCGTAGTCGTCGAAGCTGCTCAATCGCGCTTCCCAAATCGGCGCCATCGGCGCCGCCGGCACCGCCGGAGCCTTGGCCAACGCGCCCGGCGGATTCGCGGCAGCTGCCGGCGGCGTCGTGGCGGCCTGCGCGCGCAAAGCGACGGGCAACAAGCTGGCGAATCCCAAAATAAGGAGCGAAAGACGGTGCATGTGTTATGATAGGTCGCCCATGGCCGGGCAAAGTTTCTTCGAAAGAGTGTGAAACTTGACAGCCCCCTTTCGCGGTTGAAAGTGCATTCTTCTGCGTTCGTCGCGCCCTTTAGTAGAGGGGTATCACTCGCTCCTCTTTTGTTTAAAGCTCCATGCCCGCCATCAAACCCAGCTGCGTCCGCGACCTAAAGTTGCGCGTGAATCTCGCCGATGTGGTTGCCCGCGTCGTCACGCTCCGAAAAGCCGGCGGGGCCCGGCTCAAGGGTCTTTGCCCGTTCCACAACGAAAAAACTCCGTCCTTCAACGTCGATACCGACAAAGGATTTTTCAAATGCTTCGGCTGCGGCAAGGCCGGCGACGCCATCACTTTCGTCCGCGAAACCGAGCAGCTCAGTTTTACCGAGGCCATCGAGGCCCTCGGCCAACGTTTCAACATTCCGATCGAATACGAGGAGGGCTCCGGCGGTCCTTCCCGCGAGGAACGCTCCCTCCGCCAAGAAATCTACGACCTCCACGAACAGGCCGCCGAGCACCTTCACCAAGCCTTCAAGGCCCACGACGTCACCGGGGAATTTTTCCGTAAACTCTGGTCCGAGCAACGCCGGTTCCCGCTCGAGCTCGCCGACGAATTCAAAATCGGCGCGGCCGACGCCACCGGCAGCGGCCTCGGCGCGTATCTGCTGCGCAAAAAATTCTCCGAGGACGCCCTGCGCCAGTGCGGCCTGTTCTTTATCTCCGACGGCGCCCTCCTCACCGCGCCCGCCCTCCGCCCGCGCTTTCGCGGCCGGCTCATGATTCCCATCCGCGACCACCAGGGCCGCGTCGTCGCGTTTACCGCCCGCCAGACGGAGCTCACCCCCGCCGACGACCCCGCCCGCGAGGCCAAATACGTCAACTCCCCCGAGACGCCGATTTTCATCAAGAGCAACCTGCTTTTCAACCTCGACCGCGCCCGCTCGCACGTCGCCGAGGGCAAGCCGTTCGTCATCGTCGAAGGTCAACTCGACGCCCTGCGGTGCTGGTCCGTCGGCCTAAAAACCGCCATCGCGCCCCAAGGCACCTCCATCACCGAAGGCCAGCTCGTGTTGCTCCGGCGTTACCACACGCAGGTCGAGTGCTTCTTCGACAGCGACAGCGCCGGCCAAAAAGCCGCGCTGCGCTTTCTCCCGATGGCGCTCAAAGCCAGCCTCGAAGTGCGTTTCCTCACGCTCGCCGGCGCCGCCAAACTCGACCCCGATCTGCTCTTTCTTGAGCGCGGTCTGCCCGCCTACGACGAAGTTCGTCGTGGCGCCCAAAGCGCCATGGCCTTCGCGTGTCGCGCCACCCTGCCCGACCCAGCCGCCGCAACCTCGGAGCAAAAGACCCGCGCCGCCCAAACTCTCTACGAGCTCATCTCCGCCGCCGAAAGCCAGGTCGCCCGCTCCCAGTTCTTATCCGAAATCGCGATTCATCTCCGCTTGCCCCTGCCCGCCCTCGCCGCCGATTTTCAGACCGCCCTCAGCCGCCAAAGCCGCCAAGCCGCCGCCCGCCCCGCCCCACCCCCGGCGGCTCCATCGGGAGTCCTCATGACCGACACGGCGGAACATCACTTGCTGATGCTCTGCCTCAATCACGAGCAACTCGGCCGCCCGCTTTCCGCCGCCATTCCCCATTCTTGGATCGATCTCGGTCACCTCGCCGGCGTGCTCCTCAACCGCGTCCTCGCCGAGTTCGAGCAAAACAGTTGGCCCGGCCGCGAGCACCTCGACGCCCTCCTTGAGACCCCGGAGGAACGCACCTTGGTCGCCACCCTCATCTTCAACGCCCTTGAACTGGACGACCCCGCCAAGGTCGCCGCCAGTGGCATTCAACAACTCCGGGCCCGCGCCCTCGAGCCGCGGCTCCGCCAAATAGAACTTGCTTTGGCCAACCCCCAACCGGACATTGATTTTGACCCAATTTCACTCTTAAAAGAACGCATGGAATTAGTCCGTCAGCTCCGCCAGCCCATCACCCTCAACCTCGTCGGTTGAGGGCGTTTTTGCGTTTTTTGTTCGCTCGAATCATCTTTTCCTATGCCGCGTAAAGCCAAGTCCGCCGTTCCCGCCCACTCCAAAGCCGTCGAGGCCGTTCTCGAAAACCAGCCCACCGCCGTCACCGCCGACGGAGTCGAGGGCGCACCCGCCGTGCCCGGAAGCATCAACGAGAAAATCCGCCAGCTCATCCGCCACTCCAAGGAGCAGGGTTATCTGACGTTCGACGACATCAACGAGGCCCTGCCTGAGTCCGTCGAAAACCAAGAGGAGATTGATAACGTCCTCTCCATTTTGCAGAATTTGGAAATTGAGATTCTCGAGCCCGACCAGGTTGAGGATTTTAAGGCCCGCCAAGAAGAAGCCGAAGAGGAAGAATCCCGCACTTCGCAAAACGACATTTTGGACGATCCCGTCCGCATGTATCTGAAGCAGATGGGCCAGGTCCCGCTGCTCACCCGCGAGCAGGAAGTCGAGATTTCCAAACGCATCGAAAACGCTGAGGCCAAAGCGATGAACGCCCTCTTCGAAGCGTCCGCCATCGGCTCCTACATCGGCAGCCTCGGCGCCAAGCTCATCACCCGGGAAGAGCGCTTCGACCGCATCGTGATCGACAAGCGCATCGAGTCCCGTGACGCCTATTTCAAGAACCTCGAAAAACTCGTCGAGCTTACCCAGAAGTCGGAAGCCGGCACGGCTGAGGCGTGGGCGGAATACGTGAAGGCCCGCGCCGAGGTGGACCGCAAACGCATCCACGCGAAATTTAAGAAACGGGAAAACGTTCTCCGCGCCACCTTCGGGAAATATTTCTTCAAACTAAAAGTCTACGAAGAATACCTCGAAGCTCTCCAGCCCGCACTCGACGAGATCGCATCCCTCCACCAGCAACTCGACCGCGCCAAACACCCGAAATCCAAAAAAGACGCGGCCATCGACACCAAGGCCATCCACGCCCGCCTGAAACAGGTCGAGGCCGCCCAACGTATTGCTCCCGCCGAACTCCTGCGCGTTATCGCCCAGACCAAGATCCACGTCGCCGAAGCCCACCAGGCGAAAACTGAAATGGTCGAGGCCAACCTGCGTCTCGTCATCTCCATCGCCAAGAAATACACCAACCGCGGCCTCTCCTTCCTCGACCTCATTCAAGAGGGCAACATGGGCCTCATGAAGGCCGTCGAAAAATTCGAGTATCGTCGCGGTTACAAATTCTCCACCTACGCCACTTGGTGGATTCGTCAGGCCATTACCCGCTCCATCGCCGATCAAGCCCGCACGATCCGCATCCCCGTGCACATGATCGAGACCCTTAACAAGGTCATGCAGGTACAAAAACAACTCCTTCAGGAATACGGCCACGAACCGACCCCAGAAGAAGTTGCCGACGAAATGAACCTGCCCGTTGAGCGGGTTCAACAGATCATGAAGATGGCCCAACAGCCCATCTCTCTACAATCGCCCGTCGGCGACGGCGATGACACCAGCTTCGGAGATTTCATCGAGGATAAGTCCGCCGAAAATCCGTACGACATGACCGCTTACTCGCTCCTCCGCGAGAAGATCATCGATGTACTCGAAACACTCACCGAACGCGAACGCCGCGTCCTTTCGCTGCGTTTCGGTCTCGTTGATGGTTATAGCCGAACCCTCGAAGAGGTCGGTAAACAATTCAAGGTGACCCGCGAGCGTATCCGTCAGATCGAAGCCAAGGCCTTGCGCAAAATGCGCCATCCGACGCGCATTCGCCAGCTCCATGGCTTCTTTGATGCGGAACAAATCGACAACGCGCAAAACTTGATGAAGGTCGCCGCCACTTCCCGTCCGCCGAGCGCACCGCCCGTCGGCGGGGCCGCCGCCGCGCTACCAACGAACAAGCTCCCTCCCAAAATGGGTAGCCTGCCGGGAGGCCTCGGTTTCCCGCCCCCCAAACTATAAGCTCGGTCTCTGCGCCTTCGGCCCTTGGCCCGAGGCGCGCCGAGCCCCCATCAACCCGTTTTCCCTTCCAAGGAGAACGAACCGCGCTGGACGATGAACACTCCCGTCAGGGTGACTGTCGTTTTGGCGTTACTGACACTGCTGACCGGCTGCTGGCGCTACTCCCTGAAGCGAGTCCAGCCCGATCTGGAAACCCTGGCGCCCAGCCCCCGCCTTGTCGTGGGTCGCATCATCGCCACCGATCCCGTGCAACGGTTCGCCTTCATCGAGGTCAACGTCGATGCGCCCAGCCTCGCGCTCTCCAACAACACCGAACTGATCGCGCGCACCTCAGAATTAACCGAGACCGCCCACCTCCTCACCACCCGCTACCTCCGCGGTCGCACCTTCGCCGCAAAAATTATCCGCGGCGAGCCGACATCAGGTGACGAAGTCGTCTGGCAAGCCCCGTGAGCGTACCCGCAGACTTCGCGCTTCGCCTCCCCGAACCCGCACCCACCCACGCTCGGCCTTAACCTCATCGAACTTAACCTAGGCGGGTCACGCGGAGCGACAGGGCGACCATTTGTCGCTTTACAGAGCCAGTCACCTCCCTACGATTCCCCCACTATGCTTGCCAACTCTTACCTCGCCGGCGTGATGGGACTCGGCGCACCTGAACTCATCATCATCTTGGTGATTATGCTCGTCCTCTTCGGTGGAGCCAAGCTTCCCGGACTCGCGAAGGGCATCGGCCAATCCATTAAAGAATTCAAAAAAGCCTCGAAGGACGAACCTGAGCCTGAGCCAGAGCCAGTGAAAGTCGAACCAGCCAAAATCGCGGCGATCGAAATCAAGAAGACCGAGTCGCCGATCCGCCACGGTACCAACTAAAGCCAAGGCGCAAAGGATCGACCAGACGAACGGCGCACCGCAAGGGGCGCCTTTTTTTGGCGGTGCTACCCGGCAACCGGCCCGAACCACCCCAGTGCGGACCGAAACACCAGCCAGCCGCCCAACCCCTCGCGACCGCCGCACGGCACCAGTCTCAGACCTCCTGACCCCCGGCTGGAATCAGGGTGAACCCACTTGGCGGTAGATGAGACGAAGGGCGGTCGTCGGGAAGCAGGTTTCCGTCGCCGTGAGGGTGGCGCAAAGGTCGGCGATGGTGGCGTCCTGCAGCGCACTGCCGCAGCGGTGGAGTTCGACGGTGAGCGTGCCCGTGGCGTAGTCGGGGCGCAAGTTGGCGGGCGTTACGAAGAGCCGCCGCAGCAACGCGCGCGCATCGTCGGAGCGCGCGAGGGTTTCGCGCACTTCGCCGGCCAAGGCGCTCTCGGCCCGGTAGGCGATCATTTTGATCGTATCAATGAAGTGCTTACTCTCGGGACACAGCTGGGCGAAGCGTTCGTTGGCGGGCAGCTCCTTGAGAGCGACTTTTTTCGGGGTGGTTTTGCGCTCGGCTTGGCGGGTCGTCAGCCGCGCGGTGGTCGTGGCGATAGCCGTGCGCAGCTCGCCGCCCTGGGTGAGAAAGGCCGTCGCTTGTTCCGGTGTCGCGGTGACCGGCAGCACCAGCGCACCGAGCCGCGCGTGGCTGCGCTGCAAGTCCGCGCGGTGACGGCGCAAGTCGGCTTCGAGGCGGCGGCGGGCGGGGTTGACCACCAAAGTGGTGTCAGGAAGCGGGGTGGTTCCGTGTTCAATAATCCGGTCCAGGCCAAAGTTTTCCCTCATGTATTTTAGAAAGTTTTCCTGCGTCCACCGGTCGGCCATCCGCGCGGCCACGACCGGCAGATCGAGCCCGGGATGCGTGGTCAGGATCGAGGTTTGGTGGGTGTCACCGGCTTGGACGACGCGCACTTCGCGCACCCACAGGCCGTTACTCAGGCGGGTGCCGCGCTCGGCCAGTTCGCGCGGGACGAGTTCGCCGGAGTGGCGGCGCAAGGTCGCGGGGGCAAACTCGGCGGTCGGCCACGCCTCGCCGGGGAACTTGTGGTAGGTGAGGATGGCGACGCCGCAGGCCTTGTAGTCGGCAAACGCTTCCGGCGAGTAACCCTCGCGATCGAACACCACGGTGCAGCGCGGCACCCAGGGGGCGGAGGCCTTCGCCGGGAGCGTGCTCGGCGGCGCGCTCGCGGGCACGGCCGGGAGGCTGGCGAGCAACTGCGGGATGACGTGGTCGCGCAACGCGGCGAGCAGCCCCGCGTTGACCGGCTGGGTGACGACGAAAAAGGGTTCCCCGCCCAGGCCGTTGACCCAATAGTCGGTGGTGCCGCGCAGGCAGAGGCGTTGCCGCGCGACGTAGCGTCGCGGCAATGACGTGAGTCCGCCGTGATAAACCCGCACGTGTCCGTCGACATAGAACAACCCCAGGCCCGGCGCCGCGACGGGGTCGGCCGGATCGGTCGCCGCGGCGATCCACTCCTGCGCGAGGCGGGTTTGCCATTGACCGGCCTGGCCCGCCGTCGCGCAGAGGAGCGCGATCTTGGCGCGCAAGGTTTTGACCTCCGGCAGCCGGTCGAGCCCGAGCAGGCGGCCCCATTCGCCGGGCGCCTGATAACGCGTCTGTTCGAGCGAGGTGCAGCGCACCAACGCGAGCAGCGCGAGGTAAAGAAAGATCGCCTCCAACGGATAATACCCCGGCGGCAGCGTGTAAAAAAGCCGCGTATGCCGCAGCAGTCCCTCGGCGAGCAACGCGGGCAAAGCGCACAGCACGCCCGCCTGCGGCACATCGTCGGCCGGTGCAAACTTCAAGTCCGCTCCCGCCAACAGTCCACAGGCCGCCAGCATGCGATCCAGCACGCGCGTCGTGCCAAAGCCGAGCGGCGCTTGGCTGTCGGCCACCGAACGCTCGCTCAAACGCGTCGGGCTCGCCGCGGGCACGACGACGAGCGCGCTCGTGGCCGGCGACGGACCCGGTGCGACCGGATCATCTGGGGCGACCAGCACCTGCGCCGTTGGCGCGACCGGTGCGCTCAGTGCGTCGGCCGCAGGGGTGCCGACCGCGCCGGCCAGCGTTTTTTTTGGGACCGGTGGCAGGCGGCCCGCCGCGATCGCCTTGCGTAACGTATCCGGCAGGACGTTGAGCAACTCACCGACGCGCGCGACCGGCTCGCCGGCGGCGAGCAAGGCGCGGGCTTCGTCCAGCTTGCCCGGCGTCAGCGTCGGCCCCTCCCGCCGCGGCTTCGGCGCGAAGAACCCCGCCACCCCGCGCGCACGGTAGAGTTTCGTTGCGCGCTTGATCGAAACCAACGGCACACCGAACGCCCGCTGCACCTGCCCGGTCGTCGCGGTGCCCTGCACGATAAGCTGGCTGGTGAACATCCGAAAGCTCGCCACGTCGTTTTTCGCATGGGTGAAGACCGGCAGTTGGCCGTGAAAGTAGACGACCTGTTCGCCCTCGCAGCGGCACGCCAGATCGCCCGTCACCTCCACCGCTCCGGCCGGAAACATCGGCAATTGAATTTGTGGCATCCCTCTGCCTTGCCACCGCCCCCGCATCGCTTCAACTTCACATCCGCTCAGTTTTCACCCGCCACGGGCTCTTTTTCGTTCCACTCTTCCCCTCTTTTCTTCCGTGGTGGGTCAGGAGGTCTGA
>CAMCWW010000022.1:0-38239 GCA_945882935.1 Opitutus sp. GAS368
AAGAGGTCGAGGATGCGGTTGTCGCCGGTGCGGGCGACGTGCATCCACGCGTAGATGCGGAGCAAGGCGGCAGCCGGGTCTCGGGCGAGCTCGGCCGGAGGTAGATCGCGGGAAGCGAGAAGCGCGGGAAGAGTGGGAAACGACATGAATTTTGGCTCGGAACGTGAGCCCGGCCCAAGACGCGGGCAAGCGAGAGATTATCCCGTCTAGGATTTGATGGCCTCCGCCGTGGGTCAGGGCAAGGGAGACCACCTGATACCACTAGCGGTTGAGTTTCTTCCTCAAACCTACGGGCAAGATACCCGTACCACCTCGGAACCCGCAGTCTAAAAATCAACAGCCATTGGGATCAATCAATCAGGCTAGGCGGGCACGGCGCCTGAAACCAACTGCTTCGAGTTCGCAGCCACTACGATTCGTCTTCGCGCTCGCGGTGCGTCCAGCCTGCGGCGTAATCCTTCGAATCGACGATTTCACGGTGAAGAGCGCACCGTGAGTGGCGTGCCGGAGCCAGCCACGTTCGAAGCGGCGCTCGGTGTCGCCTCCCTACTCGGAGGCGTCGCTCGACGCAAAATCAAGAAAACGGGTAAGCGGTAAACTGCGCCCGATCTTTGACGGATCGGCCCATTTTCGGCCTACCTTCCCGGCAACTTCACTTGAACTCCGCCCTCGGGGGCGACGTCGGTCTTCTTCGCCTCAACCGCAGGCGCAGAAACCCCAGCGACGGGGAGCGCCGCTTTCAGCGCCATCACGCGCTGCGTCCAAGGACTGGCGGGGTCGATCTGGGCAATCTGATCCGAATATTTCTTCACATCATCGGCGCGACCGGCGTCGGCGGCCAAGCTGGCCAAATGATAGGCAGCCTCGACTCTGACGCCCTTCAACATGGCCACATCTCCGGCCATCGCCTTCAAGACCGCCTCGCCCTCGGCCGACTTACCTGCGGCGATTTTGGACATCGCCAGTCCCAACTGGGCGCGCGTTGCAAAAGGTCCCGTCTTCAAAACCCCGATCACCGCCTCATAGCCCGAGATCGCGTCGGCTGATTTTCCGGCCGTGTACGCCTCATCGGCGATTCGGAGCTGAGCCAGACCGGCCAGCGCGTGCCCTTTGTGAGCGGCAGCAAACGCCTTGAGCTTATCCGTCTTCGCCGCTGCGGCATATTCCTTCTGCACGTCCGCCTCTTTCTGGGCCTCAAAATATTCCCAACCGCCTTTGGCCACAATTCCAACGAGCACGAGCACGCATCCGAAAATTACCTTCTTTCCGTTCTTCTCCCAAAACAGGAGCAGCTTGTCCTCAAACGTCGGGGCCAGCACGTTGGCATCGACGGCGACAAGATTACGGTCATCACCGGCTGGGGTGGGAGTGGGAGGAGTGGGAGGCGTGGTCATGGCGCGAGGGTTGAAACGTGTGAACCCGAGACGAGAGCAAATGCCGCCAACCGTGTAAATGCAGGAAATCGCCTCATCCCAGCGGAGCCATTGCAGCGATTCGGAGCCGCGCGCCTTGGCCGCGCGCCCCACCGGTCGCCGCAACCACTCCCGTTAACGCCGATGATCCTCATCCGCCGATGCTCGAATGCGCGCCGGACCAGTCTCAGGCCAATAGCGGTTGAGTTTCATCCTCAAACCCACGGGTAAGATGCCCGTACCACCTCGGAACCCGCAGTCTAAAAATCAACCGCCATTGGTCTCAGGTCGCGTCGTCGGATCTTTCTCGCCGCAAAACGCGTCCCGACTCAGGCCCGCGGCCGACCACGCCTTCGCGACCGCGCGCAACGGGTCGGCCGCCAGCTTGGCTTGCTCCCGGCCTTCGCGTTGCACCAACGCCTCCGCTTTCACCGGCTCAGGCTAACCCCGCGCTTCGCGGACCTGCTCCGTGAGCGCCGCCACCTGCTTGCTCAGGACCGTATTCTCCGCCCGAAAATTTTCGGCCTCGTCCAAAAACCCCGCCAGCTCCTGCTTGAACTAACCGAACGAACGCCCGGTCCCCCAAACGGAGTGGCACCACCGGAGTAGCCCGATAAAATAGCCCAACCAACCGCAACACCCGCAGCGGTGCAGCGCGTGTTTCGACCGAAAGCGTGCCTCATTCCTCCGGTCATTTCCGCCTGATCCCACCCCCAATTTTCGAGTGCCGCGCCTCTCTTCGTCGCGTCTCGTCTACGGCACGAGCAGCACCTTGCCCGTCGTGCCGCGGCTCTCCAACGCGCGATGCGCATCGGCCGCCGCCGAGAGCGGATAGGTCGCGCCGATCCGCACCCTCAACCTTCCGGTGAGCACCGCCTCGAACAAATCATCCGCGCGCGCCCGCAATTCGGCCGTCGTCTGTGTGTAATGCGCGAGCGTCGGCCGCGTGAGATAGAGCGAGCCTTTCTGCATCAACAGCAGCGGAGCCACCGGCGGCACAGCCCCGCTCGCATTGCCAAATGAGATCAACATCCCCCGCGGCCGCAGGCTCTCCGCGCTGCCGGCAAACGTATCCTTGCCCACCGCATCGTAGACCACATCGACGCCGCGCCCGCCGGTAAACGCCCGCGCCGCCACCGTGAAATCCTCCCGCGTGTAAACCACCACCTCGTCCGCTCCCGCTCCGCGTGCGAGCGCCACTTTCTCATCGGTACCCACCGTCGCGATCACGCGCGCCCCGGCCCGCTTCGCGAGCTGCACGAGCAACAAACCCACGCCGCCCGCCGCCGCGTGGATCAACGCCGTGTCCCCCGCCTTGAGCGGAAATGTATCCGTCGCGAGATAGTGCGCCGTGAGCCCCTGCAACATCAGCGCCGCCGCCGTCCGCGTCGCGACCCCGTCGGGGATTTTCACGACGTGCGCCGCCGGCGCGACCGCCTCGGCCGCATAGCCCCCCACCGCCTTGGCCGTCGCGACGCGATCGCCGATGGCAAACTCCGTCACCCCCGCGCCGACCGCCGAAACCACCCCGCCGACCTCCGCGCCAAGCGTAAACGGCAACGCCACCGGGTAGAGCCCGCTACGCTGATACGTGTCGATGAAGTTGAGCCCTGCCGCCTCGACGCGAACCCGCACCTCGCCCGCAACGGGCAAAGGCACCGGAACGTCATCGGCCCGGAGCTTTTCCGGTCCGCCGGTTTCATGGATGCGGATCGCGCGCATGGGATCGTGGCAAAAAGATCGGTTGAAAAAACGCACTCAATCAAACACCACCGTCTTGTGCCCGTAGACGAGCACGCGGTTTTCGAGGTGCCAGCGCACGGCTTGGGCGAGTACGGATTTTTCCAAATCGCGGCCTTTCCGAATCAGATCGTCGACATCGTGCCGGTGCGTCACCCGGGCGACGTCTTGCTGGATGATCGGGCCGTCGTCGAGGATCGCCGTCGCGTAATGCGCGGTCGCCCCGATCAATTTCACGCCGCGCGCCGCCGCCTGGTGATAGGGTTTCCCGCCGGCGAACGCCGGCAGAAACGAGTGGTGAATATTGATCACCGGCCCTCCGCATTTTTCCAAAAAGTCCGCAGAAAGCACCTGCATGTAGCGCGCGAGCACCACCAGATCGACCTGCAGTTCGCGCAACAGCGCCAGTTGACGGGCCTCGGCGGCGGCCTTGTCGGCGGCCGTCACCGGGATGAGATAAAACGGCAGACCATAAGCCGCGGCCGCCGGCGCGAGGTCGGGATGATTGGAAATCACGGCGACGAGGTCGCCCGCAAAATCACCCGCCCGGTGCCGCAGCACGAGATCGTGGAAACAGTGGTCAAACTTCGAAACGAAAACCGCCACGCGCGGACGCTGCGCGGAGGACGCGACGCGGGCGTTCATAGCGAGCGAAGCCGCGAACGCGTGGAAAGCGGCGGTATCGGCCGAGGCGTTGCCGTTCGCCGGCACCCACTCGACGCGTTGGAAAAACACGCCCGCCTCCATATCGCGGTGCTGGTCGGCGTGCAGGATGTTGCCCCCGCGCTCGAAGATCCAACCCGAGACCCGGGCGACGAGGCCGGGTTGATCAGGGCCATGCAGGAGAGCGACGAGCGTGGGCACAGGTGAAGACATAGGGAAAAAAGTGATAACGACCGCCACCATCACGCACGGGACGCGACGGTCCGAGCAAGCCTGATGTCGGCTGAGTTAACCTGAAAGGTTCGTCCGCCGTTTGGCGGCCGCAGGGGCGATCAGATCGGCCCCCAAGTTTTCGGCTCCTACCCCGCCGCCCTAGCTGAAAAATTGTCTCACCCGGTCATGCGTCCAGCGCGCCTTTCGTCCTCAGGTCCAAAACGAGTCTGCCCCGAGCAGGCGCGAGCCGGCACCGGAGCGGTTTGCCCAAAGCGCGAGCTTCCCGCCGCTCGAAGGTTAACGGCTGAACCTCAGTCCAAGGTTTGACCTCACCGCGCAATTTTTTTGTCCTCCTCCCGCTCGCCTGCGTCCTCTCCCCCGCTCCCATGCCCTGCCCGTTCCACAACCCCAAGAATCCCACCGATCCCTTTCGCGAGCCCCGCGAACGCGACGGCGTGTTGGTGAACAATTTCCAAGGCAAAGAAATCCCCCTCGTCCTGCGTCACGAAGACGTGCGGCGCGTGGCCAAGGACTGGCAGACCTTCAGCTCCGACGCACCGTTTAAGGTGCCCATCCCCACCGAAGAGGACGTGCGCACGGTGCGCCAGTTGCCCCTCGAAATCGATCCGCCCGACCAGCAGGCCTACCGCGAGGTGGTCGAGCCGTTTTTCAACCGCGCCAAGTTGCCCGAGGTCATCGCCCAAATGGAGCGGCTCGTCGGCGAACTCGTGACCGCCGCCCGCGACCGCGCGTCTTTCGAGGCCGTACGGGACTTCGCCATCCCGCTGCAGTCGCGCGCGCTTGCGATCTTGCTCAACGTGCCCGACGCCGAGGCCGCGATCTGGATCGGTTGGGGCACCCACGTCTTCCGCGACGGCAACGGCACCAGCAAGGGCGCGGCGCTCGAGGCCTACACCAACGCTCTGCTCGACCGCGCGGCCGCCCACCCCGGCGACGACCTCTTCAGCGCGCTGACCCAGGCCACGTTCCAGGGCCGCCCGCTCACGCGCCAGGAAATGCTCGGGTTCTGCAGCATCGTTTTCGCGGGCGGGCGCGACACCGTCATCAACTCCATCACCGGCATCATCGCCCATCTCGCGCACACGCCCGCCGACTTCGAGTTTCTGCGCGCTGACCGCAAGCGCATCATCGGCGCGAGCGAAGAGTTTTTCCGCGCGCTCTCGCCCGTCACCCATCTCGCCCGCAAATGCACGCACGACACCGCCGTCCACGGCGTCAACGTGCCGGCGGGCGAGTTTGTCTCGCTCTGCTTTTCATCGGCCAACTTCGACGCGACCGTGTTCGAAGCACCGGACGAGGTGAAGTTGGACCGGCGCCCCAATCCCCACGTGGCGTTCGGTTTTGGCCCGCACCTCTGCCTCGGTGCCGCGCATGCCCGTCTGGTCGTGCGCACGTTGCTCAACACCCTATGCGACCAAGTCGCCCGGATCGACGTACTTGAACAAACGTGGAAATCCGAAACCGAGCCGAGCTACGTGCGCCGCCTCGCCGCCGAATCTCTTCACGTAAAATTTGCCCGCCGCTGAACCGCACGCCGCGCGTTTATTTCCACGCTCATGACGACTTCCCCAACCGCTTCCGCCTCCCCGCACCTCTCGCTGCCCGACGGCGGACACTTCCCCACCATCGGCCTTGGCATGTGGAAGATGCCCAAGCCTGAACTTCCCGGCCTCGTGCGCGAAGCGATCAAGCTCGGCTACCGCCACCTCGACTGCGCGTGCGACTACGGCAACGAGCCGCAGGTCGGCGCGGGCATCGCCGCCGCCCTGCGCGACGGCCTCTGCCGCCGCGACGATCTCTGGGTCACCTCCAAGCTTTGGAACACCTACCACGAGCCCAAGCACGTGCGCGCCGCCTGCGAGCGCTCCCTGCGCGATCTGCAGCTCGACGTGCTCGATCTCTACCTCGTCCATTTTCCCATCGCGCTCGCCTATGTGCCGTTCGATGTGCGTTACCCGCCGGAATGGTTTTTCGATCCGGCCGCGCCCGCGCCCGCGATGAAGCCGATCGCCGTGCCCTACGCCGACACGTGGGGTGCGATGGAGGAACTCCAACGCGCGGGTCTCGTTAAACGCATCGGCGTCTGCAATCTCCACATCTCCGCGCTCCGCGATGTGCTCAGCTACGCCACGATCCGGCCGGCCGTCCATCAGCTCGAGTTGCACCCCTACCTCGTGCAACCGCGCCAACTCCGCTTCTGCGCGCAGGAGGACATCGCCGTCACCGCGTTTTCCCCGCTCGGCGCCCCGTCCTATCTGCCGCTCGGCATGGCGACGCCCGCCGAGAACGTCCTGGCCGATCCCGTCGTCACTGCCATCGCCGCCGCCCACGGTCGCACGCCCGCCCAAATCGCGCTGCGCTGGGGCGTGCAACGCGGCTGCGCGGTCATTCCGAAAACGGCTTCGCCCGCGCGACTCGCGGAAAATCTCGCGCTCTTCGACTTTGCGCTTACCCCCGCCGAGATGACCGCGATCGACGGCCTCGACCGCCATCGCCGTTTCAACGATCCGGGCCACTTCGGGGAAAAGGCGTTCAATACGTTTTTCCCGATCTTCGACTGAGCGGGGCGCTCGCTCAGACCCCGCCGGCGCCGAGCCTTGACGCCCGCTGTTCCGACGCGTCCGCTCGCCCAGCCCCATGTTTCCCCTTCCCCGCTTCGTCCGCTGGCTGCTCTCGCTGGCCGGACTTTCGTTGATCGTGCTTTCGCTGCTCCGGCTCGTCACCTGGCAGATCTTCGGCCACGGCCAAGTGTCCCTCGCGCAGGCGGCGCCCGCATTCTGGCTGGGTCTGCGGTTTGACGCCCGCATCGTCACGGCCGGGTTGCTGCCGGTATTGCTGCTCGGCCAGTTCCGGTTCTGGCACGCGCTCGATTCGCAACTCGGACGACGGCTTTGGCTCGGCCTGCTCGGCGGCGCGGCGGCGGTCGTGCTGTTTTTTTATGTAAACGACTTCCTCCACTTTCACTACCTCGGGCAACGGCTCAACGCCACCGCCCTCGGTTTCCTGGAGGACGCAAAAATCTCCGCCGGCATGGTGTGGCAGACGTATCCCGTCATCCGCATTTTGTTGGCCTGCGCGGTCGCGCTGATCGCGATGCTTTGGGTCAACGCGTGCCTACACCGGCGCGCCGCCGCCGCGCCCGAAAATCCCCGCCGCCGGGCCCGCGTGACGTGGCTGGTGGTCACCGGACTCGTCGGACTGCTCGCCGCCTTCGGTCGCGTGGGCCAATATCCGTTGCGCTGGAGCGATGCGTTTAATCTGCGCGACGATTTCTCCGCCAACCTCGCGCTAAATCCCTTGGAGTCGTTTTTCAGCTCGCTGGCGTTTCGCGACACCGGCTACGACCGCGCCAAGGTCCGCGCGCACTATCCCCGGTTGAGCCGCTACCTCGGCGTCACCGCGCCAGATGCGGCCGCGCTCAATTTCATCCGCGACGTCCCTGCCCGGCCCGGAGCACCGGCGCGTCGGCCGAACGTCGTGCTCGTGCTCTGCGAATCGTTCAGCGCCTACAAAAGCTCGATGTGGGGCAACCCGCTCGACACGACGCCCTATTTCGCGGAGCTCTGCCGCGACGGTGTGTTTTTCGAAAACTGCTTCACGCCGACGTTTGGCACGGCGCGCGGCGTCTGGGCCACGATCACGGGCGTGCCCGACGTGACGCCGGTGAAGACCGCCAGCCGCAACCCCGCGATGGTCGACCAACACACGATCATCAACGATTTCACCGGCTACCGAAAACTTTACTTCCTCGGCGGGAGCACGAGCTGGGCGAACATCCGCGGCGTGCTCACCGGCAACATCCGCGACCTCGTGCTGCGGGAAGAGGACAGTTTCAAATCCCCGCGCATCGACGTATGGGGCATCAGCGACAAGAGCCTGTTTCTCGAAGCCGAGGCCGAGCTCGCCCGGCAGACGGAGCCGTTCTTCGCCATCATCCAGACCGCCGGCAACCATCGGCCCTACACCATCGCGCCCGAGGATCTCGGCGAATTTCAACCCCTCGACGTGCCCTTGGAAAAACTGCGGGCCCATGGCTTCGAGTCGCTCAAGGAATTCAATGCGTTTCGCTACACCGATTTCTCGTTCCGCAAATTTATGAACGCGGCGCGGCGCTCGGCGTATTTCGAGAACACCGTGTTCATCTTCATCGGCGACCACGGCATCGGCGGCAACGCCGGCACGATGTTCCCCGCCGCTTGGACCGAGCAGGCGCTGACCGCCTACCACGTGCCGCTGTTGTTTTACGCGCCGAAATTGTTGACGCCGCGCCGGCTCGCCGCGCCGGCTTCGATGCTCGATGTCCTGCCCACCGCCGCCGGAATCGCCGGGATCGCCTACCGCAATTCCAGCCTCGGGCGTGATCTGTTGCACCGCCAAGAAATCGACGCCGGCCGGGGCAACGCCGCCTTCATTCTCGATCACAACAACAAGACGCTGGGCGTCGTGCAGGGCCGGAATTACGGCTACCGCCAGTTGCAGGGCGACCGCACCGGCTTTGTCTGGGCCGATTTTAACGCACCCCCACCCCCGGTGGAGGAGGCGGCGACCGGTTTGCCCGAGCACCTCGCCTTGGCGGATGCGTTTCACGAGACGGCGCGCTATCTCCTACTAAACAATCGAAAGCCCCGCGACGAACTGTCCGTCCGCCGAGAAACCCGTTGAAGCGGCGAGTTCCCCGCCCCAACCTCACTCTTCCCCTGTGATTGCCCCGCGCACTGAGCTCTCCGTTACCCCGGTCCTACTCGATCAATCCGCCAGCCCTACGGCCCGGTCGCGCCCGTCCCGGCTGAGCCCCGTCCAACGAATCGCATGGATTGCCGTGACCTTCATCGCCGGCGGCGCCGCCGTGAAGTATTCGGCGCCGATCAGCGTCAACCCGCCCCTCGCGCTTGAGCCCGCCTCGGCCCCCTGGGCCCGCGCCCCCCAAAGCGTGGGCGAGGTCGGGACGCCCCGGTTCGAACGTGGCTGGGTTTCGCCGGAGGCCCAGCTCGCCCACGTCCATTGCAGCATGGTGAGCGCGTTGCCCAGCGGCGACTTGCTCGCGCTCTGGTATGGCGGATCGCGCGAGGGCGCGGCGGATGTCGCAGTTTTCACTTCGCGCATGACCGCAGGGACGAAGACCTGGGGTCCGCCGCTCAAGGTGCTCGACCGCTCCAGCGTGGAAGGCGAACTCGGCCGCCGCATCAAGAAAATCGGCAACACCGTGATCTTCCCGGACCGCACCGGCCGGCTGTGGATGGTTTACGCCAGCGTGAGCCTAGGCGGCTGGTCGGGCTGCGCACTCAACATCAAATCGTCGCCCGATGCCGGCCTCACCTGGAGCCCGAGTCGGCGGCTCACGTTGAACGCGTTCTTCAACATGAGCACGCTCGTGCGCAACAAGCCGATCTACGCCGCCGACGGCCGCATCGGGCTGCCGGTCTATCACGAGATGGCCACCAAGTTCCCCCAAATCCTATGGTTCCAGCCCGGCCCCGACGGCACCGTGGAAGATTACAAAGTCCGCAATCTCGGCGCGTCCAAAGGCCTGATCCAGCCCGTGCTGGTTGCACTCGGCGGGGACCAAGTTCTCATGATGCTGCGCGATACGAGCAGCCAGCGCTCGTTGCGCACATCGCTCTCCACGGACAACGGCTGGACTTGGCCGGACCCAACCCCGATTTCCCTGCCCAATCCCGATGCGCCCGTGGACGCTTTGCGCCTCGCCGACGGCCGGATTCTCCTCGCCTACAACCACGCTTCGAGCGGCCGCGAGAGCCTTGGTTTGTCCCTATCCTCCGACGAAGGGCGTACGTGGAAGAAACACTCCGTGCTGGAGCGCGAGACGGACAAGGAGTTTTCTTACCCGCAGCTGACGCAGGGCCCCGGCGGGATGATCCATCTCACGTATACGTGGAAACGGGAACGCATCGGACACATCGCGTTTAACCTCGCTTGGCTCGACCAGTATCGCGAGCTCGCCGGCGGGTTGCTGCCCCAATGAACCCCGCTTGGTTGCCACCCTCGGACGCGCTCGCGGTTTTCGCCGCGGTGTGGCTGATGCTGCTCGGGTTCGGCGGCCGCTTCATGCCGCTACAGGCGTCGGTCGCCCTGCGGCTGGCCGTCGCGGCGGCGGCCGCGGGCGTGATGCTGGTGCCGATCAAGGATCTGCAGCTGTGGAACTGGGTGTTCAGCTATTACCCCAATCCCTCGTTGCCCATCCTCGGCCTGTTGATCGCGCAACGCAGCCCGCGCTTTCTCGGCGTCACCATTTTCCAATCGGCCGATTGGTGGGCGACGTGGATTTTCGGCGCGGTCGTGGGTTCGTTGGTCTACCTGCAACCGCTGATTTTTGGCCGCGGTATCGATTTTCACTATTGGGGCTGGCACTCGAACTATGCCGCCGCCGCGCTCACCTTGACCGCGATCGTTTTTCTGGCTCGGGGAAACCGATTCGGCGTGCTGCTGGTGGCGGCGCTGGTGGCATTTGCACTGGGCGCGCTGGAGTCGACCAACTGCTGGGACTACGTCGTCGATCCCATCTACTGGCTCGCGAGCGTCGTGGTCATCGTGCGGCGGGGCGCGATCGCGGGGTGGGCCCGGCGTCAGGCGAAGCTCAGCCAAACCACGGCTTAAGAGTAGGGCGGGGTCTTTGACCCGCCCTGGTGCGTCCGAGGGGCGGGTCAATGACAGCGCCCTACCTTCCCGGCCCCGCTCAGACGAAGTTTACGTTGCCCCGATAAAGCTGGATCGGCTTCACGCCGACGGGCTTGTCGCGGAGAGCGCGGATGCCCTCGACCGCGGCAAAGGCCCCGGTGATCGTCGTCATGAGACACACCGCGTGCGAATACGCCGCCGCGCGGATCTTGTTTTCGTCCTGCCGCGGGATCATCCCGGCAGGCGTGTTGATCACGAGTTGGATCTGACCGTTTTTCAGCATGTCCACCGCGTTGGGGCGGCCTTCGGTGATTTTCGCGAGGCGTTTTACGGGCACGCCGTTGTCGGCGAGCGTCTTCGCCGTGCCGCTGGTCGAGTAGATCGTGAAACCGAGCTCCACGAGCGCGCGGGCCAGCGCGGTGGCGCGGGGTTTGTCGGCGTCTTTGACGCTGAGAAACACGTTCCCATTGGTCGGCAGGCCGGGCTTGGCGGCGGCTTGAGCTTTCGCGAAAGCGACGCCCAGGTCCGCATCAATCCCCATGACTTCGCCGGTCGAGCGCATCTCGGGCCCGAGCGCGATGGTGGAACCGGGGAAACGCACAAACGGGAACACGGCTTCTTTGACGCACCAATGTTTCGGCGTCTGCTCCCGGGTGAAGCCGAGGTCCTTTAGCTTGGCGCCGGTCATGACCTTGGCGGCGAGTTTCGCGAGCGGCACGCCGATGGCCTTGGCCACGAACGGCACGGTGCGCGAGGCGCGGGGATTCACTTCGAGCACGTAGAGCTGGTTGTCCTTGATCGCGAACTGGACGTTCATGAGGCCGACGACCTTGAGCGCTTTGGCGAGCGCGTAGGTGGCGGTGCGGACGGTGTTGAGCATCTCGGGGCTCAGCGTGTGCGGGGGCATCACCATCGCGGCGTCGCCGGAGTGGACGCCGGCAAACTCGATGTGCTCGAGCATACCACCGATGACGCTGGTCTCGCCGTCGCTGATGCAGTCCACATCGAGCTCGATGGCGTCTTCGAGGAACTTATCGATGAGCACGGGCTTGCCGGGCATGACGTCGAACACTTGGCGGACCACGGCCTTCAATTCTTCTTCGCTGTAAACCACGAACATGCCGCGGCCACCGAGGACGAATGACGGCCGGAGCAACACGGGGTAACCGACGGCCGCGGCGTATCCGACGGCCTCACCCTCGCTCAGCGCGGTGCGGTTGTCGGGCTGGCGCAGGCCGGTGGCGGTGAGGATGGCGGCGAACAGCTTGCGGTCTTCGGCGGCCTCGATGCTTTCCGGCGTGGTGCCGATGATGTTGACGCCGTTGGCCTTCAAGGCGGAGGCGAGATTGAGCGGGGTTTGGCCGCCGAACTGCACGATGACGCCGTCGCATTTTTCCTGCGTGTAAATCTCGAGCACATCTTCGAGCGTGAGCGGCTCGAAGTAGAGCCGGTCGCTGGTGTCATAGTCGGTGGAGACGGTTTCCGGATTGGAGTTCACCATCACGCTCTCGTAGCCGATCTCGCGGAGGGCGAAGCTGGCGTGGACGCAGCAGTAGTCGAACTCGATGCCCTGGCCGATGCGGTTGGGCCCGCCGCCGAGGATCATGATCTTCTTCTTGCCGCTCGGGGGCAGGATCTCGTTTTCGTCACCGTAGCTCGAATAATAGTAAGGCGTGAACGCCTCGAACTCGGCCGCGCACGTATCGACGAGACGATAGGTCGTGTTGATGCCGGCCTGTTTGCGGTGGGCGCGGACGGCGGCAAGGTCGGTCTTAAAAATGTGGGCGAGCTGGGCATCGGCAAAACCGAACTGTTTCGCGCGGCGGAGGGCGGTGACTTCGACGGTCGCAAGAGTTTCCGCCGCCAACTCCTGCTCCATCTCGTGAATCTCGCGGAGCTGATGCAGGAACCACGGATCGATCTTGGTGAGATCGAAAATGCGCTCGACGCTGTAACCGGCGCGGAAGGCGTGGCGCAGGTAAAAAATGCGCTCGGAGTTGGGCGTGCCGAGCTTTGCGTTGATGATTTTCTCATCGATAATCTCATCGCCGCCGAACTTGCCGCCGCCGCCGAAACCGCGGGCGCCGACCTCGAGCGAACGCAGACATTTCTGCATCGATTCTTTAAACGTGCGGCCGATGGCCATCGCCTCGCCGACGGATTTCATCGCGGAGGTGAGCGTGGTATCGGCGCCGAGGAATTTCTCAAACGTGAAGCGCGGGATCTTGGTGACGACGTAGTCGATGGTCGGCTCGAAGCTCGCCGGCGTGACGCGCGTGATGTCGTTGCGCAACTCGTCGAGCGTGTAGCCGACGGCGAGTTTGGCGGCGATCTTAGCGATGGGGAAACCGGTGGCCTTCGAGGCGAGGGCGGAGGAACGCGAGACGCGCGGATTCATCTCGATGACGACCATGCGGCCGGTCACGGGATCGACGGAGAATTGGATGTTGGAACCGCCGGTTTCGACGCCGATTTCGCGAATGACGGCGAACGACGCGTCGCGCATGACTTGGTATTCTTTGTCGGTGAGCGTCATCGCCGGAGCGACGGTGATCGAGTCGCCGGTGTGGACGCCCATCGGGTCAAAATTCTCGATGGAGCAGATGACCACGCACTGGTCCTTGTGGTCACGCATGACCTCCATCTCGTATTCCTTCCAGCCGAGCAGACATTCCTCGACGAGGACCTCGTGCACGGGCGAGAGATCGAGCCCGTTGGCGCAGATGCCTTCGAATTCTTCCTTGTTGTAAGCGATCCCGCCGCCGCTGCCGCCGAGGGTGAAGGACGGGCGGATGATGAGCGGGTAGGCCCCGAGGAAATCGGCGGCCTCGCGGGCCTCGGTCATGTTTTTCACGGTGCGCGATTTCGCGACATCGAGACCGATCTTGATCATGCACTGTTTGAACAACTCGCGGTCCTCGCCCTTATTGATGGCGTCGGGCTTGGCGCCGATCATTTCGACGCCGTATTTGGCGAGGATGCCGGATTTGTTCAGCTCCATCGAAAGATTAAGCGCGGTCTGACCGCCAAGGGTGGGCAACAGGGCGGAAGGGCGCTCGGCGGCGATGATTTTCTCGAGGGTTTCGAGGTTGAGCGGCTCGATGTAGGTGACATCGGCAAACTCCGGATCGGTCATGATCGTGGCCGGGTTGGAGTTCACTAGAATGACCCGGTAACCCTCTTCCCGGAGGGCTTTGCACGCTTGGGTGCCCGAGTAATCGAACTCGCAGGCCTGCCCGATGACGATCGGGCCGGCACCGATGATGAGGATGGATTTCAGATCAGGGCGTTTGGGCATGAGCGTAGACTTGGACAAGAGTTGGGCCCGCTGAAACGGGCGGCAAGCGGGAAAGCGCGGCGACCAAAATTCCGCCCGTGGCCGACGCCGCCGACCGCAGATTGCCGTCGCCCAAACGTTACATAAAGCAGCGAATTTGCATCGCTTAGAAATACGGCCGCGGCTCAGCTCAATCCTTCTTTTTTCAACCCTTTTGCCCACATGAACCGTCCGCTTTTCCCCTTGCCCGGCGTCCAAGCACTCAGCCGCCGATCCTTCTTGGCCGGCAGCGCCTCCTTCGCAGCGGCGGCGCTGCTTTCGACCCGGGTTGCGGGCGCGGCGGCGCGCACCGGCTCGTTTTCCGACTCTCCCTTTTCCCTCGGAGTCGCCTCGGGTGATCCGTTGCCCGACGGAGTGGTGCTTTGGACGCGGCTGGCCCCCCGGCCGTTGGAAGTCGGCGGGGGGATGAAAGCGGAACCGGTCGAAGTAGCGTGGCAAATCGCCGAAGACGAAGGGATGGCGCGGGTCGTCCAATCCGGCACGGCGACCGCCCGCCCGGAGTGGTCGCACTCGGTCCATGTCGAGGTGTCCGGGCTGCGGCCGGGTCGTTGGTATTGGTATCGATTTAAAGTCGGCAGCGAAGTGAGTCCCAAAGGCCGCACCCGCACCGCGCCACCAGCCGATGTGCTGGCCGAGCGCCTGCGCTTCGCCTTTGTCTCCTGCCAGCACTACGAAGCCGGTCTTTTCACGGCTTATGACCATCTCGCGCGCGAGGACCTCGATCTCGTGGTTCACCTCGGCGACTACATCTACGAAGGCCCCGCGGCCGATGGCCGGGTGCGGCGTCACCTCGGTAGCGAATGCTTCGCATTGGACGACTACCGGCTGCGCTACGCGCTCTACAAAACGGATCCCCATTTGCAGGCGGCGCACGCCACGGCGCCGTGGATCGTGACGTGGGACGACCACGAGGTGGCCAACAACTACGCGGCCGACCGCGCGGCGAAGCCGGCGCAACAGGCGTCCTTCCTCGCTCGGCGGGCCGCGGCCTACCAGGCCTATTTCGAGCACATGCCCCTGCGCCGCTCGGCGCTGCCAAAAGGCCCCGAGATGCTGCTTTACCGCAGCCTTGATTTCGGCCGGCTCGCGCAGTTTCACGTGCTCGATACCCGCCAATATCGCACCCCGCAACCGCTCGGCGACGGCCTGAAAGCCCCGACGCCCGCGTTGCTCGATCCGCGCGGCTCATTGATGGGCGATCGCCAACGTGATTGGCTTTTCTCGGGGCTCGAACGTTCGCCGGCGAACTGGAACATCCTCGCCCAACAAGTCATGATGGCCCGCGTCGACCGGGTCGGCGGCAACGAGATCAAATACAGCATGGACCAATGGCCCGGCTACGAGTTTGAGCGTCGGCGCGTACTCCGTCATTTTCGCGAGAAACGCGTCAAAAACCCGGTCGTCATCACCGGCGACATTCATTCGCACTGGGCCAATGAACTCATCGCCGATTTCGACGAGCTCGATTCGCCCGTCGTCGGCACCGAATTTGTCGGGACTTCGATCAGCTCGGGCGGGGACGGGGCCGCCGCGCCCAAGACCCACGATCAACTGTTGGCCGAGAATCCGTTTCTGAAATTCTTCAACGCCGAACGGGGCTACGTGCGTTGCGAAGTTACCCCGCAAACGTGGCGCTCCGACTACCGAACGGTGCCCTTCGTCACCAAGCCCGGCGCGCCTCTGGTCACGCGGGCTTCATTCGTAGTGGAGTCGGGCCGGCCGCAGTTGAATCGAGCCTGACGGGAGGCACCCGCAGCGGTGAGCCCGATTCGCCGCGTCCGCCGGCAGCTCGGACGGCCAAGGCCGTCAACTGCCGGCGAACAGTTGCCGGGCGTCGTGCCCGGGCCACGGGCGACGGAGCCGTAGGCCGGGGCGAGCGTCACGTCGTAGCCGGGCGTGAGGTAGTTGATGCGGTTCAGATGCCAACCCGCGCCGCCCGCCTGCACCGCAGAAATCTTGCCGAAGCGAGTGTCACCCAGCCGGGCACTATAGCTGTTCCATGCCCACGGCACGCCGAGTTGCACCCTGTCGCCGGGCTGCCCCTTTTCCATCCGGACGCGCTCGGTCGGGTCGAAGAGCGGGATTCCGGTAAAGCGTCGCAACGCGGAGTTGGCCGAAGCAACGACGGGACCGACTAGGAAACAAGCGGCTGCGACCGGCAGGCCGATCGGCAATCGTTGCACTGCGAACACGGCGATGCGTGCTTGGGTTTTTGGGGAGGGCTCGATCGGCATTCACCATCGCCCTAGACCCATTAAAACTCGACCGGCCTTTCTCCACTCGCCTTGGGCCTTGCACGGCGCTCCGGCATGACATCCGCTCACTCCACCCGCCATGAAACGCACCCGCTCCGCCGTCGTTGCACTCAAACTCATCACCGCGCTCGCGCTCGTTTTGGTGCCCGCTCCGTTCGCTCGCGCCCAGCGTGCGCCGGTCGAGGCCAAGCACGGCATGGTCGCAACCGTTCACGATCTCGCGTCCGAAGCCGGGGTGGAAATCCTCAAAAAAGGCGGCAACGCCGTGGATGCGGGCGTCGCCGTCGGCCTCGCCCTCACCGTCGTCTACCCCTTTGCCGGCAATCTCGGCGGCGGCGGCTTCATGATGATCCACCTCGCCGACGGCCGCGCCGTCGCCATCGACTACCGCGAGACCGCCCCCGCCGCCTCCGGCCGCGACATGTATCTCGGCCCCGATGGCAACGTCCTCAAGCCCGGTCCCGGCTCCTCCACCGTGGGCTGGCGCGCCAGCGGCGTCCCCGGTTCCGTCGCCGGCTTCGCCCTCGCCCACCAAAAATATGGCTCCGGCAAAGTCTCTTGGGCCGACGTCTGCGAACCCGCCCGTCGCCTCGCCGCCGATGGCTTTGTCATCTCCCAAGGCACCGCCGCCAACCTCAAAGCTTACGCCAAACTCCTCTCCCAGTTTCCCGAATCGAAACGTATTTTTCTCGCCGACGGGGCGTTTCACGAGGCCGGCACTTTGTGGCGCCAGCCTGATCTCGCCGAAGTCTTTGCCCGCCTTCAAAAAAACGGCCCGCGCGAATTCTACGAGGGCGAGACTGCCCGCCTCATCGCCGATGCCATGGCGAAAAACGGCGGCGCCATCACCCTCGCCGATCTCAAAGGCTACACCGCCGTCGAGCGCAAACCCCTGCGCGGCACTTACCGCGGTCACGAGATCGTGACGATGCCGCCGCCCAGCTCCGGCGGTATCGCCCTGCTCCAAATGCTCGGGATGCTGGAGACCCACGACGTCGCCAAACTCGGCGCCAACTCTGCGGCGAAATTCCACCTGTTCATCGAAGTCATGCGGCGCGCCTTCCGCGACCGCGCCGAGTTTTTGGGCGACCCAGATTTTGTGAACGTGCCCACCGCCGGCCTACTCGACCGCGCCTACATCGCCGGTCTCATGCAAAATTTCGACCCCACCAAAGCCACGCCCAGCGACGGTCTCGCCCCCGGCAACCCGGCCGGTTGGACCCCGATCAAGGTTTCGCAACTCGGCGATCATCGCGCCCGCCTCGCCGCCGAATCCACCGAAACCACTCATTACTCCATCGTCGATGCCGCGGGCAACGCCGTCAGCAACACCTACACCCTCAACGGCGGCTACGGCTCCGGCGTCACCATCCCCGGCACCGGCGTCCTCATGAACAACGAAATGGACGACTTCACTTCGAAGATCGGGGTGCAAAACATGTTCGGCCTCCTGCAAGGTCCAGCCAACGCCATCGCCCCCGGCAAGCGCCCGCTCTCTTCGATGACGCCCACCTTCGTCCTCAAAGACGGCGCGCTCCTCCTCGTCACCGGCAGCCCCGGCGGCCCCACGATCATCAACACCGTGCTCCAGGTCATCACCAACGTCATCGACCACCAGATGCCCGTGATGCAGGCCGTCGAGTTCCCCCGCTTCCACCACCAATGGCAGCCCAACACGATCAGCCACGATCGCTTCAGCATGAGCCCCGACACCTCCGCGCTGCTCACCGCGATGGGCCATTCGTTGAACGAACGCCCCAACGTCGTCGGCGGCGACGCCGAGACCGTCGCCATCGACCCCGAGACGAAACTTCGCCTCGGCGCCGCTGACCCCCGCAAGCCCGACGCGAAGGCCGTCGGCTACTGAGCACCGTTCCAGCATCTCGCTTCCTGAGCGTCGGCCTCCCCGCCGGCGCTTTTTTACGCCCTGCCAACCGCATACCCAGACCGTTTCCGTCCTTTAAGGATGGGCGTTTTGTGCAAGTTTTCGTTCGCCCTCTTCAAATCCGCCGAGGCAAATCGCGACAATTTCCTCTCCCGCGACGAAATCGGAACCGGCACGTTTTCGGTCGAGATCTTTCTTCCCGCCGACCCCGATTCGGACGGCAACTCAACATCGGCGAATTCATAAATCTTAGCTGCGCTAATTTTCGCGCGGCCGATTTGAACCGCGGCGATTTCCTCAAAATCAACGATTACGAAAGCTTCCACCTCCCCGCCCAATTTGGCTGGAACGACCGCAATAAAAACGGACGCCTCGCTTTGGAATCGTTCATCGCCAGCTAGTTTCGCCTCCTCACGGGCTGATCTCCCGAGACGCAAACGGGAGCCCCGCCCCCGTCGCCCCATCACACGCCGAAGCGCCCTTTCCGGGATTCGCCGCAGCCATTTCGGCCCAACTGTCTTTCCGCCTTGAGCATCCGCGCGCCGCGGCGCACACATTTCTCGCCGCTGCGACGCCCTCCATGAATCCATCCGATCCTGCCTCCAAAAACCTGCCTCTCTGGATTTTCTTCTTCGTCGACGCAGTCCTCACTGCCGCCGCCATCTACATCGCGCACCACGCGCCCAAGCCTCTTTCGACCCAAGCTATCTTTACCGTCACCGCGTTGGTGCTCGTGGGCGCGCTCATCGCCTTGGTCCCTCTGGTGGCCCGCTACGAGCGTGAGAAAAATGAAACGCTCGATGACCGCCAACGCGCCCTCGAGGCCCTCGCCCGCACGCTCACGACCGCGGCTGAGCAAATCAGCATCGCAACCGCCGGGCTCAACGACATCGCCGACCTCACCCAAAAAAATCTCAAGAAAGCCGAGCAACTCCCCGCTCAGCTCCAAGAAAAAATCGCCGAACTCAACTCGCGCCTTGCCGCCAGCGAAGCCGAGACCATCGACGCCCTCGAAAAAGAACTCACCTCACTCCGCGCCCTCGAAAGCGAGCGTCTCGCCGCCACCGCGGAAAAAATCAACCAGACCGCCGCGCAGCTCGGCCAACTCACCAGTTCCACGCACCAAAACTTGGCCACCGCCCGGGAATCGCTGGCCCAACTCGGCTCCGCTTCCACCCAACACTTCGCCGAGCTCAATACCGCCACCACCGCCGCCATCACCCGAGCGCAAGCCGCCGCCGCCGAATCACTGACCACCGCCCACACCCGCGCTGCAGCGGCGATCGACGAAAAACTCGCCGGCAGCCTCGGCGCCATCGACTCCAAGCTCGCCCAGCTAAGGACCCAACTCGGCACGCAGCTCGACTCCGCCGCGACCATCCTCGACACCAAGCTCGCCGCCCTCGCCGCATCGGCCGCCCAACCCGCCATCATCGCGGTCACGCCTCCGCCCGCCACCCCGCTCCCCGCGCCCACCGTCCGCGAACCCGAGGTCGAGCCCGCGCCCACGTCCGCCGATTCTCATCCTTCCACCGCGGCCATCCCCGAGCCCACTGCCACCGCTCCGGATTCCGCCCCGGCCGAGGCCGCCTCTGACCTCGTAAAAGCCAAGCGCAAACGCTCCGCCAGAAAGACCGCCGTCAACGATGCCGAGTCCGGGCCCACCGAAAGAGCCGAGCTCGCCCCAGCCGTCGAAACTCCTCCCGCGTCGCTCGAAATCGCCCCCGAGAATAATTCTCATCCCGTAAAAGTCCTGGTGATCGGGGAGCCTGACATCGAATCGCTGGCTGTCCCCGTTGCCGAAGACGTCGCGCCACCGCCCGAACCCGCCGCCGCCGAGGCCCCGGTCGCCACGGAGCCGCCGCCGGTTGATGAATTTGTTCAATTCTCACCGGACGAACTGCCAGCCGCGCCCGTTGCCGCCCCTGAGTTCAAACTCCACAGCCCCGACGCCACGGTTTCTTCGATGACCGCCGATGGCGCCAGCCGCCTCCTCGCCACCGCCTATATTGGCATTGGCAACCGCCTCTTCATTCGCGGCGAAGGCCCGGGCCTCACGTGGGAAAAAGGCGTTCCCCTCCAGTTTGTCTCCATCGGCAAATGGCGCTGGGAAACCCCCGAAGCGACCGCTCCCATCACCTTTAAGCTCTACAAAAACGACACCATCGAGTGCACCGCCCTCGGCGAACAAGCGATCGCCCCCGGCCATCTCACGGAAGTCACGGCGTCGTTCTGATCGCCTTGGTTCTGAGCCTCGACGGTCACCGAACTAAAGCGGCATCGCGCCGCTCAATAATGCGGCGGACGCTCGTCCCTGAGCTCCCCGCCCTCGTCGCGCCCTGCACCGCCAATCGCGCCACTGTCACCCGCGCGCTCCCGCAGCACCTTTAGCTCGGCGCGCACCCGGGCCAGTAGGTCGCTCAGTTCCAGCATGACCTTGTCCTGCGCGGTCACATGCCGCTCCAGATAGGCCACCTTCTCTTCCAAATTCAGTATCCGCCCTGCATTGTCGTGATCACTCATAGTTTCTTGATGACCCGCTCCGCCTTCAATTTCTCGAGCTGAGGCTGCACGACCAGCACGATGCAATCCGGGCCCACCGAGTGACTGAATTCGCTGCCCGTGCGCTCGTTGAGGTAGCTCTCCATGATCGTCCACGCCTCCCGACCATCCTCCGCCTCGATCACGTCGTGCCCGAGTTTCCGCAGCGCCTGCCGCAAAACGGCCGGGGCGGCGGCATCATCTGCAATGGCGGGGAATTTCACCCCTTCACTCGGACGGTTTTTCTTCTGCCCCGCAATCGGCAAAACTCTCCGCCGCTCCGCCCCCGGTTTACCCCTGCCCCAGTCGGGCCCGTAGCTGGCCAACCGTCGTCACCGGGGCCTCGCAGGTGCGGCCCTCACACACAAAAGCCGTCGCCTTACCCTCGTTAGGCGCCATCGCCCCGATCCACGGCGCCCGCGTGGCCAACCAGCGTTGGCCTTCGCCACCGTCCGCCGCCAGAACCGACCACCCGGCTGAGAGTCGTTCGTCCAACACGGCCGCCAGCGCCCGAAAATCCTCCGCCCCCGGATCACCCGCCAACACCACTTGGCGCGAAGGTGCCAGCAACCGCTCGATCGCACACAACATCTGGGGCAACCCTTGGGGCGACTCCGCCCAGTGTCCGCGAAACGCTTCCACGCATCGCCGCGCGCGGGCCGTCCGCGTCATTCCGCCGACTTCCATTTCTCCGGTGAAAGCCGCGAGACGGATGAGATTCATCGCCGCAACCGAACTCGGCGTTGGCTCCGCTCCATCATACTCGTCCTTCAACCGCGCCACTAGGTCCGTCGCACCTGCGGCGGAATTGAAGTAGCCGCCGCCCGCGTCGTCCCAAAACTTCGCATCCATCGTCGCCTGCAGCCGCTCCGCCCACTGCAACCAGCGCACGGCAAACGTCGCCTCATACAGATCGAGCAGACCCTGAATGAAAAATGCGTAGTCCTCCGCGAAACCTTCGCTGGCTGCACGTCGCCCGCGCCACGAGCGATACAGCACGTTGCGATCGGCATCGCCGAGCTCCCGCTCGACAAACTCCGCCGCCCGTTGCGCGGTTTCCCCATACGCGCGCTCGCCCAAAACTCGCGCCCCCTTGGCCAGCGCGGAAATCATCAGTCCGTTCCAAGCCGTGATCACCTTGTCGTCGAGCAAGGGGCGTGGCCGCGCCGCCCGCACCGCCTTTAATTTCTCCAACGCCGTCTGCAACCGGTTGCTGGCCTGCTCGGTCGTCAGCCCGGCGAGCCGCGCCGACTCCGCCAACGGCCGCACCTGGCTCAAAACATTTTTCCCCGTCAACTCCCCCTGCGGATCAATCTCCACCGGGACATTGCCCTCCGCCTTCACTCCGAAGTGCCCGCCAAAAAACTCCGCGTCCCCGCCCAACACCGCCACGATCTCAGCCTGGTCCCACCCGTAAAACGCGCCCTCCTTCGCCGTGGCCTGGGCGTCCCGCCCAGGAGCAGACACCAACGAGTCCGCATCCTCCGCCGAGAAAAATCCCCCGGCCGTCCCCGTGAGCCGCTCCGCCACGTAGGCGAAAATATCACGCACCATCCAGGCAAAGCGTTCGTCTCCGCTCGCCTGTTTCATCTCGAGCGCGTTCAACGCGATCTGCGCCTGGTCGTAGAGCATTTTCTCGAAATGCGGCACCGCCCACGCCGGATCGACCGCGTAACGATGGTAGCCGCCGCCCACGTGATCGTGGATTCCTCCCTGCGACATGTTGCGCAACGTGTGGCCCGCCATCTCCAGCGCCGCCACGCCCAACGCCGAAATCACGCCTTGTTGGGCCGCACAGCGAAACAGGAACGCCAAATTACTCGCCCGGGGAAATTTCGGGGCACCGCCAAAGCCGCCGCGGTCCGCATCAAACGTCTCGTAGAAAAACTGAAACCCTTTTTCGAAAGCCTCCCCCGCCGCCTCCGCGAGATCTGCCTCCGCCGCGCGCTCGGCGATCGATTTCCGGCCCTCAGCTTTCTCCCGCAACTCCCGCAACACTCGCTCGCTTTCTTCGATCAGCTTCGGCCGCTCCTCTCGCCAACCGCGCGAGATCGCCCGCAACAGCGTCGCAAAACCCGCTCGCCCCGGCCGATCGTGCGGCGCAAAATACGTCCCGCCGAAGAAGGGTTTCAGCTCCGGCGTGAGCCATGCCGAGAGCGGCCAACCACCATGACCGGTCAGCGCCTGCACGTAAGCCATGTAAACCTTGTCCACATCCGGGCGCTCCTCGCGGTCCACTTTGATCGCGACAAAATACTCGTTCAAAAGCGCCGCCACCGCTTTGTCCTCGAACGACTCGTGCGCCATCACGTGGCACCAATGGCACGTGGCATAACCGATGCTCAAAAAAATCGGCTTCTCCTCGGCCCGCGCCCGCGCGAATGCCGCCTCGCCCCACGGGAGCCAATCTACCGGGTTGGCGGCGTGCTGCAGCAGGTAGGGCGATTTTTCGAAAGCGAGCGCGTTGGGCATCTCGGAGGTGAAATCACGAAACGCCCGAAACACACGAAAACAAAAAAGGAGCGCCGCGACCGGAGCTCCCTTCGCCCGCAAAAGTCGGCGGAAAAACCGCCGGCATTTTCCTTTGCTTACGCTCTTACTTCCCGAGGACCCAATTAAAGATCAACGGCACCACGATCGTCGCGTCGCTCTCGACGATGAACTTCGGGGTCGAGCCCGCGAGCTTGCCCCAGGTGATCTTTTCGTTGGGCACCGCACCCGAGTAACTGCCGTAACTCGTGGTCGAGTCGCTGATCTGCGCGAAGTAACCCCAGAGCGGCACGCCGTCACGGCCGAGGTCTTGATGCAGCATCGGCACCACGCAGATGGGGAAATCACCCGCAATGCCGCCGCCGATTTGGAAGAAGCCGATCGAGCCTTCGCCGTTCTTCATGAGCTTCGCCGTCTTCGTATACCACTCGGCCAACCAAGTCATGTATTCGATGCCGGTGCGCACGGTGTGCACGTTCTTGATTTCACCCGTGACGACGCGGCCGGCATACATATTGCCGAGCGTGGCGTCTTCCCAGCCGGGGACGATGATCGGCAGGTTCTTCTCGCAGGCGGCGAGCATCCATGAATTTTTCGGGTCAATCTGGTAGCTCTGCTTGAGCTTACCGCCGCGCAGAATTTTATACATGAACTCGTGCGGGAAGTAGCGTTCGCCCGCCTGATCGGCCTTGGTCCACTCATCGGCCACGACCGCCTCGATGCGGCGCATGGCTTCCATTTCGGGAATGCAGGTATCGGTCACGCGGTTCATGTGGCGCTCGACGAGTTTCATCTCGTCCTCGGCGGTGAGGTGGCGGTAGTTCGGCACGCGCTCGTAGTAATCGTGGGCCACGAGATTAAAAATGTCCTCCTCGAGATTCGCGCCGGTGCAGACGATGGCGTGGACCTTGTCCTCACGGATCATCTCGGCGAGCGAGATCCCAAGCTCCGCCGTGGACATGGCGCCGGCGAGCGTGACCAGCATCTTGCCGCCGGTTTTGAGGTGGGTCTCGTAGCCCTTGGCCGTGTCAAGGAGCGCCGCCGCGTTGAAGTGGCGGTAATTCTGCGCGATAAATTGGGAAACCGGGCCCTTTTTAGCGGCAAGGGCCGCATTGATGTCTTCCGGGCGTTTGGTCTGGCGTTTGGCTTTCATAAAATTGTGGGGCGAGAAATAGCGGGGCGGTGAAAGGCAACGCCACGAAAAAATCTTCGCATCATCCGCTTCGTTCCGTTCCCGTCGCTCGTCCGCATGGTCGCCGCCTTCCTCACCACTCTC
Source organism: Opitutus sp. GAS368 (assembly GCA_945882935.1). Classification (GTDB taxonomy): domain Bacteria; phylum Verrucomicrobiota; class Verrucomicrobiia; order Opitutales; family Opitutaceae; genus Tous-C4FEB. Next base: position 24,470 of record CAMCWW010000022.1, read on the forward strand.
TTTTTTTCGCTCTCAACGATCTTCGCCAATCGCAGCCTGCGCGCCGTCGGCGCCACCCGCGCCAACCTCGGCCGCCTTCTCTTCGCCGCCCTCGTGCTCGGCGCGTATGCCCACCTATTCGGCGGCGGCCTCGGCGGCGCCGGTCGTGATTGGCTCCTGCTCAGCGGCGTCATCGGCATGGGATTGGGCGATCTTGCGGTCTTTGCCGCGTTGCCGCTTCTCGGCTCCCGGCTCACCGTGTTGATGACGCAGTGCCTCGCCGCACCTTTGGCCATCGTCGCCGAGTGGCTTTGGCTCGGCACCGTGCTCACCGGCACTCAACTGCTTTGGGGGTTCGTGATCCTCGGCGGCGTGCTCGTCGCGTTGCTGCCTTCGCGTTCAAGTCCGCCCAAGGTGACCATTCGCCCGATCGGTTTTCTCTTCGGCTTCCTCGCCGCCTGTGGCCAAGGCTTCGGCGCCGTCGTCAGCCGCAAAGGCAATGCTCTCGCGGCTCTCGCCGGAGAACCCATCGACGGTCTCACCGCCGCCTACCAACGCATTCTCGGCGGTCTCGCCATCACCCTCATCTGGCTCGCCGCCCGCGCCCTTCTTAGCGCAAAGCCCTCCGCCCCCGCGCCGCCCGAGGCCCCGCCGCTGTGGCGCGCCTACCTCTGGATTCCCGCCAATGCCGGTTGCGGAGCCATCATCGGCGTAAGTTGCTATCAGTGGTCCCTCGCCACCACGCCCAGTGGCATCGTGCTCCCCATCGTCGCCTGCACCCCTCTCGTGATCATCCCGCTGAGCTACTGGTTGGAGAACGAACGCCCCACCCGCCGCTCCTTACTCGGCGGCCTCATCGCCGTCGCCGGTTGCATCGCCCTCGCCCGCTGAAGCCGAATATCACCCAAAAAGTGACTTTTGCGCGCAGCACAACCGCATCATTGACGACTCCGCGCGGCCTAGGGTTTGCTATTCGGTTCTCATGCTCACCATCGCCGACGTTTCCAAGTCCTACGGCACCCGCCAACTCTTTTCCGAAGTCTCGCTCTTCATCGCGCGCACCGATCGCCTCGGCTTGATCGGTCCCAACGGCGCGGGCAAGTCCACCTTGTTCGGTCTCATCCTCGGCGAGGAAAAACCCGATACCGGCACCATCGAGTGGGAGCGCGGCGCCGACTTCGGCTACCTGCCGCAGGAGAGCGCCCCCGCCGGTGATGAGACCATTCTTCACATCGCGACGAGTGGCAAAAAACTCGAGCCCACCGACGACGATTACGACATCGACTACACCCTCGAGCCTCGCGCCAAAAAGATCCTCGCCGGCCTCGGCTTCAAAGAGGGCGACGCGCTGAAGCTCGCAAAAACGTTCTCCGGCGGCTGGGTCATGCGCGCCCACCTCGCCCGCCTCCTCGTTGCCGAGCCCGCGCTCCTCCTCCTCGACGAGCCGACCAACCATCTCGATCTCGAAGCCCTCCTCTGGTTTCAAGAATACCTCACGCGCTACCCGGGCGGCCTCGTCGTCATCTCCCACGATCGCGCCTTCCTCAACGCCCTCTGCACCGGCATGCTCGAACTCCGCGCCGGTGCGCTCCACTATTACCACGGCAACTACGACAATTTCCTCACGGAAAAAGAAGCCCGTAAATCCCAGCAGGCCGCGGCGTTCAAGACCCAGCAACGCGAGATCGCCCACCTCCAGGTGTTCGTCGATCGCTTCGGCGCCAAGGCCTCCATGGCCTCCCGCGCGAAGTCCAAAGAGAAACAGATCGAGCGCCTGAAAGAAGCCGCCGTCGAGGAACCCACCGAGGAGCTCAAGAAGATGAACTTCAAGTTCCCGCAGCCTCCGCGCTCCGGCCTGAAGGTCATCGAACTCGAACACGTCCGGCAGGCCTACGGAGATTTCGTGGTCTACGAGAACCTCAACTTCACCGCCGAACGCGGCCAGGGCATCGTGCTCATCGGCCCCAACGGCGCCGGCAAGTCCACCCTGCTCAAAATCCTCGCCGGCGTCATTCCGATCCAAGGCGGCACCCGCGAGCTCGGCAGCAACGTCGTCCCCGGTTACTTCGCCCAGCACCGGCTCGATAACTTGAATCCCGACGCGACGGTGTTCGAGAACGTGATGGAGCTGCGCACCAACGAAAATCAGCTCACCGAGCATCAGGCCCGCGCCATCCTCGGCGCCTTCCTCTTCCGCAAGGACGACGTGCACAAGCCCGTCTCGGTCCTCTCCGGCGGCGAGAAAACCCGCCTCGCCCTCGCCCGCATCCTCGTGAAGCCGCCGAATCTCCTCCTCATGGACGAGCCGACGACCCACTTGGACATCCAGTCGATCGACGCCTTGGTCCACGCGCTCAAGAGCTACGAAGGCACGCTCATCTTCATCTCCCACGACGTCCACTTCATCAAGACGCTCGCGAAAAACGTGCTCCACGTCCACAGCGGCAAGCTCACGCCCTACGCCGGCGACTACGACTACTACCTGGACAAATCCAAGTCCACCGACGCCCGCGCCGCGCTCACCTCCGGCCTCAGTGACAGCCGCCCCAAACAAGCCGCCGCGCCCGCCAAAACCGCCCCGCCCGCCGCCGCCCCGACCGCGAAAAAAGCCACGCCCAACGAAATCCGCAAATTCCGCGAGGAAGTCGGTATGTCGGAGAAGAAAGTTTCCGAGCTTGAGGCGAAGCAGTCAGAGATCACCGGCGCCTTAGAAGACCCCGCGTCCTACACCGACAAAGGCAAATTCCACCACCTCAACCGCGAACTCAGTGCCGTCGTGGATCAACTCACCGCCGCCACCGCCGCTTGGGAAACCGCCGCGACGAAGCTGGCCGAGATGGAGAAGTAGGCCACGAGCTTGCTCGCACTTCCACAGCGCCTGCAAGCAGGCGGCCTACGCACGCGCTTCTCACCCGATCACCTCATCGATCAACTGCGGCATCGTGCCCGCCACGTCGCCCACCACGATCGCACGCGCAATCATCTCCCGTGCCGCCGCCAAGCCCGCTTCGTCGTTCGCGTGGATCACGCATAGCGGCCCGCCGGCCACGACGCGCTCGCCTACCTTCACGAGGTCGCTAACTCCGACCGCGTGATCGACGCCATCCGCCGCCTTCACGCGGCCTGCGCCGAGCCGCAACGCCGCGAGCGCCACTCCCATCGCATCGACATCCTGCACGAAGCCCGCCCGCGGCGCCGCCAGCGCGACCTTGAACTTCGCCTGCGGTAACCGCTCCGGCTCGTCCACCACCCGCGCGTCACCGCCCTGCGCCGTGATCATCGCCCGTAGTTTTCCCAGCGCCGCGCCCGATGAAATACTCCGCTCCAGCGCCACCCGCGCCTCGGCCGCCGTCTGCGCCACGCCCGCGAGCACGAGCATCTGCTCCGCGAGCGCGTAAGTGACCTCCATCGTATCGGCCGGCCCGCGGCCCTCGAGACACTCGATCGACTCGATCACTTCGAGCGCGTTCCCCACGTTGCGCCCGAGCGGTTGCTCCATCGCCGTCATCACCGCGCGCGTGGGCTTGCCCAGCGCCGTCGCGACCGAGACGAGAGCCTGCGCCAGCTCGCGCGCCTTCGCCTTGTCCTTCATGAAGGCACCGCGGCCAAACTTCACGTCGAGCACGAGCACGTCGATACCCTCGGCGAGTTTCTTCGCGAGGATGCTGCCGCAGATCAGCGGAATGCACTCCACCGTCGCCGTCACATCGCGCAGCGCGTAAAGTTTCTTGTCCGACGGCGCCAACTCCGCCGTCTGCCCGATCAACGAAAGCCCGATCTGCTCCAGCTCGGCGCGATACTCCGCCATCGAAAGATTCACCCGAAAGCCGGGGATCGATTCCAACTTGTCCAACGTGCCGCCCGTATGCCCGAGTCCGCGCCCGGAAATCATCGGCACCGCCACCCCGCACGCTGCGACCATCGGCGCGAGATGTAGCGAAACCTTGTCGCCCACACCCCCCGTCGAGTGCTTGTCGGCCTTGGGCAATTTCACGCTGCGCAGATCGGCGACCACACCAGAATTCATCATCGCCTCGGTGTAGAGCGCGGTCTCTCCGGGCGTCATGCCCCGCAGGTAGATCGCCATGAGCAACGCCGAAAGCTGATAATCCGCCCAGGAACCATCCGTCGCCCCGCGTACAAACGCCCCGATCTCCTCGCGGCTCAAGACCTGACCGTCGCGCTTCTTCGCAATGATATGTTGGGGAAACAGCATCACCGACCCCAACCCATGCACCTCTCAAACGCAACCGCGGGCCTTTTGCCCTCGCGCCTCAATCGGCCTTTGCCCACTTCCGCCGCTTGGTCTCCTGCTCTTAAACTTATCGGTTCCTTCGCCTATTTTTCGCGGGCTCTTCTTTTGCTTTCTCGACTTCCTCGCCCAGCTGAACGGGCGACGCACCGGGATGAACGGCGGCTTGTCAGCTTCCGACCCCGATCTAGCTTTCAGCCATGCAACCCCACGTCGTCGTCGTTGGCAGTTTTGTCCAAGATCTCACTTGGAAGTGCGCCGCCTTTCCCTCTGCGGGCGAGACGGTCGTTGGCACATTCGTCACGGGCCCCGGCGGCAAGGGTTCCAACCAAGCCGTCGCCGCCGGCCGCGCCGGCGCCCGCACCCTGTTCGTCGGCGCCGTCGGCCGTGATGCCTTTGCCGCCGATGCCAAAAAATTCTACCGGGCTGAGGGTATTGGCGCCCGTTTCGTCGAAAAAGCCCCGCACGCCACCGGCACGGCCGCCATTCTCGTCAACGCCGCCGGCCAGAACGAAATCATCGTCGCCCTCGGCGCCAACGCCGCGCTCCGTCCCGCCGATGTGCCCGCCGCCGCGCTGCGCCACGCCCGCGTCGTCGTCACTCAGCACGAATCCGATCTGCGCACCGTCGCCGCCGTGCTCCGCGCCGCCCGCCGCGCCGGCGCGATCACCGTGCACAATCCCGCGCCGATGCGCCCCGACTTCGACCCCGCCCTTTTGAAACACGTCGACGTGCTCATCCCCAACGAGTCCGAATTCGCCGCGATCGTGAATCAGCTCAGCGGCGGCCAGGTGAAAAAAATCTCGCCCGACGAAGTCAGCGCGCTATCGGCTGAGCAACTCCAGGTGCTGTGCCGCGCGCTCCAAGTGCCGACCGTGATCGTCACCCTCGGCGCAAAAGGCGCCTTCGTTTCGCAAGCCGACGGCGGCACCTTGATCCCTTCGCACAAAGTAAACGTCGTTGATACCACCGGCGCCGGTGACGCGTTCTGCGGCGGCTTCGCGGCCGGACTGGTGAAATTCGCCGGCGACATCCTCGCCGCCGCTCGTTTCGGCAATGCGGTCGCCGCCCTCTCCGTCACCAAGTTCGGCACCGCGCCATCGATGCCGACCGCGCGCGAGATCGCTCGCTTTCTGCGGCTCTGAAACGTCGCTACCGCCTCACGCCCCCACGGGGTGCCAGGTCGTTTTGAACTCCAGCGTTTCGCGGATCGCCTCGAGACTCTGAGCGCTGTCGGCCAGCCAGTCGGGTTTGTCCTCGGCCTTCCGCAGGTGCGTGCGTTTCACGCTGTCGGCGGCGCCAAGCGCGAGAGCTTTACGTTCCTCGGCATTCACCACGGCGCTGATCGCGCGGAGGTGGGCGTGCGTCGCAAACGTGGAGATCATTTCCTTGCGGAAACCGGTGAGCAGATTGACCACGCCGCCGGGCAGATCGCTCGTCGCGAGCATCTCGCCGAGGAGAATCGCCGGATAGGGCTGCCTCGACGAGGCGAGCGCGACCACGGTGTTGCCGCTCGTGATCGCGGGGGCGATGAGCGAAATCAGCGCGAGTAACGGCGCCTCGTCCGGCGCGATCACCCCGATGATGCCCATGGGCTCGGTCACGGTGAAATTGAAATAAGGCGCCGCCACGGGGTTCACGTTGCCGAGCACCTGCTCATACTTGTCGGTCCAGCCGGCGTAGTAGATCAGGCGCTCCACCGTGGCCGCGACCTCGCGCGCCGCAGCCGCGGGCGTCGCGCCGCCAAGCGTGATCGCGTCGGCCATCTCACCGGCGCGCGCCTCGATCATCTCCCCGAGCCGGTAAAGAATCTGTCCGCGGTTATAGGCCGTGCGCTTCGCCCAACCGGGACCGGCCTTGGCGGCGGCCTCGACGGCGTTGCGCAGATCCTTACGCGTGCACTGGGGGATGTTGGCGAAAAATTCGCCGGACGCGTCTTTCAGCGGGAACACACGCGCGCTTTCAGAGCGGATAAACGCGCCGCCAACGTAAACTTTCGGAGTCTTGGTAATGGGAAGTCGGGACATAATTTTTGGAATCTTTCTCGTTCTCTTAATCGTTCTCGTTCTCTTTTCCTCTCAGATTCGTTCCGCGCGCTACGCGGGAGAAAGAGAAAGATTAAGAGAACGAGAACGATGGCCTAGACCAGCTTACAGTAATCCAGCAGCCCTTGCCGGCCGCCTTCGCGACCGAAGCCGCTTTCTTTGTAACCGCCGAAGGGCGACGTGGGGTCGAACTTGTTGTAGGTATTGGCCCACACCACACCCGCTTTGAGCTCCGTGGACATTTTCAGGATGCGCGAGCCCTTGTCGGTCCACACCCCGGCGCTCAGGCCGTAGGCGGTATTGTTGGCCTTTTCGATCGCCTCGTCGACGGTGCGGAACGTCAGGATCGAAAGCACCGGCCCGAAAATTTCTTCACGGGCCACGCGGCTGCTCATGCTCACACCGGAGAAAATCGTCGGGCGGAAGTAAAAGCCCTTCGTCGGCAACTTACAGGCGGGCTGAAACATTTCGTTGCCCTCTTTTACCCCGACCGCGACGAGCGCGGCGATCTTGTCGAGTTGCTCGCGCGAGTTGATCGCGCCGATGTCGGTGTTCTTGTCCATCGGGTCGCCCACGCGGAGGGTGCGGATGCGGTTTTTTAGCTTTGCGATCACCTTGGCCGCCACGCTCTCCTGCACGAGCAGACGCGAACCCGCGCAGCACACGTGGCCTTGATTAAAGAAGATGCCGTTGACGATGCCTTCGACCGCCTGATCGAGCGGAGCGTCGTCGAATACGATGTTCGCCGCCTTCCCGCCGAGTTCCATCGTCATCTTTTTGTCCGAGCCCGCGAGGGCGCGCATGATGATCTTGCCGACCTCGGTCGAACCGGTGAACGCGATCTTCGCCGGCGTGGGATGGTTCATCACAGCCGCGCCGACTTCGCCCGCGCCTGTGACAAAGTTGACGACACCCGGCGGCAACCCGGCGTCTTGAAAAATCTCCGCGAGCTTCAGCGCCGTGATCGACGTGGTCTCGGCGGGTTTGAGCACCACCGTGTTGCCCATCGCGAGCGCGGGCGCGAGTTTCCACGCGCACATGAGCAAAGGGAAATTCCAAGGGATCACCTGTCCGACGACGCCGAGCGGCGCGACCCTCCGGCCCGGGGCGACGTAATCGAGTTTGTCCGCCCAGCCGGCGTGGTAGAAAAAATGTGCGGCCGCCATCGGCACGTCGAAGTCGCGCGATTCCTTGATCGGCTTGCCGCCGTCGAGCGTCTCCGCGACGGCGAATTCGCGCGCGCGATCCTGCAGGAGCCGCGCGATGCGGTAGAGATATTTGGCGCGTTCACGGCCGGGCATTTTGCCCCAGACGCCCTCATACGCGCGTTTCGCGGCCGCATAGGCGGCATCAACATCGGCCGGACCGGCGAGCGCGATCTCCGCGAGCTTCTGTTCGTTGGCGGGGTTGATGGAGTCGAAATATCTGCCGCCCTTCGGCGCGACGAATTTGCCGTCGATAAAAAGCTCGTAGCGCGCCTTCAACTTCGGATCGGCCGACTCCGGCGCAGGATCGAACTCCCAAAGGTCGCCAAAAATCAGCTCGGGCGCGGGGCGGCTGTTACGGGAGGCTGAGCGAGTGGATTTTTTGGCGGCGGTCAAAGCGGGCATTTTGTTTTGGCCCGCGAATCACGCGAAAAAACGCGAATTCAAACGGGGTGGTTTTGCTTTTGGTATTAAATAATTCGCGTGGATTCGCGTGATTCGCGGGCAACTTGCTTCTCAATAGCTCTCGGCCGCTTCACTGAAATAATACGGCGCCTGGTAGGCCCCGCTCTTTTCCTTCTCGAGCTGCCGCACGAGGTCGTTGAGCAGCGAGCTCGCGCCAAAGCGGTAGCGGCGGTTGTTCAACCACGCGTCGCCGAGCGTCTCTTTCACCGCGACGAGAAACGTGAGCGCCTGCTTCGCCGTGCGGATGCCACCGGCGGGCTTCATCGCGATGGCGGTTCCCGTATCAAGGTAAAAATCGCGGATCGCCTCGAGCATCACCTGATTATTGCCGAGCGTGGCGTTGAGCGAGGTCTTGCCCGTGCTCGTCTTGATGAAATCACCCGGGCGGATTACCCGCATCGCCAGAAACGACGCGGCGCGGATGTTGTCGAAGGTCTCGAGTTCGCTGACTTCCAAGATCACCTTCAGCGTCGCGTCACCGCAGGCCTGCACCACGGCCGCGATTTCATCCTGCATCTCGCCAAACTCGCCCGCGAGAAACGCCCCGCGGTTGATCACCATGTCGATCTCGTCGGCACCGTCGGCGACCGCCGCCTTCACCTCCGCCAAACGGGTCTTCAGCGGTGCCTGGCCGCTGGGGAACGCGGTCGCGACGGAAGCGATGCGCACAGCCGTATCGCGGCCGAGCGCCCGGCGCGCATGCTTCACCATCGCAGGATAGACGCACACCGCCGCGACCTGCGGCACGCCCAACTCGGGGTTGTGAGGTTGGAGCGCTTTCTGGCACAGCGAGGCGACTTTGCCCGGCGTGTCTTTACCCTCGAGCGTCGTGAGATCGACCATCGAGACGGCGGTTTTGAGACCCCATACTTTGGCGGCCTTCTTGATCGAGCGCGTGCCATACTTCACGACGCGCTCCTCGATCCCGATCTGATCGACGGTGCCCACTTCATCAAAGAGCCGCTGCAACGCGGCCTGCGGAGAACGTGCCAACATGGAACCATCGTCATCGCGGCCGACGGCGAAAACAAACGAAAATTCCTCGGGCATTTCCCACGCTTGCCTCGATCAACGAAGGCGCGTTTTTTCCCGGAGTCCCGTTCCTTAAATCCCTGCCCGTTATCCCATGAAAATTCCCCTACTCTTCGCCGCCGCTCTCCTGCTCGCAGCACTTGCAACCGCCGCAACGGCCAGCGCCTCAATGGTCGCGGTCACTGCGGCAGACGACGAGCGCGTCGCCGCAACCCAAGCAGGCGATCGCGCCCGCCTCGCCGCCAGTTATTCCGACGACCTGCACTACGCCCACTCCAGCGGGAAAATCGACACCAAGGCCTCGCAACTCGAGGGCGTCCTCAACGGCACCAACATCTACGAAAAATTCGACTACAAGGACCGCACCTTCGTCCCCGCCGGACCCGGCGTCGTCTTGATGAAGGGCCGCGTTTTGGTGCATATGAAAAATAAAACGACGGGCCAAAAACTCGTGAACGACCTCAACTACCTCGCCGTTTGGCGCGAGGAAAACGGAAAGTGGCGCTTCCTCGCGTGGCAGTCCTGCAAAAATCTGCCGCCGGCGCCTTCGACGCCCAAGTAAACCGCGGGCTCTCGCTCGCCTTACCTTCGCTTCAACCAGCCCGGTGCGCCGACGCTCAGTTCGCCGGCGCTTTCCAAAACTCGTTGTCCGTGCGCCCGGTGCGCATGATCTCAGTGATGCGCGCCACCACCTCCGGGTGCTTCGCGGCGACATCCGTCGTTTCGCCGAGATCCGCTACCAGATCGAACAATTGCAAGGGCGCGTCCCGCTTCAATAACCGGATGCCTTTCCATTGATGGCCGATCAGCACCGCTTGGCTGAATCCCCGCTCGAAAAACTCCCAGTAGAGATAGTCGTGCTTCGCCTGCGTGCCTCGCCCCACCAGCTCGGGCACGAGGCTCACGCTGTTGTGCGGCTTCGGCGCCGACCCGCCGGACAACTCCGCAAACGTCGCCAGCATGTCGCCAAAGTAGCCGACGTGGTCCGACACCGCGCCCGGCTTAATCTTACCCGGCCAACGCACGATGAACGGCACGCGGATGCCGCCATCGGTCAGGCTGCGCTTGATGCCTTTCAGCGGTCCGCTTGCCGCAAAAAAATCCGGATTCTGCAAGGGCCCGCCTTCGCGATGCGGACCGTTATCGCTCGAGAACATCACCACGGTGTTTTCGTCGAGGCCGAGCTGCTTTAACTGCGCCAACAGTTCGCCGATCCCTTCGTCCATCCGCGTGATCATCGCCGCCTGGCCTTTCTGCACGTCGGGCCAGGACCGGTCGGCGTAAATTCCATAACTCGGCACCTCTTGGCCGTCGCCGAGCTCACGGGAGCGCTCGTTGTTCGCGTGGGGCACGACGAGCGAGAGATAGAGAAAGAAGGGCTTCTCGCGGTTCCGTGCGACGAACTCTTTCGCCTCCTGAAAAAAGAGGTCGCCCGCATAGACCAGGCGTTTCGTCGCATAGCCGGCGCCGGCGACCGAACCGACTTGCACGCGGTCATTCGGCAACGTCACGCGCTCGCCGTTGCGCCAGAGAAAATCCGGATAGTGATTGTGCGCGTGGGTCTGGTTGAGAAACCCAAAATAAGTGTCAAAGCCCTGCTTGTCCGGCGATCCCGTGCTGCCGACATCGCCCAAGCCCCACTTGCCGACCAGCCCCGTGGTGTAGCCCGCGCTTTTCAAAATTCGGGCCACGGTGACTTCGTTGGCCGGGAGCGTCTGCGCCGGGTAACCCAAGGCTCCAGCATTGCCGCGCACCGAAGTTTGGCCCGTGTGGCGGCCGGTCATCAACACGCTGCGCGAGGGCGCGCAGACCGTGCTCCCCGCGTAGAACTGCGTGAAGCGCATCCCTTCCACCGCCATGCGGTCCAGCCGGGGCGTTTGGATCAGTTTCTGCCCGTAGGAGCCGAGGTCGCCGTAGCCCAGATCATCGGCGAGGATGAAAATGATATTGGGTTTGGCCGCCCCGCCGCCCGGGAGAGCGGCGGAGAAGAGCGGCGATACGGCAGGAAGAAGAGCGACGATAAGGGCGAGTTGGGGGTAACGCATGTCGTCAGGGAGCAGACTTCCCGCGCGATTTCAACCCCCCGGCGCGGCTCAGCCGTTGATCGGCCAGCCGTCGCGGTACGGACGTTTCAGGAATGCATTTGCTTCCGGTGCGTTCGTCACCACGCCCGCCTTCCCATCGTAATCGAGCTTCTTGCCGGCGCGATAGGCGACGAGGCCCAACGCCATCTGCTCGGTCATGAGTCCGTTGTAATCAAAGTTGCAGGAGGTCTGCAGGTTTCCTTTGCACGCGTTGAGCCACTCTTCCTGGAAGTTGCCGATCGGTGGCGTCACTTCCTCGGGTTTGCGGGTTTTATAATAGGTCAGGTCGGATGAATCGGCCGCCGGGATCAACATGCGCGAGTTGAAGTCCGCCACGAGCAGGCCCTTCGAGCCTTTGAACATCGCGCCGTGGCCGATCTTGTTCAGATCGATCCATGGTTTCGGAGCCGTCGGCAGAGCGCCGCCCTGATACCAGCTCACGCGGATCGCCGGACGCCAGTCATTCGCCGGATGATTGAAATGCGCGGTGAGTTCCACCGGCGTCACCTCGGGGTTAAACGGATCGCCTTTTGCCTCGATCGACGTCGGCAAGCCCGCGTCGAGCGCGTTCCAGGCGAGGTCCATCGTGTGGGCGCCCATGTCGCCGATTTGCCCCGTGCCGAAGTCCCAAAACATATTCCACTGCAGACAATTTGCCCCCGCTTTGCCCGAGAAATACTCGGGATTGTAGGGGTGATACGGCGAAGGCCCGATCCATTGGTCGTAGTGCAACGTGCTCGGCGGCGTGCCCAGCGCGGGACGATAACCGGGTTGCCGCAACTGGCGGTTGCCCCAGACGAATACGCCCTGCAGGTCGCCGACGGCGCCGTCCTTGATCAGCTCGCGCACGCGCGCGAAATTCGGGTTCGCGTGCCGCTGGGTGCCCGCCTGCGTGGCGATCTTGTGCTTGTTTTTTAAATAAGCCGCCCGCACCAAACGGATTTCCTCCACGCTCAGCGCGATCGGTTTCTCCATGAAGACATGGAGCCCGCGGTTCATCGCCCAGATCGCGATATGCGCGTGATGATGGTCCGGCGTGCAGCACACGATCGCATCGAGCCCCTTGTGATCGAGACACTTTCTCCAATCGATATAGGTCTTCGCGCCCGGAAATTTCTGCAAGGCCTCCGGAAAGCGCAGTTCGTTCACGTCGCACAGCGCGACCACGTTCTCTTTGGCGAGTCCCGCATGATGGGCCAAGCCGCGCCCCCACACTCCGATCAGGGCGATGTTGAGTTTTTTATTGGGCGTGTTCTGTCCAAACAACGTGCCGCTGCGGAGGATCGTGAGTCCGGTTCCGGTGACGGCTGCGGCTTTGAGAAAATGACGACGATTCATGGGGTTCATGGGCATAATTGGGAGAGGGGAGGCCATCGAGCTGCGCTCACCGCCGATGGGCGGTTCTGCGCGCTTTCTGGCGGCAGAGCCAAAATTGATCCGCGCCGGACCCGACGTCGAGCCTGCACCACAAAGAAACGTGTCGGCGTTATTGTGCCCGCCGGCACGAAGACTCGGGATTCCGCCATGCGCCGCCCCGCTCCCTGCTCGCTCCTGCAAGGAGCCCGGCGAACGGACGAATCCGCTGAAACGCTTGCCGGACGGGCGCGGTCGTCTTCGCTTCCACCGCGATGACCATGCCCGCCCAATCCCGCCGCGCCGCCGCCACGCAGGCACCGATTATCCCCGCCATTGCCGATCTCATCCGCCGCCATCCCGGCACGATCTCGCTCGGTCAAGGCGTCGTCGGCTACGGCCCGCCGCCCGCCGCCACCGCCCAAATCGCCCGCTTTCTCACCGACTCCGGCCTCCATAAATACCAACCCGTCGCTGGCATCCCCGCCCTCCTCGAAGCGCTCGCGCAAAAACTCGCCGCCGAAAATCGGATCCCCACCGGCGAGTCCCGCGGCAACCGCATTATGGTCACCGCCGGCGGCAACCAGGCCTTCATCAACGCCGTCCTCGCCCTCGGCGACCCCGGCGACGAATTCATTCTGCCCACGCCGTATTATTTTAACCAGGAGATGGCGGTCACGTTGGCCAATTGCCGGCCCGTGCTCGTGCCGACTGACGCCAACTATCAACTCGACCTCGCCGCCCTCCGCGCCGCGATCACCCCGCGCACGCGCGCGATCATCACCGTCTCACCCAATAACCCCACCGGCGCCGTCTACCCCGAGGCCGATCTCCGCGCCGTCAACGCCCTGTGCGCCGAACACGGTCTCACGCACATCCACGACGAGGCCTACGAATATTTCCTCCACGACGGCGCAGAACACTTCTCACCCGCCTCGATCCCGGGCGCCGCCGCCCACACGATCTCGCTCTACTCCATGTCCAAGACCTACGGCTTCGCCAGTTGGCGCATCGGCTGGATGGTTTACCCCGCCGCCCTCGAAGCCGCCCTGCGCAAAATCCAAGATACGCTCATCATCTGCCCGCCCGTCATCTCGCAATTCGCCGCCCTCGGTGCGCTCACCGACAGCGCCCACTACCTCCGCGACAAACTCCGCGACCTCGCCGCCGTGCGTCTCGTGGTCGGCCGCGAACTCGCCCCGCTCATCACCGAGGAACTCGCCGAAATCCCGCCGGCCCACGGTGCGTTTTATTTTCTACCCCGGCTCCGCACCACCCGCTCTGCGATGGAGATCGCCGAAGAACTCATCCGCGATCACGGCGTCGCCGTGATTCCCGGCAGCGCCTTCGGGGTC
>CAMCWW010000023.1:0-37693 GCA_945882935.1 Opitutus sp. GAS368
CCTCCGTCGCGTCCACCGACGGCGGCATTACGTGGACAGCTACACTCACACCGACCGCGAGCGTGAGCGACGCGACGAACGTCATCACGCTCGCCAACACGGGCGTCACCGACGCCGCCGGCAACGCCGGCACGGGCACGACGGATTCCAATAACTACGCGATCGATACCGCGGCACTGGCCCCCATCATCACGAGCGCGATCTACAACGTTGCGACCCGCGTCCTCGCCGTCACGGCCGCCGACCTGACCGCCGGCGACACCATCGCCGTGGGCAAACTCACGCTCACCGGTGAAGGCGCGGCCACACGCACGCTGACGACCGCCAGTGTGACTGCGAGCAGCGCCACCGCCTTCTCCATCACGCTTAATGACGCCGACGCCGCGGCGCTGAGCCAAATCCTCAACAAAAACGGCACGTCCTCCACCGGCGGCACGACTTTCAACCTCGCCGCCGCGGACGATTGGAATGCGAGCGTCACGAACGGCGACACTGCCGACGCCACCAACGCGGTCACCGTCGCCAACGTCGCCGTCCCCACGCTCGCCAGCGCCACCTACGATGGGAGCACCGGCGAGCTCGTGGTGACCGGCACCGGTTTCCTCCCGCTCTCTGGCGCCAGCAACGATATCGATGTCTCCAAGCTCACGATTACCGGCGACTCGACCGCCTTCACGCTCACCACCGCGAGCGTAGAACTCACGAGCAGCACGTCGTTCACCGTCACGCTCAACGCCACCGACAGGGCCGCGCTCGCCACGCGCCTCAACCAGAACGGCACCTCCTCCGTCGGTGCCGCTTCCTACAATCTCGCCGCCGCCGAGGACTGGGCCGCCGGCGCCGCTGCGGACGTCACAGTGGCCGACCTCACGAACAACCTCATCACCGCGAGCAATGTTGTCCCACCCCCTGTCATCAGCAGCACGCTCGTCGCGAGCGGCACCTACGGCAGCGCGATTGCAACCTATGCCATCGCCGGCACCAACACCCCTACGAGCTACTCCGCCACGGGCCTGCCCGCTGGCCTCGCGCTCAACACCGGCACCGGAGCGATCACGGGCACGCCCACGACCACGGTCGGCAGTCCGTTTAACGTCACGATCGGCGCCACCAATTCCGGCGGCACCGGCACCGCCACCCTCGTCCTCACGATTAATAAGGCCCCGTTGACCGTGACCGCTGATGCTAAGACGAAGATTTACGGTGCCGCGAACCCCACGCTCACCGCGACGCTCACCGGCTTCGTGAACGGCGAAACCCTCGGCACCTCCGGAGTCACGGGTGCGGCTAGCGTCACGACGACGGCGACTGCCCTGACCGGTGTCGGCAGCGCCACCCTGACTGCGGCGGTCGGCAATCTCGTGTCGGCGAACTACGCCTTCACGACCTACACCGATGGTGCGCTCACGATTACGAAAGCGCCGTTGACCGTCACGGCGGATGCGAAGACGAAGATTTACGGCGCCGCGAACCCCGCGCTCACCGCGACGATCACCGGTTTTAAAAACAGCGAAACGACCGCGGTCCTCACCGGCACGCCCACGCTGAGCACAGTGGCGACGACTGCGAGCAGCGTGGCCAGCTACGCGATCACGGCCGCGAACGGCACGCTCGCCTCCGGCAACTACAGCTTCGGCTTTGTGGACGGCTCCCTCGCGGTCACCAAGGCTCCGCTGACCGTCACTGCGGATAACCAGAAGCGCGCCTTCGGCGCGGCCGATCCGACGTTCAACGCGACGCTCACGGGCTTCGTGAACAGCGAGACGCTCGCCACCGCCGGGGTCAGTGGCAGCGCCGCCGTGTCCACATCGGCGACGCTCACCAGCGCGGCCGGCACGTATCCACTTTCACCGGTCGTCGGCACGCTGACCGCGACGAACTACGCGTTTACGACCTTCACGAACGGCACGCTGCAAGTGATCCCAATCGCGCCGGGTGTGCCGACGGGGATTTCTGCGAACGGCAGCAACGGCAGCGCGATCGTGAGCTTCACGGCTCCGGGTGATAACGGAGGCTCGGCGATCACCGGTTACACGGTGACGGCGACACCCGTGGGCGGAGGTACTCCGATTGCAGCGAGCGGCACGTCTTCGCCGATCACGGTGACCGGGCTGACCAACGGCACAGGCTACACCTTCACGCTGCAAGCAACCAACGCGGCGGGCACGAGTACGAGCTCGAGCGCGTCGGCCGCAGTGACGCCGGCGCCGATCGCGCCGGGTGTGCCGACGGCGATCACCGTGACCACGGCCAATGGCGAAGCCACGATCACGTTTACCGGGCCGAGCCTCACCGGCAGCGGAGCGATCACGGGCTACACCATTCGCGCCACGGCGGCGGATGGGTCGGTGATCACCGTCAACGTCACCGGCTCACCGGCCAAAATCACGGGCCTCACGCCCGGTAAATCCTACCGCTTCACCGTCATCGCCAACAACAGTGCGGGCGCCAGTGAGTCGAGCCCGGCGACCGAGCCGCTTACGATCAGCCTCGTGAATCAAACGATCAGCTTCGCCGCGCCGGCCGACCGCGCGAGCAACAGCGGCTCCTTTGCGCTCTCGGCCACCGCCAGCTCGGGCCTGCCGGTGACCTTTACCCTCGTAAGTGGCCCGGGGCTGCTCGCGGGCAACGTCGTCGACCTCACGGGCGCCGCGGGTCCGGTCAAGCTCCGCGCAAGCCAGGCGGGCAACGCGACGTATGCCGCCGCACCGGAGGTCGAAGTGACCTTTGCGGTCACGGCCGGCCCCACCAACGTGGTCTTCAGTCAAGCGCTCGGCTCCGGCAGCCGGGTGCCAGCGGCCGAGCTGGGGCTGGTGCTGCCGGGCAATGGGCAGCCGGGCTCCCTGTTGGTGGTTTCCACTCTCATCCCCGGGCTTAACGGCGTGATCACGCTTGAGACCAGAGTCAGCGGCGGGTTCATCGGGACATTGGTATCGTCGGTCGCCGCCGCCCCGCTTGATGCCCGCATCCAAGCCGCGCCCGTTACCTACACCGTCACGGGCACGCTGCTCAATGGTGTGCTCACCGGCACGATCGCGCCCTTGGGGCTGGTTTTCACAGCCCCGGTTCCGCTCCCGACCGGCCCCAGCGCGGCGGCGGCGGGCCTGTATGTCACGGGCGCTCTGGTCCAAGCGGCCGGGACGGTGTCCGCGGTGGTCGGCGCCAACAATGAGGTGTTGGTCCTGATCCAAAGCGCTACCGTGACCACCGGCGGATTAACCACGTTGAAGCCCGACACGACCTTTGTCCTAGCTGCGCCGGGCAATGGCGTGATAGCCGGGGCGGTCAATCCGGTCACGACCGCGGCCACCGCGACGCTCACACTGCCTGACTCGGCCCCGGTCGCATTTTCGGGCCTCAGCACCACGACCAAGCGCACCGATCGCCTGATCGGCCTGGCCTCGCGGGCCAAGGTCGGCACGGGAGAATCAGTCCTGATCACCGGCCTCGCCATCGGGGGCACGGACTCCAAACGGGTCCTCATCCGCGCCGGCGGTCCCGCGCTCGCGGCCTTCGGCCTCGGCAGCACCTTGCCCAATCCGACCCTCAAAATTTACCGCGGCGCTACCCTAATCGCGCAGAACGACGATTGGAACCCAGCCGATGCGGCCGAGATGGAGCGGCTCGGGATCTTCGCTTTCCCGAACGGGAGCAAAGATGCCTCGATCCTGACGACGCTCGAGCCCGGCTCCTACACGGCGCACGTCTCCGACCTCAGCGGTACCGGCACGGGGGTCGCTTTGGCCGAGATCTACGATGCCAGCGTAAACCCGACCGCGGACTATCAACGGCTGGTGAGCATCGCCAGCCGCGGCACGGTCTCAGTGGGGGATGGTGCGCTCATCGGCGGCTTCGTCGTCGTGGGCAATGCGCCAAAGACGCTGCTGATCCGCGGCATCGGCCCGGCCCTGACCGGCTTTGGTGTCGCCGGCGCGCTGGCCGATCCGGTCCTGACGATCTACCAAGACGGCGAAGCCATCGCCACCAACGCCGGCTGGGCCAACAGCGCCACCATCGCCACGGCGGCCACGCAGGCCGGAGCCTTTGCCCTCACGACGGGCAGCCGCGACGCCGCGTTGCTGGTCACCTTAAAACCCGGTTCCTACACCGCTCAGGTCAAGGCGGCGCAGGTCACCTCCTCCGGCGTGGCGTTGATCGAGATCTACGAGGTGCCGTAACGGGCAGAGTCCCGGCCGCGTGGCTTTCAAGTCCCTGCGTGCCGGCTCAGGCCGATTTCGTTGCTGAGCGAAAAGGGCGGGGCGGAGGCCTCGCCCTACTTCTTCTTGGCGATGAACTGGGGCGAGGTTTCCATCTGCCCTCGGGTGACGCCGAGTTGGTTGAGGAGTTTCAACTCGCGCCAGACATCGGCGCCGCTGATCTCGCCGCGGATGAGTTGTTGGTAGCGCGTGATGGTGCGCACGACGTCGTCGGCGCCCTCGTTGACGAACTCGACGCGGAAGCTGCGGGCGCCGAGCTCGAGCAGGCGGGCGACGTAGTCGGCGCCGGTCTGAGCGCGGTTGTTGTAAACGGTGTTGCGGCAGCCGGCGTCGGCTTTGAGTGGAAGCTCGGCGCCGACGCGGTCGCGCAGCGTGACGACGTGCGTGTCGCAGGGGCGGCCGCAGTCGCGGTAGTCTTTGCCGGTTGAGAGAAACGCGCAGAAGACGCAGTGCTCCATGTGAAACATGGGCATGTGTTGGTGAATCGTGAGGTCGAACCACGCACCGGGCGCGGCCTGGAGGAGGGACTCGAGCTGGGTGATGTTGAGGTCGTAGCTGGCGGTGACGCGCTCGAGGCCGTGGCGCTGGAGGTAGTGCGCGGCGGTGAGGGGATTGGCGACGTTGAGGGAGAAGTCGCCGCGTTTGCGGTCGGCGGCGAAGTAGGCGAGATGGTCGTAGTTGCGGACCAGGTAGCCGTCGGCGTCGCAGGAGCGGACCTGTTTGAGAATCCACTCTTCGCCGGGCTTGGTGATGCGGGGAGGGGCGACCCAAATCGACGTCGCCGGAGGCGGCGTCGATGGTTGAGAGTTGAGGGTTAAGAGGTGAGAGTCGGCAGCGGAGACGGAGGCCGATTTGGCCTGCCAGGTGCGGAATTTTTGAACGGCGTCGCGGTAGTGTTTGGGGTTTTCGAACTCGCAATAGACGGTGGCGATGCCGGGGCAGGTGAGGGCGGCGTCGAGTTGGGCGAGGCTGCGGACGACGATGATGAGCTCTGGCGCCGCGGGCTCCGGAGCGGTTGAGCGTTGAGGGGTGAGCGTTGAGAGTCCGGAGGTGGAACTGAGCTGCCAGCGCGGGGGCGTGGCGGCGAGTTGTTCGAGGGCGGTGATGGTCTCGCGGCGGAGGCGGTTGAGCTCGCTGACAGGGAGAATGACGGCGCCTTCGAGGTGATTGTGTAGATCGCCGAGGGCGAACGGGGTGCCGCCGAGGCGACCGAGTTGGTCGCGCAGGCGCTCGGTGGTGAGCGGTTGATTTTCAGCGGCGGCGAGCGGGAGGGCGGAGGCGGCCTGAGCAACGTGGCCGTGGGCGTCGCGAGCGATGAGGGTGAGGGGCGCGCCGGCGTGGCCGTGGAGTTCGAGCGTGATGGGGCGCGTGAAACGGATTTTCTCGCCTCCGAAGGTGGCGCGGAGTTCGCGGTCGAGGGCGGGGTCGTTGGTTTTCCAGACGAGCTGGCCGGCGCGGACGCGGGACCAGTTGATGTCGCCGTGGCCGAAGCGCAGGAGGGTGTCGCCGGAACGGTCGCGGGCCAGTTCGACCTGGTAGATGCGGCCGCCCTCTTCGCGCTCGGCGGGGTTGCCGGCATCGAAGACGATGCCGTCGCCGGGCTTCAGCGGGGCGGCGGGGCGAAGGGTGATCGTCTCACCGGAGACGCGGAGAATCTCGCCAAGCAAGACGCCGCGCTTGGTGCCGAAGCGGCCGTGGGCGAGTTCCTGATTGTTGATGCCGCGGAACCAGCCGGTATATTGGCCGCGGGAGAACGCCATCTGGAGTTCGTAGTGGGGGGAGGCCGCGGACGCGGCCGGGCTGAGAGTTGAGAGTTGCGAGCTGAGCGCTTGAGCGGAAGGGCCGCAGATCTGGTCGAGGGCTTGGCGGTAGACGCGGGTGATGCTGGCGACGTATTCGGGAGATTTTAGCCGGCCCTCGATTTTGAGCGAGGCGACACCGGCGCGGACCAGATCGGGCAGGACGTCGAGGCCGGCGAGATCTTGCGGGCTGAGCAGGTAGCGGCGGTCACCGAGGGCGACTTTTTGGCCGTCGGAGATGAGGTCGTAGGGGAGGCGGCAGGCTTGGGCGCACTCGCCGCGGTTGGCGGAGCGGCCACCGAGGGATTCGCTGGTCAGGCACTGGCCGGAATACGCGACGCAGAGGGCGCCGTGGACGAAGACCTCGAGGGGGAGCGGGGGCGCCGATCCGGCTTGGGCGGTCTGGATTTTTTCGATTTCGGCGATGGAATTTTCGCGAGCGAGGACGACGAGTTGGGCCCCGAGATCGCGGGCGAATTCGACGCCGGCGGCGCTGGTGACGGTGAGCTGCGTCGAGGTGTGGATCGGGAAATCGGGCGAGAGTGCGCGGATGAGGCGGCAGATGCCGACGTCTTGGACGATGGCGGCGTCGACGCCGGCGGTGATGATGGTGCGCAGGTAGGATTCGGCGTCGGCGAGTTCGGCGGTGAAGACGAGGGTGTTGAAAGTGACGTAGCCGCGGACGCCGCGATGGTGCAGAAACTTCATCAACGCGGGCAGATCGGCCTGCGTGAAATTTTTTGCGCGCATCCGGGCGTTGAAGCGCTCGAGGCCGAAATAGATGGCGTCGGCGCCGTTTTCGACGGCGGCGCGGGCGCACTCCCAATCACCGGCGGGCGCGAGCAACTCCGGGCGCGCGGGTGCACGGGTCGGGGTGAGGGCGGCGGGTGCGGGTGTGGCGGCGAGCATGGGCGGAGACGAAGACGAAGTGTGGGCGCCCGCAAACGGAATCACGTCGCGGGGTCGGCGAGGGGCGGAGTGCCGGATTTCTTGGCGGCGCGGGCGACGTGGGGCGCGGCAGCCTTGAGGCGGGCGGCGCAGAACAGCGTGAGGCCGAAGAAAGCGACCGAGGCGATCCCGAGCGCGGGGAAGCCGACGAGCCGGCCGCCGGCGCCGGTGGTGATGAAGACGCCGGCGAGGAGATTGGCGAGGCCGCCGGAGGCTTGTTGCAAGGCGGAGTTGACGCTCATGAAACCACCCCGATAGCGGGCGGAGACGGCGTCGGTGACCATGGCCATCGCCGGAGCGAAGCGGCTGGATATCGTGACCATGAACGAAGCCATGAGCGCCGCGGCGACGGGGAAAGTAGCGGTTTCGAGATTGGTGAGAATCAGGACGACGACGGCGGCGAAAAACGTGATGCCCGCCAGCAGGTGCAAGCGGTCCAGCCGGTCGCTGAGCCGGCCGACGATCGGCGCGCTGATGAAGGCCGCGATGCCACCGATGGCGTAGAGTTTGGGCAGATCGGATTCGGCGAGAACGTAGTTGATCACAAACGACGGGGCGAGAAATGGGATGATACAGCCGCCGGCCATGACGAGGAAACACGTGACGGCAAACGCGCGTAGATGGATGCCGCTCGTGACGATGTCACGCATCTGGCGGATCGGCTGGTGATTTTTGATGGCCGTGCGGATGTTGGGCAACGCGAAGAGGGCCAAGGCCAGAATGAACGCGGAGCAACCGGCCAGCAGGTAAAAGGGCGCGTGCCAGTCGAACCAGCCGGCGAGCGTCAGCCCGAGGGGAACGCCGAGGACGGAGGCGAGCGGAAAAGCGGACATGACGTAGCTCATCGCGCGACCCCGGCGGGTGGGAGGAATGATATCGCCGATCATGGCGGTGACGAGAGAGCCGGAGATGCCGCCGAAGGCGCCGGCGATGAGCCGGGCGGCCAGCAAAGCGGAGTGGGTGGGCGCGAGGGCGCAGGCGAGAGTGGCGAGGCCGAAGCCGGCATAAACGAAGACGAGCGCGCGCTTGCGGTCGATGCGGTCGAGGAAAAAACCGCCGGCAAAACCGCTCAGAGCGGCGGCGAGCCCGTAAGCCGCGACGAGGTGGGTGAATTGCGCGGGCGTAAGATTAAAAGCCCGCATCAGCTGCGGCCCCAGCGGCAGCATGATCATGAAATCGAGGACATGCGTGAACTGCACGGCAGCCAGCGCGATCAAGGTCGCCGACTCGCGCGGCGGGGAGAGCGCGTGGTGTTCGACGAGAGCGGCGGGTGCGGACATAAGCGGGGCAGGGTCGGGCGTTTTGAGTAAAGCGCAACCGCGAGGTTGGCCGCGGGGGGTGGAGTGGCGTCAGGCCGGCAGGGCGAGCTCGGCGGCGCGCTCGCGGAGGAGCGTGAGAAACTGTTCAGCGCCCCGGCTTTGGTAGCGTTGGAGATGGCGGATGACGGCGAGCTCGCGCGTGGGAGAACCGCCGGAGAGGGCGATGTAGACGAGATTGGCTTTATCGGCCGGATCGCGCGCAACTTGGGGCAAGATGGAGATGCCGACGCCGAGTGCGACGAGGGCCTTCACGGTGGCGACTTGGGCGCACCGGAACCCCACGCGCGGCTCGAAGTGATGGTCGCCGCAGAATCGCTGGATCTGACTCGCGAGCGAGCTGGAGGTGCCGAGGATGACGAACGTCTCGCCCGCGAGATCGGGAGCCTTCACGCGAGGCTTCCGAGCCAGCGGATGGTCCTTGGCCACGACGAGTAAAAGCGGTTCGGTGAGGAGCGGCACGATGGAGAGCCGGACGTCCTTGACGGGCAGGGCCACGATGGCGAGGTCGACCTCGCCCTCGACCGCGGCCCGGGTGAGATGGGTGCGGAAATCCTCACGCACATCGATTTGCAGATTGGGGTGACGCTCCCGGCACCGGGTGATGAGCGTGGGCAGCAAATAGGGAGCGACGGTCGGGATGGCGCCGACGGTGATGCGGCGTTCCAAGGTGGGGTGATCGCCCAGTTCTTTGGCGGCATTTTCGATTTCGAACAGAATGCGGCGGGCGCGTTCGAGGAAAACTTCGCCGGCCTCGGTGAGGACTGCTTTGCGACCGAGGCGGTGGAAGAGCTTTCGTCCGACTTCGGTTTCCAGATTGATTATCTGCTGGCTAAGCGATGGTTGGCTTATGTTTACGCGCTCCGATGCGCGGGTGAAATTGCCGGTTTCAGCGACGGCGACAACGTAGCGGAGTTGGTGGAGTTCCATAGTCTACGACTATGATTAGAATAGTTAGATGTGATTTCAACTATTGAAAGAGATGCGGTAGGATAGGGGACCTGATCCTCCTTGGGTTAGGGATTCAACCAAAGACAAACCTATGAAAAACTACATCAATGCTTCGACGATCATCCCGAGCGCTACCGCTGCGATCGTGCTGCTGCTTTCTTTCGCTACCCTGGTCAACGCGGACCTCGTTCTCGGCTTCGGCGCAGTGCTCGCACTGGGCCTGATCGCCACGCTCGAATACCGCCCAAGCCAGAAGAGTTTGCGGGGCCTCTAATCGAGGTTTCGTCAAACCCCTCCCTGCAACGGGGCCGGAGCAATCCGGTCCCGTTTTTTTGCGCCCGGCGATCGGCTTTATCGCGGACGCAATGCCCTTCAGCGAGGTCGCCCGGTTTGAGGAGCGGAGCGAAGAGGGCTTCGTTGGCGTGCTCAGGTAGGTCGCATTGGCCTCGGCGGTGCAGGCTTCAGCCCCAAACCTGTCGATGCCGGCGGTGAGGTTTAAGAATTGTGGGCGGCGAGCAGGCGCTGAAGTTGATAGCGGCGGTAAAGGAACCGGCCGAGGTCACCGGCGAAGGCGACGAGAAAGGCGATGATGATGACCCAAGAAAGTTGCAGAGGAAATTTCAGGTAACGGCGGGCGATCATGATCACCACGCAACAGATGATGAAAAAAATGAAATGGCCGAGCACCACGCGGCGGGCTTTGCGGTGGGCCTCAATGAGGGCGTGGAGCTCGGCGACGGTGGGTGGCGGACGGGGCATCAGGTGATTGTGCGTCGGAGGTCGCGGTTTGAACTATCGGGCGAGGGCGGGATGGGCTAGCCAGCGGATTTCCGGTTTCATCGCGATGCGTGATGCGATCAACACGCGTGGGGCGCAGCGTGCCAAGCGCGAAGGCGGCGGAATTTTTTGGTGGAGGGAGAACGTGCGCGGGTGATTCGCGCCGGCGAGGCCCGAGGTGAACGGCCGCATCGCTGCGCTCTTTGCGGTAGAGGAGTTTGCAATGAGCTTTCGGAAACGAGATGAAAGGAGATGCCGGCGGGGCAAAGCAACGCGGCGTGAAAAAGGCCCGCGGCGTCGGCGGGGGCGCCGGGCCGGCTGGAGCCGCGGCAAGCGTGGCGGCGGTCGCGCCCGTTGGCGTGCACGTCGAAGCCGCCGTTGAAAGTCGAGACGGTGGGAAGGGTCGCACCCGCGCACATCAATCGACCTGATGTGCGGGACGGGCTCATGTCCGAGAAGACCGGGTTGTAAGCCGCAGGGTGGGTGCGATGGGCAACGCGGAGTTCGTCGGTGTAGAGACGGTTGCGGCGAACGGTCCACGTGAACGGCGAGGCGGTGAGCGCCTGCTGGCTTTAAATGTTACAAATAATCGGGCGATCAAACGGAATGCCGGCCACGCTCTGATGGGCGCGGCCATCTCCGGAGTTGCAAAGCGGGGTATTTGCGCGAGGTTCAGCGGTTTAATTCGTCACCTATGCTCAAAAAATTTCTCGCGAAGTTGCGCGAAAAAATCGCCCCCGCCAAAAAACCAGCCTCGGCCGCAGCCGCATCGACGCCGGCAAAGCCCGCAGCGCGGGAGTATGATGGTCGCCGGCAAGGCGGCGACGGAGCGCGTCGCGGCGAGGGGCATGGCCAAGGCCGCGGCGGCTATGGGCGTGGCAATGGCGACGGCCGCGGTGAAGGCCGGTCCAGCCGCGGTAGTAGCGGTGAGCCGCGCCGAGATTTTCAGCCTCGGAGTGGAGAGCGTGGTGGCCGCGGCGCCGGTCGCGGAGAAAGCGGTGGGAGTGGCCGGCGGGATGATTTTCGCGGCGACAGCCGGGGCCCCCGCGAGCCGCGGGAGCGCCCGGTCATCGACAAGAATTACGACCACCCGCGCGCGGCGCCAATCAAGCCGGCGGTGCCGATCGAGGTGCCGAAGATGGACACGGCATTTACCAAGCTCGGGCTGTCGGATGCGTTGGCGTTTGGGGTGCAGGAGATGGGCTATGTCGAGCCCACCCCGATTCAGGCGCAGGCGATCCCAGTGGTGTTGTCCGGCCGCGACCTGATCGGCTCGGCGCAGACCGGTACGGGTAAGACGGCGGCGTTTGCTTTGCCGATCATCCAGAAACTCGGCACCCACGGAAAACTGCGTTGCCTGATCCTCGAGCCGACGCGGGAGCTGGCGCTGCAGGTGGAGGAAGCGTTTCAGAAATTTTCCAAATTCACCGATCTGCGCGTAACCATCGTCTACGGCGGCGTGGGCTACGGCAAACAGCTAGAGGATCTGCGCGGCGGGATCGATATTCTGGCGGCGACGCCGGGGCGGCTGCTCGACCACATGGAGCAAGGCAACGTGTCGTTGGCCAACGTGGACATCCTCGTGCTCGACGAAGTGGATCGCATGTTGGACATGGGTTTTCTGCCGGACGTGAAGCGGATCGTGCAGAAGACGCCGAATACGCGGCAGACGCTGTTCTTCACGGCGACGGTGCCACCGGAGATCGCATCGTTGGCGAGTTGGGCGTTGAAAGATCCGGCGCGCGTCGAGATCGGGCGGCAACGCTCGGTCGCGGAGACGATCGCCCACGCGTTTTACCCCGTGGTGGCGTCGCAAAAATTCGATCTGCTGCAGCTGTTGTTGGAGCAGACGGATTTCAAGAGCGTGATCATTTTTGCCCGCACGCGGATGGGTTCGGACCGCATCGCGGACCGGCTCCAGCGCAAGGGTCATACGGTCGGCGTGCTGCACTCTGACCGTAGCCAGCGCGAGCGCATCGAGGCGCTCGAAGGGTTTAAGTCAGGCAAATTTGAAGTGCTCGTGGCGACGGATATCGCGGCGCGCGGCTTAGACATCGCGGGCGTGTCGCACGTGATCAACTACGACGTGCCGGAGAATGCCGAGGACTACGTGCACCGCATCGGACGCACAGGCCGCGCGCATGCGAGCGGCGATGCCTTTACGCTCGTGACGGAAGAAGATGTGCGCGACGCGCGCAGCATCGAGCGGTTCACGGGCATGGCGATCGAGCGCAGGAAGATCGACGGTTTTCCCTACATCTATTCGGCGTTGTTCGACGAGAAGGCCCAGGCGGAAGTCGCGGCGGCCGCCGCGAAGCCGGTGAGCCGGTTGCACCGCGGCGTGCGGCGCTGAGCGAGCGGGCGCAGCGAAATTAAAGGCCGGTGCGAACCGGCTTTTTTTGGTCCGGTTTCTGCCGCGATCCACCGATCGCGCTTGATTCATATTCTTTGGTAAGCATACGGATTGAGCGTGGATCTGATCAGAATCTACGAATGCCTGTGCGACCGGACGCGGTTGCGGTTGCTCAACGTGCTGGCGCAGGGGCCGGTGTGTGTATGTCACTTTCAGACCGTGCTCGGGGAGCCGCAGGTAAAGATTTCCAAGCATCTGGGGTATCTGCGCGAGCGCGGCTTGGTAGAATGTGAGCGGCATGGAAACTGGGTGGTCTATGCGTTGCCGACGAAGCCATCGCGGGAGCTGAAGGCGAATCTGGCGTGTCTGCAGGACTGCGCGCGGGAGCATGCGGGGTTTAAGCGCGACCTGGCGCGGTTGAAGAAGATCGAGCCGGCGTGCGCGTGGGTGCGGGCGGGCGAGCCGGAGAAGGCGCCGGGGCAGGTGCGGTGCGGCTGCTAGGGCGCAGTGGGCGAAGACTTTTTCCATGAAGAAAACGAAAATTGGCATCAACGGGTTTGGGCGGATTGGGCGGCTGACGCTGCGGGCGGCTTGGGATTGGCCGGAGTTTGATTGGGCGCTGATCAACGATCCGAAAGGCGGCGCGGAGTGCGCGGCGCACTTGCTCACCTTCGACTCGGTGCAAGGCCGTTGGGCGCACGAGGCGAAGGCCGAAGCAGGCGCGATCAAGTTCGCCGAGCGCAGCATCGCGTTTTCAGAGAAGAGCCAACCGGGAGAGGTGGATTGGGCGGCGCAAGGGGTGGAGATCGTGTTGGAGTGCAGCGGGAAGTTTCGCACGCCGGCAGAGCTCGCGGCGTATTTTGGACGCGGCGTGAAGAAGGTGATCGTGGCGGCGCCGGTGAAAGGCGAAGCGCTGAACATCGTGATAGGCGTAAACGACGGCCTCTATGAACCGGCGAAGCATCATCTGCTGACGAACGCTTCCTGCACGACTCACTGTCTCGCGCCGGTGGTGAAGGTGATGCACGAGGGCATCGGCATCGAGCACGGGGCGATCACGACGTTGCACGACGTGACGAACACGCAGACGCTCGTCGATGCGCCGCACAAAGATCTGCGGCGGGCGCGGGCGGCGGGGATGTCGCTCATTCCGACGACGACCGGGAGCGCGACGGCCATCGGGATGATTTACCCCGAGCTGCTCGGGAAGCTGAACGGCCACGCGGTGCGGGTGCCGTTGCTCACGGGCTCGCTCACGGATTGTGTTTTTCAGATGAAGCGGGACACGACGATTGAAGAGGTGAACGCGCTGCTGAAGGCGGCGAGCGAGAGTGGGCCCCTAAAAGGGATTTTGGGTTATGAGGAGCGGCCGTTGGTATCGATTGATTACAAAGGGAGTCCGCTGTCGGCGACGGTGGACGCGCTTTCGACGATGGTCGTGAACGGGCGGATGGTGAAAATCTACGCGTGGTATGACAACGAGTGGGGTTACTCGAACCGGATGGCGGAACTGACGCGGAAGGTGGCGAGCACGCTCTGAAAAATCGGGCGCCCGCGAGGGACGCCCTACCTCCTGATGAATCTCAGAAATTACATCGTCGTCACGGCGGCCTACTGGGGGTTCACGCTCACGGATGGGGCGCTGCGGATGCTGGTGCTGCTGCACTTCGCGCAGCAGGGATTTAGTCCGGTGCGGCTGGCGATGTTGTTTCTATTCTACGAGTTTTTCGGGATCGTCACGAATTTGTTCGGCGGTTGGCTGGCAAGCTGGATGGGGTTGCGGGTAACGTTGCTCGCGGGGCTGGGTTTGCAGGTGGCGGCGCTGGGGATGCTCGGGGCGTTGAACCCGGCGTGGACGGCGGAGATCGCACTCGGCTACGTGATGGCGGCGCAGGCGCTTTCGGGAATCGCAAAGGATCTCACGAAGATGAGCTCGAAGAGCGCAATCAAGGTGCTGGTGCCGGGCGGCGAGGAAGGGCGTGGGTCGCTGTTTCGGTGGGTGGCGATTTTGACCGGTTCGAAGAACGCGCTGAAGGGCGTGGGATTTTTTCTCGGCGGGTTTTTGCTGAGCGTGGCGGGGTTTGCCGGCGCGCTGT
The DNA here is from genome assembly GCA_945882935.1 of Opitutus sp. GAS368. Taxonomy (GTDB): domain Bacteria; phylum Verrucomicrobiota; class Verrucomicrobiia; order Opitutales; family Opitutaceae; genus Tous-C4FEB. The sequence continues at coordinate 14,458 of CAMCWW010000023.1, forward strand.
GGGCGATGGCGGCGGGACTGGCGGTGATGTTGGCCGGGGCTTGGGCGGTGTTGCCGGCGGCGATGGGCAAGGCGAAGCAGAAGGCGGGTTGGCGGGAGCTGTTTGCGAAGAGCCGGCCGGTGAACGTGCTCTCGGCGGCGCGATTCTTTTTGTTCGGGGCGCGCGACATCTGGTTCGTGGTGGGTGTGCCGGTTTTCCTGAGTGTATCGCTCGGTTGGAGCGGAGCGCGGGTGGGGACGTTTATGGCGTTTTGGGTGATTGGCTACGGGCTCGTGCAGTCGCTCGCGCCGGCAGTTTTTCGCGGGCGGGCGCCGGCGGGCGGGGTGGCGGCGGGGCTCGCTTTTGTGCTCGCGGCGGTGGCGGCGGGTGTGCCGCTGCTGCTCGGGACAGGGCTGCCGGCGGGCGTCGTGATCGTGGGTGGGCTGGCGGTGTTCGGGGTGGTGTTCGCGCTGAACTCGGCGGTCCATTCCTACCTGATTTTGGATTACACGGACGGCGACAAGGTCGCGTTGAACGTAGGGTTTTACTACATGGCGAACGCGGGCGGGCGGCTCGTGGGGTGCTTGTTGTCGGGGGTGCTGTTTCAATTCGGCGGGCTCGCGGGGTGTCTGTGGGGCACGTTCGGGTTTACGTTGGCGGCGGGGGTGATCGCGTTGGCGTTGCCGCGGACGGCGGCACACCCGGAGAAGCTCGCGGCGGTGAGAGTGGGTGCGGACGGCGGCGACTGACCGCGCATGAAACTGGACATTCCCGCGGGCGATTTCGCCGGCTATATTTTTGATCTGGATGGGACCTTGATCGACTCGATGCCGATCCACTACGTGGCGTGGGATGCGGCGATGCGGCGGGCGGGGTTGCGGGAAAAACTGAGCGAGGAGTTGTTTTATTCGCTCGGGGGCGTGCCGACGCGCCGGGTGGCGGAACTGATCGGGCAGCACTACGGACTCACGGTGGACGTGGAGCAGGTTTTCCACGAGAAGGAGGCGTTTTTCACGGAGAAACTCGCGGATGTGACGTTGATCGAGCCGGTGGTAGCGGTGGCGCGGGAGGTGGCCAAAACGCGGCCGGTGGCGATCGCCTCGGGCGGGCCGCGGGAGATCGTAGAGCGGTCGCTGGCGTTGAGCGGATTGGCGCCGTTGTTTCCCGTGGTGGTTTCGGCGGATGACGTGGTGCACGGGAAGCCGTCGCCGGACATGTTTCTGTTGGCTGCGAAACGGATGGGCGTGCCGGCGGACCGGTGCCTGGTGTTTGAAGACGCGGAGCCTGGAATGCGCGCGGCCGAGGCCGCGGGGATGCCGTGGGTGCGGGTCGACAGCCGCAAGATCAAGGGGTGAGGCGGCGGATGGCGACGGGATCGCCGAGTTTGAGGCCGGCGGTGGCGGCGGCATTTTGCCAATTGCGCGAGAGCCAGCAGAAGCCGTCGGCGTTGGGGAAGGCGACCCAGTCGCCGCGCGGGACATCGTTGAAATCGCCGCCGTAGAACACTCGGTAAGTCTGGCCGTGGGTGGTGAGCTCGAAATGAGTCTGTGGTGTGATACCGGCGGCGGCGAAGTCGGCGGGTTGGGCGTCGAGGGCGACGTTGCCGTAAATCGCGGAGACCTCGGCAACGCGGGCGGTGAAGCCCTGCGCGTGCGCGGCGATGACGAGAGCAGGCACGGGCGGCGGGATCACGGTGGCGTCGTGCGCGGTGTTGCCCGGGGCCGGTGCGGGGAGTTGGTTGCGGCCGGAGTCGAGCCAAGTGCTCAGCGCGCGGAGAGCCACGAGGCGTTCGCGTTGGTTCACGTTGACGTGGCCGTCGCGTGAAATCCGGAAGAGCCCGGGACGAAGAGAGGGGGTGGTGAGCGTGGCGGCGGTGGCGACGTAAGCCGCGGGGCCTTCGAGCTCGTTTTGGTTGGTGAGAAAAAGCAGCGGGATCTTGGGGGTGTGCGACGGGGCGAGCGCGGAGCCGGGTTCCTTGATGGTGAGCGCGGCACCGATGGCGACGGCGCCGTTGTAAAGCGACGGGGCGCGCTCGGCGGCGAGGGTCACGATGAGACCGCCCATCGACTCGCCTTCGAGGAGGACGCGGGTGGGGGCGCCGTAGGTTTTGGCGATGTGGGTACGAAGGGCATCGAGGTCGGCGAGGCCATCGGCGATGATGAGACCGTTGCGGCGGTAACTGGTTTTGGCGACCATCCAGCCCTCGGCGACGAGTGTGCGGATGGCGAGATGTTCAGGGAACAGGTCTGCGACGAGTGGCGCTTTTTCATCGCGATAGCCGTGAGCGATGAGAAGCAGCTGGCGGTTCCAAGCAGCGGGGGCGGACGGGTAGGCGAGGGCGAACTTGGCGCCGCCGAGTTCGCCGGTTTCGAGGCGAAAGTCGGACGCCGGCGGAGTGACCGGTGGGTGGGCAGATGATACCTGAGCGAGGAGGATTAGCGCAGGAAATAGGTAAGGGCGGAACATAAGAAAATGATTTCGGGCTTTCTTGGTGGTGTTGATTTGTGTTCCGCTCAGAGGATGAAACTAGAGACGTTGGTCAAACCCTCGGTGCGCACCCAGCCGAGCTACGAACCGGGTAAGCCGATCGAGGATGTGGCGCGGGAGCTGGGCCTAGATCCGGCAACGATCATAAAACTGGCGTCGAATGAGAATCCTTGGGGGCCGTCGCCAAAGGCACTGGCGGCAGCGAAGGCGGCATTGGACCACAGCGAGCTTTATCCTGACGGCGGTTGTTTTGCTCTACGGCAGAAACTGGCGACGGTGCACGGCCTCGGAGCGGATCAGTTTGTCATCGGAAACGGCTCGAACGAGATCATCGAGCTGTTGGGTCATGTCTTTTTGGGCCCGGAGGACGAAGTGGTTTTCGGAGGACCCGCGTTTGTAGTTTATAAACTGGTGACGCTGCTGTTCGGGGCAAAGGTGGTGGAGGTGCCGCTGCAGCACTGGCGGCACGACCTCGCCGGGATGGCGCGTGCGATCACGCCGCGAACGAAGTTGGTCTTTGTGGCGAGCCCGAACAATCCGACCGGGACGGCGAACGATGCGGCCGAATTGACGGCTTGGGCGCGGGCGTTGCCGGAGCATGTGATCGCGGTGTTTGACGAGGCGTATGCGGAGTATCTGGCCCCGGGAACGGCGATGGATCTGCGGCCGTTGATTGCGGAAGGACGAAAGGTGATCGGCCTGCGGACGTTTTCGAAAATATACGGGTTGGCCTCGTTACGGGTCGGCTACGGTTATGCCGGGGTGGAATTGGCGGCTCTGTTGAACCGGGTGCGGCAACCGTTTAACGTCAACGCCATCGCGCAGGTGGCGGCAACGGCGGCGTTGGATGATCGGGAATTCGCGGAGAAATGTGCCCGGGAGAATCGGACCGGACTGGTGCAAATTGAGGCGGGGTTGCGTGAGCTGGGGTTGGAGTGGGTGCCAAGCGTGGCAAACTTCATGTTGGTCAAAGTGGGCGATGGTGCGCGGGTTTTCGGTGCGTTGCAGGCGCGCGGGGTGATCGTGCGGCCGATGAAGATTTATGGATTGCCCGACTGGATCCGGGTAACGGTGGGCACGCCCGAGCAGAATGCCCGGCTGTTGGCGGAACTGAAGGTGGCGTTGGCGAGCCGCTAAAGTTGGCCGGCACTGCTGGCGACGGGCGCGCGCGAGGTCGGCATCGAGGTGGGCGCAAATCGAAGCGAGCACAGGAGCGCGGTCGGGAGTGAATGGAAAAGCCTCGCCGCCCAGTGGGTGGTGGGCGACACGGAGCAGGCCGGGTGACGGCCGCCGCCTGGTCAGAAGTTAGCGTTGATGGGTCTCGGGTTCGTCGGTGCGACGAAGGGTCACCTCGAGCGTGACGAGGCGCGAAAGCACAGCCTCGTTCAAAGGCAAACGCCTCCGCCGCCTCGGCGCCTTTCTCCGCCCGGTCTGCTCCGCGTGGCGTCACCGCCTGGCACGCTCTGGCTCACTCCCGTTCAATAAGTTTTCTCCGACGGCCCGTTTCCGCCGCCAATTTTTACCCGAATCCTGACTCTGGAATCGCCGGGTCCGACCAACTGCCAGCTTGGCTACTTCGCAGCGGCGCGTCGGAGGCGGTCATTAATTGCCGCCGCAGGTCCGGTCTCGTTTGCTCCCGCAAGTTCAGCGTGGATCTTAGAGTAGCCTTTTGTGTCGAGGGAGCGGAGCTGGGCGAAGAGTCGACGGGCGGCGGTTCGAAGATTTCCGCGGCGATCAAGCCAGTAAATATTTTTGGAGACTGTCCCGGCGGGCTTTGAAATAAAGAGCCAGGCCTCGTCAGGAGCGCTTCGGGCGGCGAGGGCAACGCTCGCCCGGGCGTGAATCACAAGGGGCGTTAGAGGACTGTAGTGCCGCAAGAGCGAGCCCGGCGCTAGTTGAGGCTTTGTGATCTGGCCACTGCGCTGAGGGTGCCAAGCAATGGCGCAGCCAAGAGTCTTGGTCAGCTGTTCTCTGGTAATTGCACCAGGCCGCAAAAGCCGGGGCTTAGCTGGATTTCGCAAATCGACGATCGTAGATTCGAGGCCGATACCCGAGGCGCCACCATCCAGAATGTAGCGGATCTTTGTTCCGAGTCCGCTGCGAACGTGCTCGGCTGTGGTGGGGCTGATATAACCGAAGGGATTGGCGCTTGGTGCTGCAAGGGGCCGTCCGACGAGCTTGAGCAGCCGGCGGAACAGCGGGTGCGCTGGGACGCGGACGGCAACGCTTGGCAAGCCGGCGGATACGATCGATGGCACAACTTCTAATTTCGGTAATACGAGGGTGAGCGGTCCGGGCCAGAACGTTTCCGCCAGCTTCAATGCGGCGGAATTGGCGACGGCGACGTTCGCGAGGTCGCGAAGGGAATGAAGATGGACAATAAGTGGATCGGAGACAGGTCGGCCCTTCGCTTCGAATATCTTGCGGCAGGCATTCGGATTCAAAGCATCGGCGGCGAGGCCGTAAACCGTCTCAGTCGGAACACCCACAATGTCTCCGGCTCGCAGGCGACGGGCAAGGAGCCCCAGGTTCCTGGGTGTCCCTTTCAGAATCCGGGCGGCGGGCTTTCGTGGCATGGCATGAAAAAGGCCGGAGTGGACGACTCCGGCCCTAAAGTGTAAGGCTTAACCGTCGACTTACTTGGCGAGCAGCATGTTGCGCGAGTGCTTCAGCGTCTTGGTGATCGCGCGCTGATGTTTCGCCGAAAGATGGGTGTATTTACGCGGCAGAATCTTGCCGGTATCGGTGACGAAGTGCCGCATGACGTCGGGCGTCGTGAATGGAATCTGGTCCGGTGTCAGCGTTTGGGTGGTGGTCTCGGTGGTGCTCATATCAATAAAAGAATGGGAGAGGCTTGTCCGGGTGCCGGGGTTGTCAACGGCACATTTTTTGATGGAAATGGTCGCGGTTTAGGCGGACTTTCCATGAGGTCGTCCTCGGTCCCCGTAGCTCAAATGGATAGAGCAAGCGTTTCCTAAACGCTGGATTCCGGTTCAATTCCGGACGGGGGCACCACGTTCAGCGGCCGCACTTCTGCCGTTGTGATTCCTGCTGCCACTCCGGCGCTTGCAGGATCACTTCTGAAGTAGACTCGCGAGCTTGCTCGCTTTGGACAGGAGCAGGGTCGGTCCGACGTATTTTTCGATCGATTCAAATTAAGTCCGGCGAACCGAAACACTGCGACCGCTGGGTAAGAGCAAATGCGGGTGCTCGTGTGGTTGCGGCTGAACGGGGCTCAATGCGCTTCTTCTTCGCCGCCGCGCGGGCGGACGGGCCGGATGACGGGCCCAAAGAAGAGCGCATTCAGGAAGAGCTTATTTCCTCCATACCAGTAGCCGCGGAAATTCGGGTTGTCGGTCATGAGCACGACCACGCCCGCTCCGCTCGGCGCGGCGATGACGCCGGCAGATTGGGCAATCGCCTGTTGATTGGCGGTCGAGGCGTAGCCGGCGAGGAGCGGCTTTTCGGTGTAAACCACCGGAGTTTCCCACGACGTGCGCGTGGGTCGCATCACGATGGTGTCGTCGCGGAAGGACGGAAGCGATTCGCCGGTATAGCCGAAGCCGAGCGGGTGAGAGGGATCAATTTTGGTTTCAAAAATCGCGCCCGAAACGAGTTTCAACGCTTCACGGTTCTCGGCATCGGCGTAAGCGATGCGTTTGCCGGCGGCGGGTTCGGGGCGAACTGGGGGCGCGGATTCTCGTCCGAATTCGGCGCGGATGAGTTCGTTCTTTGCCGCCCACTCGGCGGCGCGGCCCATGGCGACGAGCGTGCCGCCGTCGCGGACCCAGCGTTTCAGCTTATCCAAGGTTTCGCCGGTGAGGCTTCGCTCGTAAAGACCGTCGGCGAGGACGATCGCGGTGTAGCGATCAAAACGGGCGGTGCGGAGCTGAATCACGTCGAGGAGCGTCGCGGCCAGACCGACGCGGGTGTCGAGCAGGTGCCAAGCCTCGCCGAGGTCGAGGGCGGTGACGCCTTCGCCAGTGACCAGAGCAACGCGCGGAGTTTCAAGGGTGACGAAGGATGCGCTCCCGAGGTCGACGCCGGCTGGGGTGTACCCGGTTGCGACCCCATGGACCGTGATGGCATCTTCCCGCGTAATGGTGTCGACGATGGCGGCGATCTCTTTGGCGCGGGCGGGTTGCAGGCCGACGGGAACGAGGATGCTGCCGTAGCCGAATGCGGTGCGACCCGCCGCCGTCTTGGCTTCGATGGGTGACTTGAGGACCTTCGTCAAAATACCGGCTTTTTGAAGGCGAAGGAGGGCTCGGGGCGCATAGTAGCCGGTCCACGAAAAGAGATAGGCGTAGGTGGAGTGGCCGCCGACGAGTTGGCCGGATGGGAATGCGGGCTCCGCGGGCACGGCGTCGCCGAGGGTGGGCACCGTGGTGAGGGGGGCGTGGGGCACGTTGAAACCGAGCAGCAGGTTCCAGGCGGATACGTCGTAGAAAATCTCGTCTTCAAACTGAGTGCGGCGCGAAAAAATCTCGGTGATAAAGCGGTGCTGCGGTTGCTCGGAGGGCACGATCCACGCGTGGCCCGGAGTAAACGTTTTGCCATCGACCGTGAGCTCGGCCCCGAGCGCGCGCACCTCGATGCGGTGGCGGCGGAGCAGGTCTAGCAGCGCCCAAGCGCGGGCGGGGTCGCCGTCGTCGCCGAACACGTAGGCCTTGACCGGGGACCGGCGGGCAAGTTCGAGCGCCTCGCCGGTAAAATTTTTCTGCATGGTCAGCAGCTCGGGCCGCAGGGCGACAGAGGCTTCGAGCGTGCTAAACGTGGTGATGACTTGATTGCGGATGGTAAAAGGAAACGTCAGCGGGCCGTTGACGCTTTCCTGGAGGTGGCCGCGGGAGCTGCCTTGCTCGAAGAGAATGCCCACGGTCCCGTGGACTTTGGGGAACGTGGAGCCTTTGCCGGGGTAGAAATCGTCAAAACCCTGGCCCGAGTAGTAGATCACGCCGCGAGCGTCGAGGGCGTTGGCGTGGTATTGGGCGATGCGCGTATTGAGATCGAGGACGACGCGCGGGATGAGCGGATTATTTCTGGTGGCGACGCCGGGTTGAAAAAAGAAGGTGCTGTTGGTGCCCATCTCGTGGTGGTCGGTGAGCACGGAAGGCCGCCAGCGGTGGAAGAGTTCGTTGCGGGCGCGGGCCTCGGGGTGGGCGAGGGGGAGCCAATCGCGGTTGGGGTCGAAGCCGTAGTGATTGAGCCGGCCGCGGGGCCAAGTCTCATTGAGTTCACGGCTCTGGGGATCGCCGACGAGGACGCGGCCCTTGTTGCTGTTGACCCAATTTGCGAAGCGGTCCGAGCCGTCCGGGTTGCGCAGGGCTTCGAGGACGATGACGGCGTCGCGCAGTTGGGCGTCGATTTTTTCACCTTGGCCCGCGGCCAGGTGGTAGACCACGGCCGGCACGGCGTTCACGGCGCTGGGTTCGTTGCCGTGGATGCTGTAGCCCATGTTGATGACGACGGGCATTTTTGTGAGATCGAGGCCGGCGTGTTTGGCGGGGTCGAAGAGGGCGAGGTGATCGGTGCGGATCCGTTCAAGGTCGCGGTGGTTGGTGGGCGAAGTGATGAGGGCCACGACGAGCGGTTTGAACTCATGGGTGCGGCCGATGATCTCGATCTTCACGCGTCCGGGCGCGGCGGCGGCGACGGCGCGCAGGTAAGCCTCGATTTGGTCGGAGCGTAGATGCCAAGCTCCTAGGTTGAAACCGAAGAACTGCTCGGGCGTGGGCACGGCGGGATCGTAGGACGTGCCGCCGGGCAAGTAGTAACCGAGGGGTTCGCCGCCGAGGGCCGAAGGCTCGGCGGCACGCAGAGTCGGGAGAAAAAGCGCTAGAACAGTGCAGCAGGTCGTAAGCGTTAGAAAAAATGGGCGCATCGGAAGACGTTTTTCGGTGCACGCGATCGTGGCGAGAGGTTTTTTGGTTCGCTGGAGAGTCCACGTAAATTTCGCGACCGAAGTGGGCGATGCCCGGACTTGACGGTGCCGAGCGGCGGGCGGCACGCTGGGTCGATGCCGCTGCCAAAATCGGGAGACTACCGGGACGATCCCCCGCGAATCATCAGGTCAAAACTTGGGGCAACGGAGGCTGAGGACGAAGCGCGAGTGGAGAGCGTGAGCGCGTTTACGCGGCGGGTGAAAACCTTACTCGAAGGCGGCATCGGGTCGTCGTGGGTGCGGGGCGAGGTCTCGAACGTTCGGGCGCAGGGCAGCGGCCATGTCTATTTTTCGTTGAAGGATGCGGGTGCGCAGGTGAATGCAGTGTTGTTTCGCGGCGACGCGGCGCGGCAGACCGTCAAGTTGCGCGACGGCCAACAGGTCGTGGTTTACGGCGACGTCAGCGTCTACGAGGCGCGTGGACAGTATCAACTCATCGTGCGGGTGGTGATCGAAGACGGGGTCGGTCGGCTGCAGCGGGAGTTTGAAGCGATGAAGGCGCGTTTGGCGGCCGAGGGATTGTTTGAGGCGGGGAGGAAGCGGATAGTGCCCTCGCTGCCGGCCTGCGTGGGCTTTGTGACCTCGCCGACGGGTGCGGCCGTGCAAGATTTCATAAGAATCATGGCCCGCCGCGGCTGGCGTGGACGCTTGGTGGTAGTGCCAGCCAAAGTGCAGGGTGAAGGCGCCGCGGCGGAAATGGCGGAGGTGCTTCGGCTCGCGCAGGAGCTGGGGATTTTCGACTTGCTCGTGATTGGTCGCGGCGGCGGCAGTCTGGAGGATCTGTGGGCGTTCAACGAGGAGGTGCTGGTGCGGGCGGTGGCGGCGTGCGCGGTGCCGATCATCTCGGCCGTGGGGCACGAGATTGATTTTACGCTCTGTGATTTTGCGGCGGATGTGCGGGCGGAGACGCCGAGCGCGGCGGCGGAGTTGATCTCGAGTAAATTTGTCGAGGCGGCGGAGCGGGCGGGGCGGGCCGGTGAGGCGATGGGTGATGCGCTCGACCGGGCGTTGGCCGAGGGTTCGGAGCGGCTCGACCATGCCCGCTCGCGGCTGCGCTTGCTGGCTCCGGCGGCGCAGATCGAGCAGGGCTATTTGCGGCTCGATGATCTGGGCAACCGGTTGACGGCGGCGCTAAAAGGGGCGGCGCAAGCGCGAAGGCATCAACTCGGCGAAGTGCGCGCGGCGTTGGCGTGGGTCTCACCGGAGTTTCGGGTGCAGACCGAGTCTCACCGGCTCCTCGCGCTTTGGAAGCGTTTGCAGGCGGCGAGCCCGGCCTCGGTGTTGAACCGGGGATTTGCCATTGTGCGCGACGAGGCGGGCCGGCCGTTGATGCGACGGGCGCAGGTAGACGCGGGGCAGAATCTGACGGCGGAGTTCGCGGACGGCGCCGTGAATGTTCGCGCGGAGTAGCGGGGCGGATTGGGCGCCGAATCCGACGATGATTTCGCTTGGCAGTCACCCGGCTGTAATAATTATCAGCACTCGGTTTTGACCGTGCATCTTCGTGCCGGCCGATCCCTAACCCCTACCTATGAACTCAAGAATTCCATCCCTCCGGGGCGCAGCTTTGGCGTGCTCCTTGTTTGTCGTGTTGAGCGCGACCGCGCTGCGAGCGCAGACGCAAAGTGCCGTCGCGGCTCGTCCCGCCGGCGAAGAAGTGATCACGCTCTCTGAATTTCAGGTCTCGACGACCGCCGACAAGGGCTACCGGGCCGGCAATTCGGTATCGGCGACCCGCATTAATACGCCGATCAAGGATCTGCCGTTTGCGATCAGTGCGTTTACCCAGCAGTTCATCACGGACATCGGGGCGCGGGATCTTTTCGATGTGGTGCAATATGCTCCCGGCGTGACGAGTGCGGGCCGCGAGTTTAACGCGGGCAACGCCGTCTATGCGATCCGTGGCTTCGACCAGACCCCGCAGCGCAACGGCTTTGTGGGCGAGGGCTACGTGGACACGGTCAGCATCGAGCGCGTCGAGGTGGTCAAGGGGCCGTCCTCGGTGCTGTATGGCCAGGTCGCTCCCGGCGGCACGGTGAATTACATCACGAAACGTCCCGGCACGAAGGCCTCGACCAAGGTCAACGTGCAGGCCGGCACCGACAGCTTTTGGCGCACGTCGGTCGACGTGAATCAGCCGCTGGTGGGCGACAAAGTGCTCTTCCGTTTCAACGCCGCCTATGAAAACGGCTTCGAATACATCAAGCCGGGCGAGCAACGCACGGCGGTGTTCACTCCGGTCATCACCTGGCGCATCACCGACCGGATCGCGCTCACCGTGGACTACAGTAATTTTTCGCGGCGCGAAACTCCGCCTTCCGCGCAGATCAAGCCCAACATCCAAGTTGTGGGCGTGCGGCCGGCGAACGGAATTCTCAGTGCGACCGGCGTGCTGATCAACCCGCTCGACAACAGCGATCCCGGCTTCCTGACCTACTATCCGTTGCCCCGGGATTTCAATTATCTCTCAAACAACGATAATCGCTTCTCCGACTATGAATCGATCAATGCGGAGCTGACCGCGAAGCTGACCGATCACTGGAGCGCCCGGGCCAACTTCAATTGGAATAAACGCCGCGTCTCCCAGAAACTGACGGGTCTTGGCGGCGTGAGCATCACCGTGCCGACGAGTTACTATCCGGCCGGGGCAACGTTGCCGATCTCGGCGGCCAATTACCTCATCGGGGCGCGGGCTTACGCCGCGGACCTGCTGCAGAATCCGAATCTCGCGCTGCTGGCCCCCGAGGCTCAGCTCGGCCGACGCAAGCGGCTCCAGGAAAATTTCGGCCAAGGCAAAGCCTCGCAGGTCGAGTTGGCCGGCGACTACACCTTGGGCGGCGTGAAGGTGAAGCCCCTCGCCGGTGTGCTCTACAACGAGTCGCGCGGCTACAGCCGGCTCCGGTCCAGCACGACGGCAAATTTCTTTCCCGTCTGGGACATGAAGAATTCCGCGACTTGGGATCGTAACACGGACTTCGACGCGACGGCGCAGCCGTTGACGACGAACAACCGGGCCGTCACCCGCAACAGCGCCGGTTATGCGATCGTGAACACGAGTTTCCTTAAAGACCGGTTGAACGCCGTCGCCGGCGCACGTTACAACAAATCTTCGGGCTCCACGGATAACTTCCTCAACCCGGCCGGCAGTCTGGCCAAGGTCTCGACGAAGAAGACCACGCCCCAAGTCGGGCTCGGCTGGAAGGCCACCCGTGACGTGATGGTTTACGGTTCCTACAGCCAATCCTACGTGCTGAACGCGGCCGCGCTCACCCAAGCGAGCGTGCCGATCGGCCCGGCTTCGCCCACGACTTCCGAGGGCTATGAGCTCGGCGTGAAGACCGATTTTCTCAACGGCCGGATTTCGTCGACCGTCGCGGTTTTCCAGATCGAGCAGAAGGACCGCATTCTGAATTTCAATTCGTTCAACGCCCTCGGCGTGACGGTAATCAACAGCCTTCAGGGCACGCTCGACCGCAGCCGTGGCATCGAGGCCGAGGTCACCTGGTCACCGATGGATAACTGGCAAGTATACGCCAGCGGCGCGATGAACGACATCCGCGTCACCCAAGTGCCTAAGGGCGTCGAGGTATTCCTTGGCGCGCATCCGGAGGCGACCGTCAAGGTGCTCTTCAACCTCTGGACGCGTTACTCGTTCACCAGCGACGCACTCAAGGGCTGGTGGGTCGGCGGCGGATTCAACCACACCGGCAAAAAGGCGCAGCGGACCAACAATCCGAAGCTATTCCTGCCGGCGGAGACGCTTTGGAATTCGGCGATCGGCTACGATTGGAATCAAAATGGCCGGCCGATGAACCTCGCGCTGAACTGGCAGAACATGGAGGACATCGAATACTTCCCGGCCAACCAGCAGCGCGGTCTGCCCGGCCGCGCCGTGCTCTCGCTGACCACGAAATTCTAAAGTGGGCGGGACGGGCCGACGGCCCCGTCCGATAGTTTGCAAGGCGGGGCGGGTCTTTGACCCGCCCTTTTTTGTCTACGCGCGACGACATCCGGAGCCATTTGCGGGCGGCGCTCATGAGGGCGGGTCGGAGACTCTGCCCTACTTTTCGATCGTGACGGCCCGGCGCTGGAATATTTTTGATTCGGTGCTATTCTCATTGGGACAATGAAACTCTCACTCGCTCGATCGCTCGCTGCGGTGGCCGTTGCCACCGGTTTCTCTTATGCCGCTATGAAAACCAATGCTGCCGAATCCACCGTGGTATCCGCCAAAGACGCTCTCGACTGCAAGCCGGGCGAAGTTTCGGCGTGCGGGTTGCCGTCGAACGTCGTCATCGACCTGAGCAAGGCGAAGGTGCAGCGCACCGATGCCGATTGGCGCGGTCGGCTCACGCCGATCCAGTTTCGAGTCGCGCGGCAGCAGGGCACCGAGCCGCCTTTCCAGAACGAGTATTGGAACCATCACGAGGACGGCGTCTATTTTTCCGTGTGCAGCGACACGCCGCTGTTCGATTCGAAGGATAAGTTCGACAGCGGGACGGGCTGGCCCAGTTTCACGAAGCCGATCGAGAAAGCGTTCGTCGGAGAGCATGTCGATACGAGCTACGGGATGCGGCGCGTCGAGGTCCACGTGACGGTAGATGGTGCGCATCTCGGCCATGTTTTTGAAGATGGCCCCCGCGCCAAAGGCGGCCTGCGTTACTGCATCAATAGCGCGTCGCTGCGTCTCGTGCCGCGCAAGGCTTATGAGGCGTGGGTGGCGAAAAACCAAGCGGGCGCGGTGGCGGCGAAGTAGGGTCGGGTGGATCCGGAGTAGGGCGGGGCGTGACGGAAGGGGAAGAGATCTCCTCCGGTCTGTCATTGCGAGGAGGCCGAAGGCCGACGTGGCAATCCAGCTCGAAACCCGCGACGCGGAGCGTCGTGACGTGGATGGTATTGTGGGGCTGCGGCGAGGGCGACGGGAAGAGAACGAAGGCGCGGTAGTCGCTGGCGCGCGTGGACGAGCAGATGGATCGCCGCGTCGCTGCGCTCCTCGCGATGACAATCAGGCGAGTGGCGGCGAGTCGAACCAGCCTTCGCTCAGGTCGCGCCAGTCGGGACTTTCCTTCTCAATCAGGGCGATCTTTTTCGCGCGTGAGCCGGCTTTGAGCTGTTTCTCGCGGGCGATGGCGAGGGTCACGTCACGGAAACTCTCGTGGTAGACGAGTCGGTCGACGTCGTAGCGGCGGGTGAAACTGGACGACGCCGAGGCGCTTTCCGAACGTTGGTGCTGCCACGTTCGGCGTTCGAGGCTGTTGGTGACGCCGACGTAGAGGGTGCCGTTTTTCCGACTCGCGAGAATATAGACCCAGTAGGTGTGGTTCGGATTCATGGTCTTTGCAGTCGCCGATCCGTGGTTTTCAGCCCGTCATTGCGAGGAGCCGCAGGCGACGCGGCAACCCATCACTCTGCCCGCCGCGCGCTTCGCGCCACCCATCGCGCAAAGATCCGAAAACGGAGGTTGTTTTCCAACGCTGGGCGCGCTCCGCGCTGGAGCTTCCCAGCTGGATTGCCGCGTCGCTGCGCTCCTCGCAATGACAGAACTAAAGCGAGGGCGTGCGCGACGACTCGTTCACAGCGTCGGAAACTTCACCCACTTCGCTCCGGCTTTGCCGGACTTTACGGCGGTCTCGATGAAGGCCATGCCCGCCAGGCCGTCGGTGATTGTCGGAAAATCGTAGCCGGTCTTCGGGGCTTTGCGGCCGGCGATGGAATCGGCGATGGCCACGGCGGCGCTGCGGTAAACGTTCGCAAAGGCCTCGATGAAGCCCTCGGGGTGCGCGAAGGGCGTGCGCGTCGCGCCCTGCGCGGCGGCCGAGACGTAGCTGTTGCCGCGACGGTAAACTTGCTGCGGGGCGTCGGCTTTTTTCCAGATGAGCTCGTTGGGGTTTTCCTGAAACCACTGGAGCGAGCCTTGGGTGCCGAAGACGCGGATGTTGAGGTTGTTTTCCTCGCCGCTCGAAATCTGCGAGGCAAAGAGGATGCCTTTCACGCCGCCGCTGAAGCGCACGAGGCAGTTGCCGTCGTCATCGAGGAGGCGGCCGGGGATGAAGGTCGAGAGCTCGGCGCAGATCGCCTCGACCTCGAGGCCGGTGATGTAACGGGCAAGGTTGTGCGCGTGGGTGCCGATGTCGCCCATGCAGTTGGAGACGCCGGAGACAGTTGGGTCCATGCGCCAGTTGGCGATTTTGCTCACGGTCTTGGCCTCGAGCGCGGTGATCGCGTAGCCCTGCGGATACTCGACGACGATCTTCATGAGCTGGCCGAGCTTGCCGCTGCGGACCCACTCGCGGGCTTCTTTCACCATCGGGTAACCGGTGTAGTTGTGAGTGAGCGCGAAGACCTTACCGGTCTTTTTGACGACGTCGCGGAGCTTGCGGCCCTCGGCGAGGGTGAAGCAGAGGGGCTTGTCGCAGACGACGTGGAAGCCGGCCTCGAGAAACGTCTTCGCGATGGGGGCGTGGGTGTTGTTCCGGGTGACGATCGAGACGAAGTCGATGCGCTGATCGGCGGGCAGTGCGGCCTCGGCCTTGGCCATCTCCTGGTAGGTCGCGTAAACGCGGCTGGGATCGAGGAAGAGATCGGCGCCGGAGGCTTTGGATTTGGCGGGGTCGGAGGAGAAGCAGCCGGCGACGAGATCGATCTCGCCGTCGAGCCGTGCGGCCATGCGGTGGACGGCGCCGATGAAGGCGCCGCGCCCGCCGCCGATCATACCCATGCGGAGTTTTCGGTTAAGTTTCATAGGAGAAAGCTGAGGGTCGTGAGTAGCAGAGTGCGTGAGCGAGCCGATGTTCGAACCACTCGCTTTCGCTCGCGGCTACGAGAAAAATCACAGCGCCACCGGCTTCCCCGTCGCCGCCGACTTGTAGGCGCCGTCGATGATTTTCATCAGCGCTAGGGCTTGGGCCGGGGTGTTGAGCGGTTTCTCGGTGCCTTCAAGCGTGCGGATGAAGTTCAGCGCGGAGCGGGCGCGGCCCATCGTCTCGTCGGGGGCGACCACGATGTCGCGGTTCACCTGGCGGCCATGTTCCAGCGTGTAGAGTTGACAGTCGTCTTGCGCGGTGGAGTCGATGCCGTTGGTGCCGAAGAGGCGGCGGACCAGGCCGCCGGCTTTGGAGCCTTGGAACGTCACGGAGACTTCCTCGCGTTGGTTCATCTCGGCCCACGACACGGCGAAGTTCATCGATTGGCCGGTCTTGAATGTAATGAAGCCATGCGCGGCGGCCTCGACGTCGGTCGTGCCTTTTTCGACATCGGGGATGCCCCACGGGCCTTTGAACGCCTTGTTGTCGATGTGGTCGCGGTAGGTGCGCGCGAGGATGTGCGCGGGCTCGGGGTAGCCCATAAAGTGGAGCCCGAGGTCGATCATGTGGAGGAGGTCGATGAGCGGGCCGCCGCCGGAGAGCGCCTTGGTGGTGAACCAGCCGCCGAAGCCGGGGATGCCGGCGCGGCGGATCCATTTCGCCTGACAGGTGTTGATGGTGCCGACGGTGCCGGCGGCGATGTAGTCCATCATCGCGTAGCTCTCGGGGCGGGCGCGGTTGTTGAAATTAAACATCAGCGTCTTCTTCGCCTTCTCGGCGGTGGTCTTCATGACCGCCATTTCCTTGGCGCTGAGGGCGGGGGGCTTTTCGCAGAAAACGTGTTTGCCGGCTTTGAGCGCCTGGAGGGCGAGGGGGGCGTGGAATTTGTTGGGGACGATGATCGAGACGGCATCGAGCTCGGGCACGGCCTTGAGCATGGCGGTGACGTCGGTGAAGACGCGGCCGATCTGATGCTTGGCGGCAGCGCGGTCGGCGGCGGCTTGGTTGACGTCGCAGAGGGCGACGATTTCGGCGCCGGCCTGGCGGAAGCCGCTGGCGTGATAGCCGGCCATGCCGCCGGCTCCGATGATGGCGATTTTGGTGCTCATGTTTTTTGAGAAGGGGAGGGGTTAACCACGAAATACACGAAACACGCGAAAACCGGAAAGACCCGGATCGGTTACTTTCGTGTATTTCGTGTGTTTCGTGGTGATCGGATTGATTACTGGTTTTTCTTGTCGAACTGCGCGTCGAAGATGATCGCGCTCGAGGGGAAATCGACTTTGCGGACGAAGGCGGAGGCCTCGGTGGCGCCGTGGACGCGGTCCATGCGGCTGTCTTCCCACTCGACGGAAAGGGGGCCGCGATAGCCGACGTCATTGAGCGCTACGATAATCTCCTCGAAGTTGATGTCGCCGTGACCGAGGGAGCGGAAGTCCCAGTAGCGGCGGGCGTCGCCGAAGCTGACGTGACCGCCGAAGACGCCGACCGAGCCGTCGCCGTGGCCCCACCACACGTCCTTCATGTGCATATGGAAAATGCGCGGACCAAACGCGCGGATGAATTTTACGTAGTCCACGCCTTGGTAGCCGAGGTGGGACGGGTCGTAGTTGAAGCCGAAACGCTTATGACCCTTCACGGCGTCGATCGCGCGTTGGGAACTGGCGAGGTCGAAGGCGATTTCGGTGGGGTGAACCTCGAGCGCGAAATTCACGTTGGATTTCTCGAAGGCTTCGAGGATCGGGCCGAAGCGTTTGCCGAAGTCGGCGAAGCCGGCATCCCAGAAAGCCTGCGACGTGGGCGGGAAGGCGTAGATCGAGTGCCAGATGGAGGAGCCGGTGAAGCCGTTGACGACGGCGGGGAAGTCGTCGGTGCTTTGGCGGCCGGGCTTGGCGTCGAAGAAGGCGCGGGCGGCGCGACCGGCGGTGATCATCTTGCGGGCGGCGCGCTTGCGGACGCCTTCGGGATCACCGTCGCCCCAGACATCGGCCGGGAGAATCGATTGGTGGCGTTCGTCGATGCGGTCGCAGATCGCCTGGCCGACGAGGTGGCTGGAGATGGCGTAACAGGTGAGGCCGTGGTCCTTCAGCAGTGCCCATTTGTCGTGGACGTATTTTTTGGAACTGGCAGCGGCGTCGACGTCGAAGTGGTCGCCCCAGCAGGCGAGTTCGACGCCGTCGTAGCCCATTTTTTTAGCGAGCGGAGCGAGTTTTTCGAGGGGCAGATCAGCCCATTGGCCGGTGAAAAGCGTGACGGGACGTGGCATGTTTTTAGGAGGTTTTAAGGATTAAGGGGAAAGCATTAAGAGACACCAAAGGGACGATTCAGGGGTGACGGGCGCGCGGGGGGCAAGCGGATTGTTTTTTGGGATTTTTTTTGGGCCGGAAAGCGATTCGGGCTTCGCGCCGGCCGACGATTGGGCCAGTTTTGGAGGATGTTGCGGCGCGCATTTTCCAGTCTCGGTTGTCCGGAGTTCACTCTCGATGCGGCGTTCGCGTTGGCCGAAAAACACGAGCTCGACGGTTTCGAGCTGAGGGCGCTCGGGGGCACAATTGAACTGCCGGGGTATTTCGCGGCGCAGTTCGGTTCGCCTGCCGCGCTCGCGGAGAAACTGGGCGAAGCGGCGGGCAAAATCTTGGCGTTGGACACGTCGTTGAAGCTGATCGGCAGCACGCCGGCGGAGCGGGCAGGATTTTTGGAATTTCTACCGTGGGCCGAAGCGCTGGGGGTGCCGCGCCTGCGGGTTTTCGACGGAGGCCGCGGGCTCTCGGATGACGCTCTCGCCGAGGCCGCCGAGACCGTGCGCTGGTGGCAGGCGTTGCGGCGCGAGCGCGGGTGGCGGGCGGACCTGATGGTGGAGACGCACGATGCGCTGGCGAACGCGGCGGCGATCCGGCGGTTCGCGCTCGCGGCGCCCGGCTGCGCGGTGCTGTGGGATTCGCACCATACGTGGCTCAAGGGCGGCGAAGATCCGCTCGTGACGTGGCCCGCGATCCGCGAGCTCGTCGTGCACGTGCACGTGAAGGACAGCATCGACGTGCCGTCGGCGCGGCACGCGTGGACCTGTGTGTTGCCTGGCGCGGGGCGTTTTCCGATTGCGCCGTTATTGGCGGCGTTGCGCGCCGATCTTTTTTCCGGCCCGGTGTCGCTGGAGTGGGAGCGCATGTGGCATCCCTACCTACCGCCGCTCGACGAGGCGCTGAGGACGGCGGCGGCGAACCGCTGGTGGTAGCGGTGGGGCGTGCTCGGCAGGGCGGGCGGCCCCGCTTTCCCGAAACTGCGTCGGCGTCAGGCCCACGCACCGCACAAAAGCGCGGGCGAAGACCGTGCCGCTGCGATAGCCGACTTGGGCGGCAATGGTCTCGAGTTTGCCGTCGGAGTTTTCGAGCAATTCCTTGGCGCGCTGAATGCGCATGTAGGTGAGATGCTCCATCGGGGTACGGCCGAGTTCGCGACGGCAGATGCGGCGCAGATGCTCGGCGCTCACGCCGCAACGGGCGGCGAGTGATTCCAGTTTCCAACCGGTCGCGAGTTCGCGCACGACCGTCTCCCAGAGCTCGCCGATGCGGGAGCCGACGAGCCACGGACGGGCGCTGCGCCGCGTGAGACCGTGCACGAGGCATACCCAATGGTGGACTTGAGCCGGGTCGCGGTCGCCCGACCATTCGTCGCGCAGGCCGGCGAGAGCGCGGCCGAGTTCGAACGCGCCCTGTTTGACCAGCAACGGGGACGCGGCGCCGACCAACGGCTTGAGCCAAGAGGGTTCTTCATAACGCACCCAGGCGAATTCCCACCGGCAGCCCGGCACGGCGTGAAACGCGTTGAGCACGCGCGGGGGCGCCATGCAGAGCGAACCGGCGGTCACCCGCGCCCATTTTCCTTCCAGGAGCACCCGGCCCTCGCCGGCCAACGTGGCGAGAAAAAAACTGCCCGACGGCGCGAGTCGCACGCGGCGGTAAGGCGCTTGAACGGTGTCGAGACCGAGCCAAGCGATGCGGTGGGTCTTCAACTCCGGACACTGCTTCACGTCGACCGCCCAACGCCGGGTGCGAGGCCCGTCGACCGTGGTTTCCTTAAATGGAGGCGAGGGCGGTTGATCCACGGCGGTAGACTCAAGCGCCAAGTTGGGGCGCGATGCACGTCAAAATCCGAAGTGGAAATTCGTCACCCGAAGGTGTGTGCTCGGCGCTTTACCTCCCGCGTCGGAAGGGCAGTTTGAGGGTTTCTCATTCTGCCGTTGAATCCCGGCGCTGCACTTACTCGTCTTTCACCTCATCTCTCATGCCCAATCCCTGGACCGGAAAAGGAAACCCTTACACGCGCGAGGAAGTGCGCGAACGCCTCCGCGCCACGCTCGCCAAAGGTGACGCCATTATCGCTGCCGGTGCCGGGACCGGCATCAGCGCCAAATTCATCGAGAAAGGTGGAGCGGATTTGATTATCATCTATAACAGCGGCCGTTTTCGGATGATGGGCCACGGTTCGACGGCCGGGATGATGGCCTACGGCGACGCCAACGCGATTGCCATGGAGATCGGCGAATACGAGGTGCTGCCCGTGGTCGAGGAGTGTCCCGTCATTTGCGGCGTTCACGCCACCGATCCGCGTCGCCGCATGTGGCACTGGCTCGGCCAGGTCAAAGAAATGGGTTTCTCCGGCGTGAATAATTTTCCCACGCACACCATCGTCGACGGCCATTTCCGCGGCGTGCTCGAAGAGACCGGCATGAGCGTGAAAAAAGAATACGAGATGATCGCCCTCGCGCGGCGGATGGACTTGTTCTCGGTCGTTTACGTGGGCTCGCCCGAGGAAGCCATCGAGATGGCCAAGGCCGGGGCCGATGCGATCATCGCGCACGTCGGCACCACCGTCGGCGGGAGCATCGGCGTGAAAAACGCCCTCGTGAGTTGGGATCACACGATCAAGACCACCCAGGACATCATCGACGCCGCCTCCACGATTCGGAAGGACATCTTCTTCCTTTGTCACGGCGGCCCGATCAATACGCCCGAAGACGCCGCCCGCGTCATGGCCGCGACCGCTTGCGACGGCTTCGTCGGCGCGAGTAGCCTTGAGCGCATGGGCGTCGAGGAGTCGCTCACCAATCTCACGCGCAAATTCAAAGCCCTGAAACGCAGCCCGAAGTAGGGCAGGGTCTCCGACCCGCCCTCCGCGCCCCTCGATCATCCCAGGGCGGGTCAAAGACGCCGCCCTACTTTCAACCCCGCATCCGCACCGCTCCATGACTCCCGACGACCGCCGCTTTGTTCAAATCGCCAACGCCCTGCGCGAGCCCAACGCTTGGACCAACAACGAGTGGCTTTGCCGCCCCGATCTGGTCGCCGCCGAAAAACTTCTGCTGGTGCGCGCCAACATGGAGCCGATGCACTGCCACCCGTTTCACTACCACCCACACCGCGAGGAAATCATCTACGTGCTTTACGGTCGGGCCGAGCAATGGGTGGGCACCGAACACCGCATTCTCAGCGCCGGTGAGATGGCGCACATCCCAGCCGGCACGATCCACGCGACCTACAATCCCCACGCCGAGCCCCTCGTTTTCCTCGCGATCCTTTCGCCCGCCAAGCTCCCCGCCGAATTGGCGATCGTCCCCGATCCCTTTGACGTTTCCACCCAAGAGCCTTGGGCCAGTCTCCGCGACAATCTCCCTGCCTGCAAAACCCGCTTCTGAGCTTCTTTTCCCAACCCCCCAATTCTTTACCCTGCTAATCAGCGCTAATCCTCGCGAATTTCAGAAAGGCCGTTGCGCCCCAGAGTCTCGATTCGCCGATCAGGCGAATCTTCCGAGATCGAAAAATTAGCGAAGATTAGCGGTTAAAAAACTCTCCATGAAACACCCCCTCGCCTTCGCCCTCCTCGTCGTCCTCGCTGTATCCGCTCCCTTCTCCTCTCTCGCGGCCATCGCCGCGGTTGAGTCGCCTCTCCGCATCTTCATCCGTTCGGGCCCGAAAACCCACGGCCCCGGCGCCCACGACCACCCGCGCTTTCTCGCCGAGTGGGCCCCACTGCTCAACGCCCGGGGCGCCGTCGCCTCCGGTGGAAATACTTTCCCCACCGCCGAGCAACTTGCCGCGACCGACGTCCTTATTCTCCACTCACCCAACGCCGGAGACATCGCGGCGCCGGATCGCGTTAACCTCGAGGCCTTCGTCGCCCGCGGCGGCGGTATCGTCGTGATTCACGCCGCAGCCGTCTCGAAAGACACCGATTGGTTCAAGTCCATCATCGGCGGCTCGTGGCGGCACGGCACCACCAAGTTCCTCGAAGCGCCGATGCACCTCTACTTTGTCGACCGCGCGCATCCGATCACCCGCGCCGCCTCCAACTGGCAGATGGACGACGAGATTTACTACGACCTGGACATCTCGCCCGACGCCCACGTCCTCGCGACCGCCTACACGCCCAAGGCGATCGACACCGGCGGCAAGGGCAACAAGGAGGCCCAAGCCCGCGCCGCCGAAGCCGTCGCGAAGCGCAAAGGCGTCAATATCTACGACCACCAGCCGCAGCTCTGGACCTACGAGCGCACGGCGGCGGGCGGCACCAAACCCTATCGTGCCTTTGTCTCGATCCCCGGTCACCTCTACGAGAATTTCAACCGCGCCAACTACCGCGCCATTCTCCTGCGTGGTATCGCTTGGGCCGGTCAGCGCGCGAACCCCGACGAATTCTGCCTGCCCGCCGAGCTCGGCGACACGCTCCGTTATCCCGCAGGCGGCCCGACGCATCCGGCGAAGGCTGCCGCGAAGATCGAGGTTCACCCTGAGTTCAACCTGTCCCTCGTCGCCGCCGAGCCGCTCATCAACAAAGTCATGAATCTCGACTGGGATGAGCGCGGCCGCCTCTGGGTTTGCGAAACGCCGGAGTATCCCAACGGCCGCCGCGTCCCCAACGCCCCCGCGCGTTGGCAAGATAGCGGTTCGCTCAAACCCTTCGTCACCGAACGTGAGCCCGATGACCGCATTTCTATCCTCACCGACACCGATGGCGACGGCGTCATGGACACGAAGAAAATCTTCGCCGACAAACTCGAGCTCGTCACGAGCTTCGTCCTTTACCGCCGTGGCGTGATCGCCGCCACCGCGCCCGACATCTGGTATCTCGAAGACACCGACGGTGACGACGTCGCCGATAAACGCACCAAACTCTACACCGGCCTCGGCATTAATGACACCCATGCCGTGATCAATAATCTCCGTTGGAGCCGCGACGGCTGGATCTACGCCACACACGGTTATTCCCGGGGCGAGGTCACCGGGGCCGACGGCAAAACGAAAATGGGACCCATCACTTCCGGCGTCGTGCGCTTCCGGCCCGACGGCTCGGCCTTCGAGCAATACAGCAGCCGCAACGGCAACACCTGGGGCCTCGATCTTACGTGGGACGGCCAAGTCTTTTGGACCCAGCCCACGAGCGGTACCGTGTTTTTCCACACCGTGTTGCCCGAGGCGATTCTGGCGAAGGGCAAGATCCCCGGCACGACTTCCTGGAAAGGCATGATCACGAATCAGAGCACGTTCCCCGCGATGACTTGGCCAGAGCAGGCTTATTCGCAGATCGACCAAGTCGGCCGCTTCACCGCCGCCGCCGGGTGCGCGATTTACGAGGGCGGCGCTTGGCCCGCGCCGTGGAACTACAGCTACTTCACCGGCGAGCCCACGCTCAATATCGTCCACCACCAATTCGTCCGTCGCGACGGCGTGAGCTACGACGTCGTCAAGGAAAAGGGCCGCGAGCAGACCGAGTTTATCCGCAGCACCGATCTCTGGTTCCGGCCGATCGAGACCCGCGTCGGCCCCGACGGCGCGCTCTACGTGGTCGATTTCTACAACCAAGCCGTGATCCACAATGACACCCGCGGCCCGCTCCACGGCCCCGCCAACGCCGCCGTTCGCCCTGACCGCGACCACTATTTTTCTCGCATCTGGCGCGTGCAGCACAAAGCCGCGGTCGCCCTTCCTGCCGTCACGCTTAACCGCAACGATCTCACCGGTCTGCTCCG
>CAMCWW010000024.1:0-36799 GCA_945882935.1 Opitutus sp. GAS368
AGGCCTTGGGGCGTGTTGCCGAGGGCGACCACGGTCTCGCGGGTGAGTTTGCCGTGAGCGAATTTCAGCCGGAGCCGCTGGGGCGCGGTGGCCTGGCCGTTGTTTTCTTTTTTGAGCGCGGGCTCGGTGGTCCACCGCCTGAGCGCCACGTCGTAGTAGTCGTAGGCCAGTGCGGTGACGAAAGGCGTGAGCACCGTCTCGCGCGGAGGGTCAGAATCGAAACGGGTTTCGAGGCGGGAGTGCCAGAGCAGCACGAGGCCCTCCTGCGGCCGCGCTTGGAGCGAACAGACCACCTCGGGCAGGGCGGGACCGGGCCAAGTGATGAGACGGGTGCCGGCGGGCAGCTCAAAGGTGAGCAGTGTATCGGTCGCGCCGCCGGTGGGCCGGATTTCCTGCGGGGCGACCGGCGAGGCGTTGGCGCGCGCGGCGGGAGGCAGGGTCGCGGCGCGGAGTTCGCTCTCGAGCGCCCGCGTGACGGCCCGAACGTGTTGCTCGAAAAGGCGGACGTCGGTGTTCTTGCCCCAAAGCTCGCCCATCGAGAACACGAAGGTGTTCATCGCGACAAGGAGCATCGCGACCAAGGCGAGGGACAGGAGAATTTCGAGGAGGGTGAAGGCGCGGAGAATTCTCGATTTTGGATGCTGAACGGTCGCTGCGCTCGGTAACTTGATTTTTGATTGGATGCGAAAAGCGAAGCGTGTTCGGGGATCGCGCGCGTGCGGAGGTCGCGGGGTCACCTCGAAATGAGAGCGGTGCGGAATCATTTTTTGGTCTTCCCTTGGATTTCCGCGATGCGGTCCTGCACGGCTTGGCGGAGTTGGGTTTTCTCGACGGCGTCGGACCACGTGGGCCGGAGGACGGTGAACACCTGGCTCGTCTGCTGCGAATCGCCGCCTTTGGCGTTGTCGGAGATCTCGCAGACGAAGGTCACGGCAAAGAGGTCAGGGAGCGTGGTGCTGGCCAAGGTGGCGCTCCAGCGGACGCGGCGGCCCTCGGTGGCCTCAAACTCGGCCCCGGCCTCGACCTTGGCGCGATCAGATTCGGCGAGGAGTTGGGCGCGGGCGAAGGCGACGTCTTCGTCGCGGGTGTTGCCTCGGGAGACAGCCTCGTAGCTGTTGAGGACGTTGACGTAGGTGGAGCCGAGGACGACGGCGGCCAAACCGAAGATCATGAGCGCGACGAGTACCTCGAGGAGGCTGAAGCCGGAGCGAAATCTGGCTGATCGATGCTTCACGGGTTTGGGGCGCGCGGGATGACGGGCGCGCAAGTCCAAGGGTCGATCGCGATGATGCTGGCGCCGCCGTTGAGCCTGATTTGCAGGCGAAACCCCGTGCAGGTGCCGTCGGAGTAAAACGTGACGCCGCCGGGCAGCGGCTCCGTCTCGACGACGCTGCCACCGAGCAGAATCAGACCGCCCGTGCGTTGGGTGGAGAGGAAATCGACGCCCAGATCGGCCGGTGCCCCGGGGACGGGAACGGGGCTCGCAACCCCGTCAAACGAGGTGAGTACAAACGCCTTGGCCTTGTCGTCGAAACGAAACGCGATGTCGCGCTGCGAATTCAGAGCCGTCTTACGGGCGGTGCGCACGGCGGACCAAAAAACATCGTTGGCCGAGGGGGCGCGCTCGGAAATCAACGCGGAGGAACCGCCGATCAGGGCGCCGGCCAAGAGGCCGATGAGCGCGAGCGTGAGAAGAATCTCAAGCAGCGTGAATCCGGCGCGGCGCGGAGGGGCGGGTCGAGGACCCCGCCCTACCCCGGCATTCGCTCCGACGGGCGGGAGCCGGTGGCCTGACTCGGTCATGGATTACTTGGCGGGCGCAGCCGGGGCATCCCAGTTGCCGATGTCGTCTTCGTTGCCGTCCACTTTGTCCGGGCCTTTGGAATACAGGTCATAGCTGCCTTTGTTCTTCGTGCCGGGGGAACGGTATTGGTAAGACTCCCCCCAAGGGTCGAGCGGAACCTTGTTGCTCACGATATAAGGGCCGCGCCACCGGTCGGCTTTATTGGCCGGAGCGGCGATGAGGGCTTGGATGCCGTCCGACGTGGACGGGTAATCGCCGACGTGGATGCGGTAGGTCGTGAGCGAGGTCTTCATACTTTCGCGGACGAAGAGCGCGGCCGTCGTGGTCTGGGCGCCGCCGAATATCTTATCGACGTTACTGATCGCAAGGCCCGCGAGCAGTCCGATGATCGCGAGCACAACGAGGATTTCCAGAAGCGTGAAGGCGCGGCGGCCTTTCGAAGCCCGGATCACGGGGTTGGTTTGGACGCGGTCGGAACGTAAGGTCGAGGGCATATTGGAGCTGAAGTTGGGGATTGGCGGACGGTTGTCGAGACGCCGAGGGACGCAAGAGGTTGCAATGAAATGCGGCGCGGCCTAGAACATCGGACAACCGACTACCGGTCGGTGCTACAGCTAGAGCGGCGGCTCACCGCCGGGCCGCGGCGGAGGCGTCAAGCGGGCGTCGTCGGTCGTGCCGAATTTCTTATCGGGACCGGCGGAGCGGACCTCCATGCGGTCTCCGGCGAGCGCGTGAAAGAGAAAGGGCGTGCCCCAACGGTCAACCAGTTCGCCCGCGGCGTTGATCGCAGGATGGGTGCGCGGAATCAGGCGAAGACCGAGGGAGTTGTCCCCGGTGAGCGCCGCCGTGATCTCGGCGTTTTCACCCCAAGGGTTGCCGGCATTGGGGAAATTGAGGCGCCAGTCGCTCAGCAGATCGTTCAAAAGCATGAGGTCGCGAACGATGTCGTTGCCGGGAGCATTCAGCGCGGCGGCGACAGAAACGGTGGGGGACGAATCAACAAAAAGAGGCCGATCGTTCGCTCCCGCAAAAGGAACGGGAGCGGCAGGGAGCGACGGAGCGGCCGGAGCAGCAGGAGCGGCGGGCGCGGCGGGTGAAGGAGCCGCCGGGGAGGAATCGGCCGGGCGGCGCGGGAGCAACGACCAAACAAGGGCTCCGCCAAGCAGGGCCAAGCCGAGGACGAGCAGAAGGCGGCGGAAAGACATTCCGGAAGGCAGGTCGATCAGGAATCAAGAGCGAGGCGGCTGGTCGCCCGTGGGAGCGACCACCTCTCCGGGCGCGAGGAGGGCGGGTCGGAGACCCTTCCCTACTTATTTAGAGGAAAGCCGGAAGGGCGCGGGAATCGGTGAAGCGGCGGATGTTAGGCAGGACGGTGGGCAGGTTGGTCGGGCTGACGCCGAACCAGGTCGCCAACGTCGCGCTGTATTCATCGACGCTGGTGGTCGGGATCCAGTTGCCGCGGGAGCCGGAATCGTCCGGGCCGCTGCGGGTGAGGTCGGGCATGCGACCGTAGATGTCGCCGCCTTTGACCGCGCCGCCGACGATGAAGTGGTGCGAGCCCCAGCCATGGTCGGAGCCGTCGCCGTTGGTGTTGAACGTGCGGCCGAAGTCCGAGGCGGTGAACGTCGTGACTTGTTCCGCGGCGCCGAGTTCGACGGTGGCCCGGTAGAAGGAAGAGAGGCTGCGCGAGATGTCGGCGAAGATGTTCGCGTGAGCTCCGGTCGCAGTGTTGCCGGCGGTGACCTGCGCATCATGGAGGTCGAAGCCGCCGATGCGGGCAAAGAAGACTTGGCGTTTGAGCCCGAGCGTGGGTGCGGCGGCGATGAGGCGGGCGATGGTGCGGAGCTGTTGGCCGAGGCTGGTGTTCGGGAACGCCGTGGTAAACGGCACCGCTCCGGCAAAGATGCTGGCCACAAGGGCGCTGTCGGAGATGGCGTTGGAGGTGAGTCCGGCAAACGCGGTTTCGAAGAGGTTTTGGTTTTGCGCGGCGAGCAGATCGTTTTGGGCCTTGGTGCGGATATTCTGAAAGCCTGTGCCGACGGGGGAGGCGGAACCGGAGACGGTGATGGCGCCCGTGGGGCTTACGGCGTATTGGGCGACCTTCGGGCTGGAGCCGACTTGAAAGGCGTTTTGGCCGTTCAAGGTGATCGACATCGAGATCGAATTATTCGAATTCATCGCGTCGGTGAGGTCGGCCATCCGGCCGCCCCAGCCGGAGGTGAACGCCCGGTCGGGAATGCTGCTTTGCCACTCGACCTGTTGGTCGTTGTGCGAAAAGAGCTGGAGCGGCAGCGGCACGGAGCGGGCCAGGTATTGGGCCTTGGTCGTGGGCACGGCGAGGGAGCCGACGTTGGCGAGAAGGGCCATTTTGCCGGAATCAAAAAGCGACTTGAGTCCGGTGGTGTTGGTGCCGGCGACATCGAAATTGAGCGCGGGGTGCAGGGCCCACGCGCGGCCGTCGGAGGTCTTGGGGTTGAGGCCGAGCAGGGAGCTGCGCGGCAGGGCGAGCGCGCCGCGGCCCCCGGCGATCGAGGCGTAACCGGTGGCGGCAGCGGCGGAGCCGTAGCCGGCGTCGTCGTTGGGGATCAGGAGATTGTTGGCGTCGTTGCCGCCGGCGAAGAAGAGGCAGACGAGGGCCTTGTAGTCGGAAGGCAGCGCGCCGGCGGCGGTGGGGGTGACCGGGCCGTTGTCCGGGCTGGCGAGGGCGCCGGTGAGCCGGAGCTGCGCGAGGGTGGACAACATGCCGGTTGCACCGACGGCAGCGCAGCAGGAACCGATGAACTGGCGGCGGGCGGGATCGAACGAAGGATTTTTTGGATTCATGGGAGCGGTGGCTTTTCGGTGGGGACGCGCGGATTATTTTTGAATCGAACCCTCGGGGGAGGAGACCACGAGGTAGAGAGCAGAACGCACGCGCTCGAGGTCGGACGTGCTGGCGGGCATTCGGGTGAGAGCGGAAACAATGAGCTCGGTATCCGCCCGGACCATCGTGCCACCGGCCAAGACCAAATTGGCATAATCCACGAGTTGTTGCGGGGACTTGGCGAGCGGGAGCAGATCGGTCAGCGTCAGGCCGACGTTCGTCGCGTTGCGGGTCGCGTAAAGCATGTTGTAAAGATAGTTGGGGATGGTGATCGCCGTCGTATCCGTAAAAAGCTGAAATTCGGGAGCGAAAAGACCGGCGGCGGCCAACACTCCGGGATGCACGTAGTCAGGCTCGAAGAAATTAAACACCGTCGGGGCGCGCAGGGCCGCTTGGGCCAGCCCGCTTCCCTCTGGATTTGAGTAGGCCCCCAAGTAACGACCGCCATCGGAAGCTCCATTAAAGGCACGGAGGAGAGCCGTGGCGCGGAGCAGCGGCTCCTTCGATTTGCCAAATCCGACCGAGTTCAAGAAGGCCGGCGAACGGGCTTCATAATCGGTCAGGATCGCACGCACAACCGCGCCGAGATCGCCGCGCACGCCCGCCCCGTTATTTGCGAACGCGGAGGCAACGCGGAACACATAGCTGGGGCTCGGGTTGCTCGTGACGAGGCGTTGGATGAGCTGGCGGGAGATGAACGGCGGCGTGTTGGGGTGATTGAACAGCGTGTCGAGCGTGTCCTTGAGGTCTTTGACTCCGCCTTGGTTGGCGGGGAGAACCTTGCCGGTGACGACCGTTTTTGCCGTGTCGTCGTGGAACGCAGGAAAGAGCACCATCGGCATGAGGTAACTCTCACTGCCGGGGCCGGTGCCGCGGAAGTTGGGCGTAGCCACACTTTGGAAAAAGCCCCAACCGGTGAAGACCTTGGCGGTCTGGACAATCATCTCCTGCGTGTAGGTGGGAATCGGCTGACCGTTGACGTCGAGTTTGAGGGTGCCGTCGGGCTGGAGTTCATTGCGGCCGATGGTGAACAGCTGCATCAGCTCACGGGCGTAGTTTTCATCGGCTTGGGTGATCTGGACGCCTTGAGCGTTAAACGTGGCCTTGGCGTTGCGGAGGGCGCTGAGGTAAATGCCCATGTTGGGGCTTAGCGTCACATTCTCCAGGACCTGGCGGAAATTACCAAAGGCGCCCCTAACCAGCAGATCGTAATATTCAGCGTGCCCGTCCTGCCAGGCGTTGATCGTGCCGTTGGTATCGGAGGTGACAAAAATTTGACTCAACGCGAAAGCCACGCGTTGGCGGAGCTGGTCGGGGGCGTTGACCGCCAGCCTCCACCAAGCGTTCTGCCGATGAACCCCGCCGATGCGGGTATTCAGTACCGGGGGCACTGCATTGGCGTTACCGCCGGCCCCGCCGGCATCGTTGAGCGCAAGATCGGCATTGGCCGCAGCGAGGTGCAACGACGCCGGCAGGGCCATTTGCTCGTTGAGCCAAGCGGCGTAGCCCTTGTTGGTAAGCGCGTAGATCTCGTCGTTTTTCGGGCCAAACGTTGCTTGGGCCAAGAAGCGCGAAGCATCTTGAGCGTTGATCCGGGTCAGATCGACCGCCGGAGGGGCCAAGGGGGGGTTAAATACGGACGTCCCGGCGTTCCGCACAAAACTCCCAGCAATTTCGCCCGTGGGGTTGCGGGCCGAATCGATCGAAATCGTGATTCGCCCGGCTTTGAGCGCTGCAACGAGGTCTGAGATGCTGTGGCCGCCGGTGGGCTCGATGTCCCAGCGAGCGTTGTTGACCTGACCTTGAGGCAATTTGAGGAGGTAGTTTCCGTCAATGTAGAGGTACCCAAGCACCTGCGGCGAACTCAAGTTTGAGAACGAAACGTTGATGTAGGCGGACTTTTCGTCCGGCGCCAAAAGGATGGTGCCGGTGCCGTTCGCCGTGGAACCAGTGACGGCCGCGGGGGGCCGAAGATTCGAAACGTAAAGCGCCCCTGAATTATAGAAAAAAGAAACACTCGCCGACTCGGTAGCCGCCACCCCGTAGGTCTGATTAGCGATCAGGGCGAGAGTGGCCGTGCGGTTGTTGAGATTACCGGAATTGACCCGTGGCGTCAGCGTCACCGTGGCCGTCGAGGCGCCGGCGGCGAACGAAACCACGCCGCTGACCGGCGCATAATCGACCCCAGATTGGGCCGTTCCGCCGATGATGTAGGCGACGTTGATCGCCGAAGCGAGATTACCGACGCGATTGAGCGTGAAGACCGCAGGAGTGGTTCCCCGCGCATCGACACTTACGACGGATGCCGCGACGCTGACCGTCGACAAAACCTCGGACGTGAGATCGTAGATTTCGATCAAAGCGACGCCGCCGGTGCCGCCGACGCCGGCAACCTGGATCGTGTAACCGCCCGGGGGCAGGTCGATGAGCACGGCCGAGTCTTTGGAGCCGGGCGCAAAGGGAAACGCGCCGTTGGCGGCAAAGGCGGCCGAAAGCGCGGCAGTGTCGGCGGCGGTGCCGCTGTCCCAGTTGTCGTTACCCGCCCCGGCGACGATGATGCCTCTCCCGTTAAAAATCGAAAAAACCGGATCGCTGAGGAAGCCCGCAAAACCGAGCGTGCCCAAGGCCGGGCCGGCGGCGCGGATGAGCAACCGACGCGAACCCCCGCCCGGCGCGATATTCACGCCGGCGATCAGAATCCCGTTGCCCGGCGAGACGAGCGCACGGGTCGAGATGTTGAGCAGGCGGGCGGAACCGGTGAGATCGTAAACCTCGAGCAGGCCGATGCCGGAAGTATTGCCGACGCCGCTGACCGAAGCGGTGTAGGTGCCGGGGGAAAGGGTGGCGATGAGGGCGGAGTCGTTGTTGGCGGCCGTGCCAAATGAAAACGCCCCGGCCGAAGCGGTGGCGACGGCCAGCGCCGCTTGATCGTTGTCGCTGCTGTTCCAATTGTCATTCTCGAGCACGAGTTGCCCGCTGCTGTTGAACACGCGCAAGATCGGATTGGTTAAAACCCCCGAGAGCCCAAACGGCGCTTGGCTCAAGCGCTGCCCGACGGCACGGATCAGAATCCGCTTCGGCGCGCCGTCGGTCACGATGAAGCCGGTGATCATGACGTTGTTGCCGGTGCCGACTTGGCCGCGGGTGGCGAGGCTCGTGACGCGTTGATCATACTGGGCCGCGCGGGCGGTCGAAAGCGCGGAGAACAGAGCGACCAAGGAGATGAACAGGCGCGAAGTTTTCATAGGGAATCGGGCGAGGATTGTGGCTGGGAGTGCCGAAGGGGTTCGGCGTCGGCCGGGTGGCGATCTTGAAAAGTAAGTGAGTGGGCGGCGCCCCAAAGTCGAGCAACCAATTGCAAAAACGAAGTAAATTTCTGATGAACAGCGTTTAAACATCCGCCGTAAGAGCAGCCTCAACGTCCACACCAACCGCCGTCCACCGTCATGACGTGGCCGCTCACGTAGTCGCTTGCGGGCGAAGCCAAAAAGACAATCGCGCCCTCCAGATCACTTGGCTCGCCCCAACGGCCGGCGGGAATCCGGCTAATGATTTCTTTCGAGCGCACCGGATCGGCCTGGAGTGCAGCCGTATTATCGGTGCGCATATAACCGGGCGCGATGGCGTTTACCGTGACGCCCTGCTTAGACCATTCGTTCGACAGCGCCTTGGTGAGCTGACCAACTGCACCTTTGCTCGCAGCATAGCCGGGCACCGTGATGCCGCCGAAGAACGTGAGCAGCGATGCGATGTTAATGATCTTGCCGGAGCCGCGACCGATCATGTGCCGACCCGCGGCTCGGCAGGCGGTGAACACTCCGTTAAGATTAACGTCGATGACGGCGTCCCAATCGGCATCCGTGTGGTCGACGGCCGGCGTGCGCTTAATGATGCCGGCGTTATTGACGAGGATGTCGAGATGACCCTGCCAAGCCACGGCTTCATCGATGAGCCGTTGGACGGCGGCCCGGTCGCCCAGATCGGCCGCGATCGCGTGGGCGCGAACGCCAAGGTTGAGCGCGGCTATCTCGGCGACGACGGGAGCGAGTTTCGCCGCATCACGACCATTAATGATCACGTCCGCACCGGCGCGCGCGAGGGCGATGGCCATGGCTTTGCCGAGGCCTTGAGACGACCCTGTGACGAGGGCGACTTTGCCGGCGAGGCCGAATTTTTGCTGGAGAAATGAGGACATGGGGAGAGATCGGGACGAGGGATTACTTCAGCGTCGCGATCAGCGCGGGGTCCATGTCGGCGAAGACTTGGTTGTCGCCGCCCATCGCCCAGGCAAAGCGGTAAGCGCCGGTGCCGACGCCGCAGTGGATCGACCACGCGGGAGAGAGCACAGCTTCGCGATCACGGACGACGAGGTGCCTCGTGGCCTGCGGCTCGCCCATGAAGTGCATCGCGATGTTTTCGCCGAGGTCGAAGTAGAGGTAGATTTCCGTGCGGCGGCTGTGGGTGTGCGGAGGCATCGTGTTCCAAATGCTGCCCGGTTCGAATTCGGTGAAACCGAGGACGAGTTGGCAGCTTTTGATGCCGTCCGGATGGATGTATTTCAGAATCGTGCGGCGGTTGGCCTTGGTGGCGTCGCCGATCGGGGCCGCCGAGACCTCGGCGCGGCGCACGAGCACGGTCGGGTGCTTCGCGTGGGCAGGGGTGCTGACAAAGTAAAACTGCGCCTGCCCGGCCGGGCCGTTTTCAACGACGACATCTTTTTCGCCGAGTCCGATGTAGAGACAGTCGAGCGTGGATAAGGTGTGGGCAATGCCGCCGACGCGCACCACGCCGGCGCCGGAGCCGACGTTGAGAATTCCGATTTCGCGGCGCTCCAGGAAAAACGACGTGCCGAGTTCTTTGTCGGTCGGCAGACCGAGGGGCGCGCCGGTGGGGACGGCGGCGCCGCAAATCATACGGTCAAGATCGGTGTAGTGCGCGATGACTTCACCGGGCCGAAAGAGGCCACCGATGAGGAACGTTTCGCGCAGCTGCTCGGTGGAGAGCGTGTTGGTCGCGGCCGGCGTGGGGAAGTAATGGAGTTTCATCGGGAAGGAGTCGGAAAATCAAAGCGGCGAAAGCCAAATGCGGCGAACTTCAAAGGGGAATTTCTCCAACTGGAAACCGACGGCGCCGGAATCGATCGGCAGGCCTTCGATGCGGTTTTGCCGCACACCATTGATCGAAACTTCAAGGGTGCGACCCCGACAGACGATCTCGTAAGCATTCCACTCACCGATGGATTTTTCGGACGATTCGCGGAGTTTGGGCGCGCGTTTCTTGCCGTTGATGAGAGGCGCGCCGGGCACGTCCGCCCCACCCTGCCCCACGAGTTGGCCGGCGTTTTTGTTGGCCAACTGGGCCTCGATGCAGACCGGCCAAAGGGCGTCGGGTTTGCGGAGGTGGACGAAGACGCCGCCGTTTGTGTTGGCGGTGGCATCGTCCGGCCAACGCCACTCGAGGCTCAGGCGGTAGTTGGAAAACGTTTTCTCGGTGACAAAGTAACCGGTCATGTTCGCCCCGAAACGGATGACGCCATCGGCGTTCACCACGACGGCATCGGCCGCCGGTTTGACGTCGCCAAGATAGAGATACCAACCGGCGAGGTCGCGGCCGTTAAACAGCGAAACCGCTCCGGCGGGCGGCTCCTCGGCCGAGGTGGCGGCGCGCGTGAGCGATCCGGAAACAAGGCTCAGAACAAGAGTAAGCAGTGGGAGTTTCATCACGACGTAGAAGCCTCTTTCGTCATCGCCAAGGCAATCCGAACCGCATGGCCGGAAAATGCCGCTCGCTGGGCGTCTTGGGCGACGTGGGTGAGATTGCGGGCGTTGAGGAAGAACCCGACCAAGTTGGTGTAACAGTAATTGAAATTAACGTCCGGGTCGACGCGCGGCTTAAAGTAGTCGAAGAAACCTTCGTCGGTGCGGGCCAGGCCGTTGTAATACCAACGTCCCTTGATCAACAGACTATCATTGCGAGAAGCGTAGCGACGAAGCAATCGACTGGATTGCCACGGCGCGCTTCGCGCACCTGCTAATGAACTCATCGGGTTTGTCATTGCGAGCCCGGCTTGGCGGGCGCGGCAATCCAGCTAAAATGCCAGGTGGATGGCCCCGTCGCTGCGCTCCTCGCCGTGACAAACCGCGTGCATCGGCTCCTTCACCCAACGGCCCGACGTTGGTCCTGCTCTCGCCATGACAAACGTCTAGAAATTGAGGGACGTTGGTATGAGTGATGGTCTATTGGGCGAGCCGCTGACGGCGTCCAGCGCCTGGGAATAATTTAACTCGAGGCCTGTAACGCGCGCGCTGCCAAAGTTGAAGCGCGCCGAGAGGGTCGCCCCGGCGCCGGAAATCTATCCGCTCGCTTCCACTCGCGCTTGATTCATGGCTTCGAGGCGTTGACTTCTTCGGCGCGCTTTTTTGCCGCCGTAATCTCCCCGCCGTGAGCAAATCCAAGCCCTCGCCTCGCCTCGTCTTGCGCTCCACGGCCGATTTCGCCCGCCATGTCGGCTTGGCGCGCACCACCGTCTCGCGGGTGCTCAACGGCCAGCCCGGGCTCAAGCCCAAGACGATTGCCCGCGTGCATGCGGCGATGGAGGCCACCGGCTTCACGCCCAACGCGCACGCCCTTCACCTGAAGGGCAAAAACTCTGCCACTATCGGTATCTGCATGGAGGACCTGCTCACCCCGCCGGCCGTGCGGAAACTCGCCGCTTTGCAGCGCCTGCTGCGCGCACAAAACTACACGTCCTTGATCGAGGTGTTGGACCCGGGCGAAAGCCGGCGAGTGGTCCGCCATTTCCTGTCCATGCGCGTTGATGCGATCGTCTTTATCGGGCTGTTCGACGAAGCCGAGATCACCGCCCGGATCTCCGAACTGGTCGTTCACGGCACGCCGCACCTTCTCATCGACCACGCAGGGATCGCGGGCGCCAACACCGTGTCGCTCGATCGCGCCGCCGGCATGACTGCGGTCGTGAACCACCTGCTCGCCTTCGGCCACACCCGGTTCGGTCTTCTCGGCTTGAGCTCGCCCGCCCTCACCGCCGGCGCGCGATTGCACGGCATCCGCGCAGCCTTGGCCGCGCATCGGCTCGATTTCGATGCCTGCACCCAATCCCTCGATCACCTGCACGTGCGGGCCGGCGACTTCGAATACGGCCGGGCCCTCGCCACCACGTTCGCTTCGGCCCCCAACCGCCCCACCGCCTTTCTCGCACTCAACGACGAAATCGGCGTCGGCGCGCTCCATGGTTTCCAAGCGTCTGGTCTGCGCGTGCCGCACGATCTTTCCATCTCCGGCTTCAACAACCAGGACATCTGCGCGATGACGACGCCCGGTCTCACCAGCGTGGATCAACAAATCGCACCCACCGTCACCGCTGCCGCCAAATTGATCCTTGAACAACTTTACGGCCCCGCCCGGCGACGGCCGGTCTTGCGCACCATCGTCCCGGAACTCGTCGCCCGCGGGTCAACCGGTCCGGCCCCGATCTGAGAGTGGGCGTCACCCGGCCGAAATTGGGCGGGCTCAAATCGGGAAAATCTCATTCTTCCCATTCGCGTCCCGCGCGCTTTATCTCACGCTTAACTTCCGTGAGTTCCCTCGCCTCCCCTCCGCTTCAACCTTCCGTCGCCGACCCCGCGCGTTGTCTCCGCCGCCTCGCCGATTTGCTCCCGGCCTCGCGCGTGCTTTCCGGCCCGGCCCAACTCGCCGCCTACGAGAGCGACGGCCTCAC
The DNA here is from genome assembly GCA_945882935.1 of Opitutus sp. GAS368. Lineage (GTDB taxonomy): Bacteria > Verrucomicrobiota > Verrucomicrobiia > Opitutales > Opitutaceae > Tous-C4FEB. The sequence continues at coordinate 12,406 of CAMCWW010000024.1, forward strand.
CGCTTTCCGCACCGCGCCGCTCGCCGTCGTCGTCCCCGAGACTCAGGCCGAGGTCATCGCCCTCGTCCGTCTCTGCCACGAGGAGGGACTCCCCTTCGTGGCCCGCGGCAGCGGCACCAGCCTGTCCGGCGGCTCCACCCCCGTCGCCGGTGGACTCGTGATCACGCTCAACCGCCTCAACCGCATCCTCCGCGTCGACCCCGCCCAGCGTCTCGCCGTCGTCGAGCCCGGCGTGATCAATACCGCCGTCACCGTCGCCGCCGCGCCCCACGGCTTGCATTACGCGCCCGACCCTTCGAGCCAGTCCATCTGCACCATCGGGGGCAACGTTGCCTTCAACTCCGGGGGCGCCCATTGCCTGAAATACGGCATGACCTCCAATCACGTCCTTGGAATCAAGGCCGTGCTCGCTACCGGCGAGGTCGTTGAATTCGGCTCTGCCTCCCGCGAACAACTCGGCCCCGACTGGTGCGGCCTGTTCTCCGGCAATGAAGGCCTTTTCGGCATCGCCCTTGAAATCACCGTGCAACTCCTGCCGCGCGCCGAGGTGTTTCACACCGTCCTCGCCGGCTACCGCACGCTCGAGCAGGCCGGCGACGCCGTCTCCGCCATCATTGCCAGCGGCCTGCTCCCCGGCGCGATCGAAATCATGGACGCGCTCGCCCTCGAGGCCGCCAGCGCCGCCGTCCACGCCGAGTATCCGCCCGGCTGCGAAGCCGTCCTCATCGTCGAGCTCGAAGGCCCGCGCGAGGTCGTCGCCGCCCAGCGCCCCCAACTCGACGCGCTAATCGCCGCCAGCGCGCCCGTCGAGGCCCGCCCCGCCCGCGATGCCGCCGAACGCGCCGCCATCTGGAAGGGCCGCAAAAGCGCCTTCAGCGCCGTCGGCCGACTCTCCCCCGATTTCATCGTGCAGGACGGCGTCGTCCCCCGCCGCCGCCTCGGCGAGGCCCTGCGCCGCATCGCCGAGATGTCCCGCGCCGCCGGCATTCGCTGCGCCAATGTCTTCCACGCCGGCGACGGGAATCTTCACCCGCTCATTTTATACAACGGCGCCGAACCCGGCGCCCTCGAACGCGCCGAAGTCCTCGCGGGCAAAATCCTGAAAATGTGCGTCGAGATGGGCGGCTCCATCACCGGCGAACACGGCGTCGGCCTCGAAAAACGCGACTACCTCGCCTCGATGTTCAACGCCGACGAACTCGATTGCCTCCAACGAATCCGCGCCGCCTTCGATCCGCTCGGCATCGCGAATCCGGGCAAGATGTTCCCCGACGGCACCGCCCCCGCGCTCGCCCAGCACGGCCTGCACCCGCTCGAAAAAGCCGGCCTCATCTCCCGAGAATGAACGCCCTGCTCTCACCCACTACGCTCGCCGAGCTGGCCGACGCCGTGCGCTCCGCCCCGCGCATCCTCGCCGTCGGCGCGCGCACCAAGCCGCGCCTCTCCGCCGTCGCGCCCGACGTCACCCTCGTCTCCACCCTCGGCCTCAGCGGCATCACCGAATACCAGCCCGACGAATTCACCTTCACCGCCCTCGCTGGCACGCCCCTCAGCGAGATCGCCGCGACGTTGGCTGCCCGCGGCCAATATCTGCCGTTCGATCCCTTGCTGCTCGCCGCCGGCGCGACCCTCGGCGGCACGCTCGGCGCGGGTCTCAGCGGCTCCGGCCGGTTCCGCTTTGGCGGCCAACGCGACTTCATCCTCGGCGTGCGCTTCGTCGACGGCACCGGCCGGCTCCTGCGCCTCGGCGGCAAGGTCGTGAAAAACGCCGCCGGCTTCGACCTGCCGAAATTCTTCGTCGGCAGCCTCGGCCGCTTCGGCGTCTTCGGCGAACTCACTTTCAAGGTCTTCCCTCGTCCCGCGTCGACGCTCACCCTGCGCCTGCCCGTCGCCGACGCCCCCGCCGCAACCGCGCTGCTCAACACCGCCGCCGGCGCCCGCTGGGAGATCGACGCCCTCGATCTGCTCCCCGCCGCCGATGCGGTCGTCGTTCGCCTCGCCGGCCCGGAGAGCGCGCTCCCGATCCTCGCGGCCGAAATTCTCACGCGTTTCCCGGGAGAAATTCTCTCCGCCTCCGCCGCCGATGCGCTCTGGTCCGATCTCCGCGAACTCCGCTGGACCCACGCCGACGGCCCGCTGCTCAAGCTCGCGCTCACGCCCGCGCAACTCCCCGCGCTCGTCGCCCGCGTGCGCGCGCTCTCCGGCCGCATCCACGTCACCGCCGGCGGCAATGCCGCGCTTGTCTCCCTCCCCGCACCTGCGGCCTCGCTCGGCCTGCCCGCGCTCACCCTGCGCGGCCCCGGCCCGCTTTGGCTCGACGCCCCTGCCCCACCCGCAATCCACGCCGCCGTAAAAACCGCCCTCGATCCGCATAACCGTTTCCCGTCCCTCTACTGAGCAGGAAATTTAAACTACGGATGAACCCCGATTCCATTTCTTCCCCCTCATTCGCGTCCATTCGTGGTTAAAAAATCCGCCCACTCGTCCGCCTCGTTTTTCCCCTCCGAAAATTCGCGTCCATTCGCGTCCATTCGTGGTTAAAAAATCCGCCCACTCGTCCGCCTCATTTTTCCCCTCCGAAAATTCGCGTCCATTTGCGTCCATTCGCGGTTAAACTCAAATTCCTGCCCCTCTTCGCCTGATGCTCCACACCATCGCCAAAAACAAACACGGCCCGCTCACCGCTTCGATGGCCCATGCCGTCGAGTCCTGCGTCCACTGCGGCTTCTGCCTCGCCGCCTGCCCTACGTACTCCGAGCTCGGCCAAGAAATGGATTCTCCCCGCGGGCGCATCGTCCTCATGAAGCAGGTCCTCGAGGAAAAACTGCCGTGGGCCGACGCCCAGCCGCACGTTGACCGCTGCCTCGGTTGCCTTGCCTGCGAGCCCGCGTGCCCGAGCGGCGTGCCTTACCGCGACCTCATCAGCCCGTTCCGCGCCGTCGCCCAGCCCAAGTTCAACCGCACGTTCGCCGAAAAAATCCGCCGCTTTCTGGCCGCGCAAACCATCCCTTTTCCCCGCCGCTTCCGACTCGCCGCCGCCGCCGGCCGCCTCGGCAAACTCATCCGCCCGCTCGTCCCCGCCGCCCTTCGCCCTATGATCGACCTCGTGCCGGCGTCGATCCCGCCCGCCGAATCATGGCCCCGGGTCACCCCGGCCGTCGGCGAACGCCGTGCCCGCGTCGCGCTCCTCACCGGCTGCGCGCAACAAGTCCTCTCGCCCGACATCAACACCGCCACCATCGCCGTCCTCGCCCAACAAGGCGTCGAAGTCATCGTGCCCGAGTCGCAGGGCTGCTGCGGCGGCCTCGCGTGGCACACCGGCGACCTCACCGCCGCACAAAATTTCGCCCGCAAAAACCTCGCCGCTTTCCCCGCCGACGTGGACGCGATCCTCACCAACGCCGCCGGCTGCGGCTCCGCGCTACACGAATACCACCTCGTCCTCAAGGGCACGCCCGACGAGGCCCGCGCCGAGGCGTTTCGGCACCGCGTGATGGATGTGAGCCTGTTTCTCACCAAGCTCGGCCTGCGCACGCCGCCGCCCAACGCTCAAGTCCCGCGCCGCATCGCCTACCACGACGCCTGCCACCTGGCCAACGCCCAGGGCGTGCGCGCCGAACCTCGCGCCCTCCTCCGCGCGATCCCGGGCGCCACCGTGATCGAGCTCGCCGACGCCCACCTCTGCTGCGGCAGCGCCGGCACCTATAATTTGGACCAACCCGACATCGCCGCCTCACTCGGCGAGAAGAAAGCCCGCGCCGTCATGGCCAGCGGCGCCGAGGTCGTCGCCAGCGGCAACATCGGCTGCCTCACCCAACTTTCCGCCCACCTCGCCCGGCTCGGCTCCCCGATCAAAGTCCGCCACACCTTTCAGGTCCTGCGCGACGCCTACACGCCGTAGGCCTTCCAGGTAGGAGCGCGCTTGCGAGCGATTTCAGACGGGTTGATCGCCGGAAAACGGGCTCTTGCCCCGGCTCAGGGCGCGCCGAATTCAAACGCAATTGGGCAGCCCCTACCGATGCGCTTGCCCCAAAATTGAGCCTCGACCCACTTAGTCCGCCCCGCCCCACTCTGCACCGAATGCTAACGGCCAAACGCTCCAAACTCGAAAAAATTCGCCCGTTACTTCGCCGCGATCTGCCGTTTCGGGAAACCGAAAGTTGCTTCAATTTCCTCGATGCCGCGCTCGCCGAGAAACACGGCGTCTTCGAAACAGAAAACGTTTCGCAACACTCCTACGACCCCTACGCGCTGCGGATCATCAACCAATTCCCCGAGGGCCTCATCCTCGATTGTGGCGCCGGCAAGCGCGCCGAGTATCTGTCCAACGTCGTCAACTTCGAGATCGTGCCCTACGACACGACCGATGTCGTCGGCGTCGCCGAGGAGCTCCCGTTCGCCGACGCTTCCTTCGATGGCGTCGTCTGCCTCAACGTGCTCGAACACGTCAAGAATCCGTTCCAAGCCGCCAAGGAGATTTCCCGGGTGTTGAAGCCTGGCGCGCAGCTCTACTGCGTGGTGCCCTTCCTCCAGTTGCGTCACGGCTTCCCCAATCACTACTACAACATGACCGCCGAGGGCCTGAAAAACCTCTTCGATCCCTACCTCAAAATTGACAGCCAAGAAGTGATCGCGAGCGGCCTGCCGATCTGGTCGTTGTGGCTGCTCATCATGCACTGGGCCGCCGGCCTGCCCGAGCCCACGAAGAGCGAGTTTCTCAACCTGAAGCTCTCCGATCTCATGCACCATCCGGTCGCGATCATGAATCAGGACTTCGTGACCAAGCTTTCCGCCGATAAAAATTTCGAGCTCGCGAGCACCACCGCCCTCTTCGCCACGAAGCCGCCCGCGAACTGACCGACGGCACCGAGAGGGAGCATCGCGACCTCCGGGCGCGACGAGCCCGACCGTCCGCCTCCGGCCCCGCCCCTTCGACTGCAGCAGAGCCTTCAGCGTGCGCAGGCAGGCCCGGCCCGCCCCTCCACCGGACCGCAGCGCAACAGAGAGGGAACCAAGATCGTGACCGAACAGCATGACCGGCGCGACGCGTGCCACCTCGATCATTGAGGCCCTGGCCGAAGGAGAAACTAACAAACAACGGCGAGACCCTCTGAATCGGACTGACCGATCCTTTCGCATCTTTGTAGGGCTCGACCTCGTGTCGGGCCGTTCCGTGTGTCGGGCTTCACAGACGAAACGGCCTCACGCAAGGTGAGGCCCTACCATGAGAAAAAATCAGCCGTTACCGGCCACCGGGCTGAGCCTCTTTCGCTTCATCCTTGAATCCGCCCTGATCCTCATTCAGCCCTCCCCAACTCTCAAAATGGCGGCGGCACGCACAGTTGGGTCAGCTCAATTTCTGGCCAATTCGCGGTGAACCAAGCTGAACCCCCTCTTAAAACCATGAACCCATCCGACTTTCTCCAACCTCGCTACCCTCGCTGCGCACCACGCGACTGCCTGCGGCTCCTCTCCAGTGGATTGCTTGCATTGTCTGTCTGCACGACCGCCTCGGCCCAGATCGCTCCAGGCGCGACGACGCCCAACCCGCCGCCGCCCGCGGTCGCCAAAGACGACGTCGTCGCACTCGAAGTTTTCACGGTGAATGTCTCGCAAGATACCGGCTATACCTCGGAAAGAGGCCTCTCCGGCGGTCGCCTCGTCACCGATCTCAGCGACATCGCCTCCAATGTGGCGGTGCTCACGAAGGAGTTTCTGAACGACATCAATGGCACCGATCTCGCCGGTTTCGCCGACTACGCTCTTAACGTCCAAGTCGACCTCGAAGACGGCAACAACGCCGATGTCTTCACGGCCTCGACCGAGGGCCTTGGTCGCGACAACACCAACGTCCGGATCCGCGGTCTCGGCGGTTCCAAGACGCTCGATTTCCTCGATTTCGATTGGAACAATGACACCTACAACGTCGGCCGCATTGATCTTTCCCTCGGGTCCAACGCCATTCTCTTCGGCAACGGCGGCCCCGGCGGAAACATCAACGTCACCCGCGACCGCGCCCATCTGTCCCGCCCAACCAAGCGGATCTCGGTGCAGACCGACAACAAGGGCTCCCTCCGCAGCACCTTCGACACGAATATCGTGCTGATGAAAGACCGGGCCGCGCTCCGCCTTGAAGGCCTGCACCAAGAGCGCACCGGTCGCCGAAATTTTGACTTCAATGATCGCCAGGGCCTCTACGGAAACCTCGCCATCCGGCCGGCCAAAAACACGGCGATCAACGTCTCGTTGGAGCGAGGGCAGAACAAAGTCCAGGGTGACCGCATCACCGGCCCCTCTGATAATCTTTCGGCTTGGCTCGCGGCGGGTAAGCCAACCGCGCCCGCCGGAGATCCAACCGCCAACGCCCTGTTTCCCGGCCTCACGATCGCGCCCACGCGCACCACCGCCGGTCTGGCTGAAACCAACAACTTCAGCTTTGGCGGCGCCTACACTGTCCCCACGGAACGCACCAATACCCGCCTCGCTACAAATGCCTACCAAGCTCCGGTAGTCTTCACCACCACGCCCGATACCACGAGCGCCCGCTACCAGCCCTCCTTTGATCCCCGCGGCGCGGCGTTTGGAACCAGTCGCGGTTGGGGCTCCGAGGGTGCCGACCGTATCGGCACACTCTTTCTCGAGCAAGACGGCATCGTTAACCCCATCGACACTGCGATGGCCGGACCCGATTCTTTCCGCACCCAGCACTTCGGTGATTTCCGCGTCAACCTCGAGCAGCGCCTGACGCGCGATCTTTTCGTGAGCGCATTCTACGGCCGGAATCATACCAACCGTTTTGGCCAGACCATGAATCGCGTGGACCAAAGCTTCGCCCTTTACGGCGAGCCCAATCGGCAGTTTCCCGATTTCCTAGGGAAAATGTATATCCAGAGCCGCTGGCAAAACGACTATGAGACGAACCGCCGCGAGGCCGGCGGCGTCACGCTCGCTTACCGCATCAATTTTGCGGGCACCGAGCACAACGTATCCGCCTATTTCCAAAAGGACACTCACCGCCAGACTCGCACCAATGCAAAACAGTGGCTGGCCGCCGTTCGCCGCGACCCTGTGACCAACGCGGTCCTCGAGCAGCAACCCCTGTTTCTACGCAACTACTTCGCCGTGGGCGATCCGCGGGCTCACGCGCGCCTCAATGTGCCCAAAGCCCCCTTCCAAGATGCGAACGGACAGAGTTGGTCGGCCGCCTGGATCCCCGACACCCTTAGTCCTACCCAACTCACCGCCGGCAACACGCCCTTCATTGGACGCAACCTCAACCGCTCTTACTACACGCTCCACGGCCAAAGTTACTTCTTTCAACGCCGCCTCGTCACTTCCTACGGCTACCGGCAGGACCGCTCTCAACTCAAGCGCGACCTCTACACGATCGATTCCGTCTCCTTGCGGCCCGTGCTCGCCACCACCGAGACCCTGGCGCCCTTTAAACCCGACTCACTCACCGCCGGTGTCGTTTATTACCTGACCCCCGATCTCAGTCTGTCCGGCGGCTACGCCAGCAACGTTGGCAACAATCAGGAGAATTACATCATCCCCCCAGCGGGCCAGGTTGCGCCGGTGCAACCCGCTCCCGACAAAAGCACGTCGCGAGATGTTAGCGTCCGCTGGCGCGTGTTCTCGGATAAACTCCATCTAAATTTCACCCATTTTCAGGCTGAACGCATCGGCGGCTACCAGACTGCCACCATTGCCTTCTGGAACTCGGTCGTGGGCAGTGGCGCCCGCGGGGCCGACCCCCTGGCTCCGACCAGCACCAATTCCGTTCGCACCACGTTTCTGGGACAAGCCAGCGCGACCAACACCACGATCGTCGGCAACTATGCCATCTATCGTCCCATGGGCCCGATCCTCGATTCACTCCGCGCCGCCGGAAAAATCGACGCCGACCGCTATGCCAGCCTCACCAACGCCCTCAGCCCTCCTTCCAGCACAACCGTGAATGCCAACAGCGCTCCCGACGGTTCCAATGGCTACGAGTTCCGCGCCCACACCTCCCTCGGCAATCTCACCATCGTCGCCAACTACTCCTATACCAGACGGGACAAGACGGGCCACGCCGCCAAGGAACTGGCCTTCTTCGATGAAATGATCGGGCTCGTGAACTCACTCGACAACAACACCGCGCTCCCCGCCGTCCACGCGACCCACGACTTCAGTCGCGTCACCACTCCCAGCACGGTGAAAGCGCGCTATCTCGAAGTCCTGCGCAACGCCCAGCTCAACCTTGAAGCCCTCGCCAACCAACGCGAAGAAGAGTTCGGCAACCGGCCCCACCATACCAACCTCGCCCTCCGCTACAGCTTCAAGGAGGGCGCCCTGCGCGGCTTTGCCCTCCGATCCCGGATCACGTGGAACAGCAAAACCCACTCGCAGAATCTCGTTCTGCCCTCGGCCGACGGCAAATCCCTCGTCCAAACCCCCATCTACGGCGACGCGTATTGGGACGGTGGTCTCGGCCTCTCCTATCGCCGTAAACTGAATAGCCGGTGGTTCGACTCCATCGTCTTAGACCTCGACGTGGACAGCATCTTCAACGGGGAATTGAGGGCCATCCCATTGAAATTCATTCGCGCCACCGACAACATTCCCGGTCTCGGCAGCTACGAAGTGCTGGCCCGGCAGAGCAACGGCGAACTCATCCCGAACGCCTACAAATATCTCGAACCCCGCTCCTATCGCTTCCGCGTCACCCTCGATTTCTGAGGCGCAGGGCGGAAAAAGGGGCCTAGCCGCGGCGTAGCCGTTATTTGTTAGTTTTCGGCAAGGGCGGACAAAAAAATGACAAACCACGGCCTGATACCTGCGGATCGCCCGTTGCCGACGGATAACTAACAAACAACGGCGAGGCCCTCTGAATCGGCCTGACCGATCCTTTCGCATCTTTGTAGCCCGACCTCGTGTCGGCCCGTTCAGTGGGTCGGGCTCCAAAGAGGGAACGGCCTCACGCCAGGTGAGGCCCTACATCCGAAATTGATCGGGATACGGGCGACTAGCTCGATTCGCCCCGTTTTGCTCCCGCTCAACTCACCGTCTCGAGCAGGGCCTTGAGCGTGTGCAGGCACGTCCGGCTGGCCGGTTCGCCGCCGTGCGAAAATGCATGGCCGGCCGGCAGGTGCAGCAGCGACTCGTCGATCTTCTCCAGCCGCCAATGGGTTTCCAGCGAGAGCAGCCCGCGATAGCCCATCGCCTGCAACGCCCGGAAGTGCGCCCGCCAATCGACATCGCCGACCCCCACCGGGGTGCCCACCGCGATCAATTCGCCGCTCCGCAACGATCCGCTCCGCCGCACCGCATCCTTCACGTGCAGGTGAAAAATGCGTGAGCCCAACCGGGCCAGATCGGCCGGCATGGGCGCATCGGCTCCGGGGACATACAGCACATTGCACGGGTCCCAAATCGCCCCGACCCGGTCCGCCGGCAAGGGCGCCAAAATCGCCGCGGTCTCCTCCGCCGTCGCCGCGAGACAGGAGTGCTCATTCTCCAACCCCAACCGCACGCCGGAGCCTTCCGCCAATTCCAGCAACCCCCGCAACTGCTCGACGACGCGGAGCTGCTTCGCGGGGTCCGACGGATTCGCCGAACGGAAAAAGGTGAACACGCGCAGCAAGTCGCACTTCAGCTCGCGGGCCACATCGAGGCTCCGCTTGAAAATCTCCCGGTGCGCCGCGATCGCGGTGGGATCGTCGAGCTCACACTTGAAGACCGGCGTCGAACAGCCGTAGACGCGCCAGCCTTCGTCCCGCGACGCCGCCCCGATTGCCGCGACATCGGCCGGCGTCAGGTCCTTGAACGCCCGGCCGCCGAAACTGCGCAGCTCAATCCCGGGGAGCCGAAACTCGCGGATAAACTCCGTGATGACGGGGAGCTCCTGGGAAACTTCATCGGTGATGAACGTGATAGATTCTGGGAATTTCATAAAGGTGTTAGAAGTAGGGTCTCAGACCCGCCCTCAACGCTTCGCGCCGCCTACCGCGCCCGCCTTCGCCATCACTTCGGCAATCGTGACTGGTGCGCCGCCCCGGCGTTTGCTTTCATCGGCCGCCTCCATGAACGCGAGCAGTTCCAGCGTCGTCTCCGGCGCCACCGGCGAAATCCCGGTTTGAAAAAACTTCATGATCTCCACCGTCAGCCCGGCGTAGTTCTGCTTTTCGCCGACCACGGCCACTCCCTTGGTGCCGACGACGGTCACGCCATAGCCTTTGTGACTCTTGCGGTTGCCCTGCGCCGTGCCCACGCGGCCATCAGCCCAGATGCCCGTGATCACATCGGTGTTGGCCGTGTGCGTGCGGACCACCTGCACACATCCCGGTCCGAGCACCGTGTAGAGCGCCTCGACCGCGTGAATCCCATACCAAAAAAAATCAGGATGCGTCGGCTCGATGTCCGCGGGCCCGATCGAGAAAGCCGAGGTGATGTCGCCGATCGTCGCGAGCTTCGGCGCGTAGGGCTCGGGGGCGAAACGCAGCGAGGAGGAGCTGAAAATCGGCACCCCGGCCTCCCGCGCGAGCCGCACCATCTCCACGGCATCCTTGAGCGAACCCGCAAACGGCTTGTCGATGAACACCGGTTTCTTTGCTGCCAGCGTGCGGCGAAATTGGTCCAAATGCGTGCGACCATCGACGCTCTCGATCAAGATCGCGTCCACGTTGCGCGAGAGTTCCTCGATCGAGTCGTAAAGTTTCACGTCGTGAGTCTCGACGAGTTGCTTGGTAAACCCTTCGACCCGCGACGCGCTTGCCACGATGTCCGGGCTACCGCCCTTGAACGCCGCGACGACCTTCCCGCCCGGCACGTGGCCCGGCGCCTTGGGGTCGTTAAACACTTTTGCGAACGCCGGGACGTGCGACGTATCGAGCCCAATCATGCCCAGCCGCAGCGGTTCGGCCGCGCCGGCGGGAAGCAGTGCCATCAGAATAACGGGTAGAGAGGATCGGATCATAGGAGTTTAGGTTGAGAGTGACGCTGCTGCTGCCGCATCGATGTAGAGCGTGGCATCGACGTGGAGGCGAAGAATAGACGCGGGGCACGCGGTTGCAATCGGTCCCTCGACCGTCGCACGGACCGCCGCCGCCTTGCGCGGCCCCGGCACCTGGATGCTCAGGCGGCGCGCCTGCCGGAAGACCGGCACCGTGAGCGTGAACGCGTGCCGCGGCACCGCCGCCAGCGTGGGAAAACACCCGTCGTTGACCTGCTGCTGGCGGCACGCGTGATCGAGTTCGACCACTTTCACGAGCTGCGCATCGGCGAAGTCGGCCACGGGCGGATCATTGAAAGCGATGTGCCCGTTTTCACCAATGCCCATGCACACGAGATCGATCGGCCGCTCGCGCAGGAGCGCCGAGTAACGCGCCGCGACCGCCGCCGCATCCGGTTCCTCGGCCGGCAACGGATGGAAAACACCGATCGGCACCTTACTCAGCAGATGCTGCCAGAGATAGTGGCGAAAACTCTGCGGATGGTCGCCTGAGAGCCCCACATAATCATCCATGTGAAACGCCGTGATCCGCGACCAATCCAGAGCGATGCCACACTTCGTCGGATCGACCAGCGCCGCGAGAAATTCATCCTGCGACGGCGCGCACGCGAAGATCACCCGCGCCTCCCCTTGCCGGGCGACGACCCCGTGCAGATACGCGGCGACCGCCTGCGCGGCGGCGCGACCGAGGGCGGCACGGTCGGGATGAACCTCAATCGCCAGACGGCCGGCGGTGGTGTAGAAAGGAGCGATGACGGGCATAGAAAAATTAGAGCGTGGGCAACGTGACGCCAAAGGCGGCGGCGGGGGCCGTGGACCAGAGCGCGCGGGCCTCGGCCGGCGGGAGCCCGAGCCAGTCAGCGACCTGGCGCACGCCGACATCCGGCGTCAACGTCGAGCCGGCGAAGTTCTGCGCCCCGGGCTGCCGCGCCACGCCGTCCGCCCCGACCTCGATCGCATGCGGCCCGATCGTGTAGCGCCCCGGCGGCGCCCCAGCGCCCGCCATCGCATCGGTCGTGAACAACACGCGGCCGGGGGGTTTGGCTCGGAAAAAATTCTTGAGCACCGCACGCGGCAGATGAATCCCGTCGGGAATGAAACACGCCGTCAGCTCATCGCGCGCGAGCAGGCGCTGCACGATGTTGTCGTGACGATGGAGTTGCAGCGGACAACCGTTGCCCAGATGCGTGCAGAACCGCGCGCCGGCGCGCACGGCTTCGTCGATCTGAGCCTCGGTGGCGTTCGTGTGCCCGAGCGAAACATGGACACCAGCCCGCGTGAGCGCCGCGATGAACTCCGCACTGCCCGGCCACTCCGGCGCCAGCGTAACGAGCCGGATGCGCCCGCCGGCCGCAGCCTGCAACCGGTCAAACTCCGCGAGCGACGGAGCATGTTGGGGCGCGGCCGGATGCGCGCCGCGAAATCCTTCCACCGGACTCAGCCACGGCCCCTCTAGGTGATAACCAAGAATCGCCGAGCCCGCCGCCGGCGACTCGGTGCACCGCCGTTCGAAGGCCTCGAATCGCCAGCAGAGCGCGTCCACCTCGTCGGTGATGAACGTCGCAAAAATCCCCGACGTCCCGCAGCGGCGCAACGCTCCGACCGCGTGCTCAAACTGCGCCCGGGTGAGCCCGTCGCGCTGGAAATCAACGCCGCCGAAGCCGTTGATCTGAAAATCGAAAAGATCCGCCGATACCATACGGAGGAAATGAAACGCCAATCATTAGGATGGCGTCGAGTGTTTGTCGTAAAATCTACACCTCACCCGAGCGCGGCGTAGAACCCTCGGAATTTAATCGCTCACCACGCGGAGGCCAGCCGCAACCGAACACCCTCGCCGCTTGCGATTGGATAATCCGCCTCAACGCTCTTGATTTCAGCGCCCCGAATATTCCTTTACCATCTTCTCGCCCCTTAAAAGACTTCCTATGATTGTTTCTCACCGTATGTTTCGGGTTTTCGCATGAAACTTTCCGTCGTCATCCCCTGCTACAACGAGGCCAAGACCATCCGCACGATCGTTGATCGGGTACGGTCGGCTCCCATCTCGGACAAGGAAATTATCATCGTCGACGACTGCTCGCACGACGGCACCCGGGACTTACTCCGCCGCGAAATCGCGCCACTTGTTTCCCAAATCATCTATCACGAAGTCAACCAAGGCAAAGGAGCCGCACTTCGCTCCGGCTTCGCCGTCGCCACGGGGGACGTAGTAGTCGTACAAGACGCTGATCTTGAGTATGATCCGCAGGAGTATCCTCGCCTGCTGAAACCTATTCTCGACGGCAAAGCCGATGTTGTCTTCGGCTCGCGCTTCATGGGCGCCGAGGCTCACCGGGTCGTTTATTTCTGGCACATGGTAGGAAACAAGTTTCTCACCCTGCTCTCAAATATGGGAACGAACATTAACCTGACGGATATGGAAACCTGCTATAAAATGTTCCGTCGCGAAGTGCTGCAAAAAATTACGATCGAAGAAAACCGCTTCGGTTTCGAGCCAGAGATTACCGCCAAAGTCGCAAAGCTCGGTGTGGTAATATACGAAGTCGGAATCAGCTACTACGGCCGAACCTACGCCGAAGGTAAAAAAATCGGATGGCGGGATGGCATCCGCGCGCTTTGGGCAATTTTAAAATATAATCTACTCCGCTGAAATATTATTACCGCTGTCGCTACCGACGGACTACCTTTTATTTTCCCGCTAATTTATTTGGTGTGACCGCACGCCCACCATTCAAGACGAGTTAACCCGGATCGGTGCCAGCGGGTCGACGACACCCATGACCCTGAGATCAGGGAGGGAATACAACCGTACGAGCCCCTGCAACCCCCGTGACTTTGACCGGCACCCCTTGGCTGAACGTGAGCGGATAGGTCTCATTTGCTATAATTTTGAGTTCTTTGACGAAATTGGCCGGGCCAACCAGTTTGTCTAATGTAACCGTAGAAACACCGTTCTCCAAAAAGTATTGATCAGCAGCCACTGCCAGCACACGGGCGTTGTCTAGCACAGCTTTGTCTTGTGCGGACTGACGAACCTTTTGGAAGGCGGGAATCGCCATAGCGGTCAAAAGGCCGATGATTACGACGACGATCATGATTTCAACAAGGGTGAAGCCCTTGGTGGAGTTGCTGGACGAGTTTTTCATTTTGGCATCTTTGTATTTTATAATCCCCCACTTAAGGCTGCTGAAGTTGAATTTCGGAGACAAGGTCGAAATTCCGCTAAAGCTCAATCGCACACCCGGAATCGCATCTTTAATTCCTACCAGAAAGCGCTTAGCGAAAACGCCAATAAGTAACAATACGAATTCGTGACTACCCCAAAATTATGGACTTCAATCTCTAATTGTCACCTGATTCCTATTTCTTTGTTCGCGATTTAGTCGGCTTCTTAGACTTCTCGGTCTCCCCCTTTTTCCGGACTTTCGGCTTTGGTTTTTTTGGCACCGCCAGCAGCTTAGGAACCGAAACTTCGGTCGCGTCTTTCCAAAGATTTTCCAAAGCATATCGCCCCCGTTGGTCCGTCGTGAACAGATGCACCATGACGTCAAACGCGTCGATCACCATCCAGCCGCTATCTTGTGGGATCTCCATTCCAACGATCGGCGCTTTAGCGGAATCCAAGGCCTTTTCTATTTCAATCCGCAAGGCCCGCAGATGAGGCGATGACGTGCCCGTGGCCAAGACCAGAAAATCTGTAATAGATGACTGCTCACTCACATCCATCACCCGAAGGTCCTCCGCTTTCTTTTCCTCCAAGGCCCGACAGCACAGCTTAACGAGAGCGAGGGATTCAGATTTTTTCAATTTCATTCCTTCCCGCGATACAGACCCTTTTCGCGGATGTAAACAATCGCCTTATGCGGCACAAAATAATCGAGCGCTAAGTTCAGTCGGGTTCGCTCTCGCAATTCAGTCGAGCTGATCGCCAGCAGGTGTCCGTCACACCGACGCAAGCGCAAGCCCGGGATATCGACGCGGGCTTTAACCGGATACCCGGGACGCTCGAGAAAGATGAACTCCACTAGCTTCGCCAATTCTTCGATCTCTTTCCAAAGATGCAGCTTGGGCAACTGATCACCACCGATTACCCAATAAAGTTCGTCCTGCGGATAGAGCGCCCGAAAATGCCGCGCCGAATCAATTGTATAACTGACCCCTCCTTTGCGCAGCTCGAAGTCGGAAATCTCGAAGCGGTTATCCCAACCGGCCGCCGCCTTCATCATCGCCATGCGGTCCTCGGGTGAGGATTGTACATCGGTGGGTTTTAGCGGCGCTTGAGCTGCCGGAACCAAGATCAAACGGTCCAAACCGCACTGTTCATACGCGTCTTGAGCGGCCATCAAATGGCCAAAATGCACGGGATCAAAACTGCCGCCAAGAAATCCGATTTTCACGCGGCAGAAACGTGAGTTTACCTCAATTTTCCCGCAAGGCCCAATTCCCGAGATTGATTCCTTTCGCAAAGCCCATCGGTGCATCTTCTGCTACTCGCCTTATCTCCATGTTAAGACCTTCACCCGCTCATCTGCTGTTGATCGGCCTCGTTGTCTTTGCCGGGGCCGCGTGCTCTCGCAGGGAACCTCTTGTCCAATCGGGCAATCGCGAGAAAATTCTCCATGTCGGCAACGGCGCAGAAGTTCAATTCCTCGATCCCCAAATTGCCGGCGGTTCCATCGATCACAACGTTCTGAGTTCTTTGTTCGAGGGTCTGGTCACACTCGACGAAACGACCCTGCAACCGAGACCAGGAATTGCAGACCGCTGGGAATCTTCGACCGACGGACTCGTCTATATCTTTCACCTGCGTCCGGATGCCAGATGGTCAAACGGCGACCCGCTTACAGCCCAAGATTTTCTCTTCAGCTTCCAACGCGCCCTCACGCCCGCTCTCGCCTCGGAATACAAGGACGTTTTCTACCCCGTAAAAAATGCGGAGCTCTTCGCCAAAGGCCTGATGACCGACTTCGACCTAGTTGGTTTTCGGGCTCCCGACCAGAAGACACTCGAAATCACGCTCGCACGCCCCACCGCGTATTTCCTGTCTCTCCTGCGCACCAACGTTTGGTTTCCCATTCATCGATCTTCAGTCGAAAAATCCAGTTCGCCTTACGACCGAAGCGCCCGTTGGACGCGCGACTTCCCGCTCGTGAGCAACGGCCCTTTTCGGCTCCGAGAGTGGCGCGAAGGACAACATCTCAGCGTCGAAAAAAATCCTCACTACTGGGACGCAGCCCGCGTCCAGCTCAATGAGATCAGATTCTACCCCAGTGAGTCATTGCAAAGCCAAGAACTCGCTTTTCGCGCCGGCCAGCTGCACACCACTTGGGACCTGCCGCTGAGCAAGATTGATTCCTACAAGACCGAGGCGCCCCATCTGCTTCGAATCGAGCCCGCGTTCGAAAGCTACTTCGTCAGGTTTAACGTGACCGAAGCTCCGTTCCGCGATTCACGCGTGCGCCGGGCGTTTGCGCTCGCGATCGATCGCGATGCCATCGTCAAGAACGTCCTTCGCGGCGGCCAACTCCCCGCCCACGCCCTCACTCCCCCTGGCCTCGCCGGCTACCATCCGCCCACGGGCCTCGTTTCCGATCCTGCCGCAGCACGTCGTCTGCTCGCCGAGGCCGGGTTCCCGGATGGAAAGGGTTTCCCCAAGGTTGAATTCCTCACGATCCCTCAAGAAACTAACCAGCGAATCGCCGAGATTCTACAAGAGCGCTGGCGGCGCGAGCTCGGGGTCGAAGTTTTGATCGCCCAAAAAGAATTCAAAATGTTTCTCGCCGCCATCAATGATCAATCCCGCGACTACACGTTGGCGCGGGGTCGGTGGAACGCCGAGTTTCCCGATCCACTCACTTTTCTCGGTATTTTCGCCACCGGCAATGGCATCAACGGAACCGGCTGGAGCGAGACGGCTTACGACGCCCTACTCTCCGCCGCCGCTTCCGAACTCGATCCCGCCCGGCGCCACGCCGCGCTTCAACAAGCCGAGACTTACCTCATCGAACAGACTCCCATCGCACCGATTTACTGGGGAACGCGCGCGACGCTGGTTCACGCTTCCGTCCGTGGCTGGAAAAATTCACCGCTCCTCTTTCGGAACTACAAAGACGTCTCCCTCGAGCCCTAACCGCCAGCCACCACTCAGCGACGCATTTTATGCCCTCCCGCAAAATCATTATCGACCAAGACGCCCTCGGACCCGCGTCCACCAATCTCCAGGCGATCGCCATGCTCCTCAACGCTCCGGACGTCGAAGCCCTCGGCATCTGCGTTCCCACCGGTGACCATTGGCGCGATCTTCAGGTCCGTCACGCCCTCCGGCTGCTCGAAATCATGGAGCGCACCGAGATTCCCGTCTTACCCGGCGCGCTCACTCCACTTGTGCAGACCCCACGCGACCACGCTCTCTGGGAGAAACAACACGGCCGTCTCATCTACAACGGCGCTTGGGACCTTACCCGTTCCGGACGCACAATCGATCCCCACGCCGCCCCCGACCTGCCCGAAGGCAATCCTACAACCGCACCCGCCGACGAACACGCGGCCAACTTTATCATCCGCCAAGCCCGAGCCCACCCCGGCGAAATCTCCCTTTGGTGCGCCGGCCCGCTGACCAACATCGCCCTCGCCGTGCGCCTTGAACCCCGTTTGCCCGAACTCATCCGCGAACTCCACTTCATGGGCGGATCATTCCATCCCAAAACCGACTCCGCCGAGTTCAAACACACCCCGCGCCGCGAATTCAACCTCCGCTTCGACCCGGAAGCTTCACGGATTGTCCTCCGCTCAACGTGGAAAAAAATCACCTGCTCGCCCATCGATATTTCCCAGCACGTCCGATCAACCCCTGAGCAGTTCGCGACCATCGCTCGGGCCGGCACGCCGCTCGCATCCTACCTTGATCGCTTCGGCCAACGCGGGCGCCCGCTTTGGGACGAGATTGCCGCCGCGTCTTGGATCGATCCCTCCGTCGTGACTCAGGCCGAGAACGCCTTCATCGACGTCAACCTCGACCGCGGTGCCAGCTACGGCGACACCTTGAGTTGGACTCCTGGCCACCAACCAAACTTGGGCGAGCAACTCGCCCGCATCGAATTTCAACTCGATGTCCCTCAATTTTCGAACCTCTTCACCTCCTTGCTCTCACGATAAATCTCCCCGCCGCCATGCGTCCCTCCTCGATCCACGTCACCTTTCTTATCCTCTTTCCGCTGCTCTCCATGACCGCCCTTGCCGCTCCCCAACCCGCCGACCTGATCATCACCCGAGCCCACATCGTCACGATGAACGCCGCCCGCGATGTCATTGAGGACGGCGCCATTATCATCCGCGACTCACGCATCGTTGCAATCGGCTCCTCCTCCATCGCAGCGGACTATTCCGCCGCGAAAACCATCGACGCCCGCGGGGACCTGGTCTTCCCCGGCCTCATCAACACCCACACCCACGCGTCGATGACCGTCTTTCGCGGACTCGGCGACGACGTGCCCGACCGTCTTCGCCGCTTCATTTTCCCGCTCGAGAAAAATCTCATCGACCGCGAACTCGTTTATTGGGGCGCGCTCCACGGCTTCGTCGAAATGATCGAGGGCGGAGTCACCACGGCCGTCGACCTGTATTACTTTGAGGACGAAGTCGCCCGCGCCGCGAAACTCGTCGGCATCCGCGGCGTCCTCGGCCAGAGTATTCTCAATTTCCCCACCCCCGACTCGCCCGTGCCCTACGGCGGTCTCGCCTACGCGAAAAAATTCGCCGCCGATTGGGCCAACGACCCCCTGATCACGCCCGCACTCGCTCCGCACGCTCCCTACTCCCTCGACGCCGAACACCTCCGGCTCGTCGCCAAGGCCTCGGCCGAACTCAATCTTCCGGTCCTCATGCACGTAGCCGAGATGACCGACGAAATCTCGACCCTCCGCCGAGAGCGCAACCAAACTCCCGTCGAATACCTCGACTCCCTCGGTTTACTCACCCCGCGCCTGGTCGCCGCCCACTGCATTTTCGTGACCGACTCCGATATCGCTCTGCTAAAAGCCCGCGACGTCGGCATCGCCCACAACATGGTGGCCAACATCAAATCCGCCAAAGGCGTCGCCCCCGGCCTCAAAATGCACGACGACGGCCTCCGCATCGGCCTCGGCACCGACGGCCCGATGAGCGGCAACACCCTCGATCTCATCGGTCAGCTGGGTTACGTCGCCAAACTCCACAAACTCGACCGAAAAGACCGCAACGTCATGCCCGCCCTGAACGTGGTTGAGATGGCCACCTTGGGCGGCGCCCGCGCCCTCCATCGCGAGAAAGATTTAGGCTCCCTTGAGCCCGGCAAACTCGCCGATCTCATCATCCTCGATCACAACTCCACCGCCCTTGTCCCGCTCTACGACGTCTACTCGACCCTCGTATATGCCGCCAGCCCTCGCGATGTGCGCACCACGGTTATCCATGGCCGGGTCGTGATGGAAGACCGCAAGATTCTCACGCTCAACCCCCAGGAAGTGCGCGAGAAAATGCGTTCCATCGCGCGCCGCATCAACACGGCGATCGCCGCCGGAATCAGGTAGACCAACATCAAACTTCAAACCCTGCGCCCCCAACCTCGAGCGACCCAATCAAGAAAACAGATCCGTTGGCGTCCGGCTGAGGAATTCCTCCATGTAGGCCGTAGTCGCCTTGCCTTCGATAAACACCGGATCGGCCATGATCGCCTTGTGCAACGGAATCGTCGTTTTCACGCCGCGAATCAGATATTCGCTCAGAGCCCGATACATCCGCTCCAGCGCCGTTTTCCGGTTTTCTCCATAAGTGATCAACTTGCCGATCATCGAATCGTAGTGCGGGGGGATCGCGTAGCCCGAGTAAGCGTGTGAATCCACCCGCACACCATGCCCGCCCGGGGCATAATAGAGCCCAATCGTGCCCGGTGAAGGGATGAAGTTGCGCGCCGGATCCTCGGCGTTGATGCGACACTCGATCGCGTGCTTCGTAAACTTGATGTCGCCCTGGTCAAAGCCGAGTTTCTCCCCGTTAGAAATTCGTATCTGCTGCTTGATCAGGTCGATGCCGGTGACCTCCTCCGTGACCGGATGCTCTACCTGAATACGCGTATTCATTTCGATGAAATAAAAGTTCCCCTTCGCATCCACCAAGAATTCGATCGTTCCCGCATTCTCATACTGGGCCGCCTCGGCCGCTCGGATCGCCGCTTTTCCCATCTTTTTCCGCAAATCCGGGGTTAAAAACGGCGACGGGGACTCCTCGATCAACTTTTGATGCCGACGTTGCACCGAACAATCGCGCTCGCCCAAATGCACCGTCTTCCCGTGCGAATCCGCCAAAATCTGAAACTCGATATGCCGAGGTTTCTCGATGTATTTTTCGACGTAAACCTGGCCGTTGCCGAACGCTTTTTCCGCCTCGTTCCGCGCGACATGGTATTCCTTCGCAAAAGAAACGTCGTTATGCGCGATCCGCATTCCGCGACCACCGCCGCCGGCCACCGCCTTAATGATCACCGGATAACCCATCTTCCGCGCAATCTTCACCGCTTCATTTTCGGATTCCACCGGTCCATCCGACCCAGGCACAATCGGAACGCCGGCCTTTCGCACCGTGTCCTTTGCCACCGATTTATCACCCATCATTTTGATCGACTGTGATTTAGGACCAATAAATTTGATATTACACGACTCGCACTGCTCGGCAAACTTGGCGTTCTCCGAAAGAAACCCGTAGCCCGGGTGAATCGCGTCCACATCTGCGATCTCAGCCGCGCTGATAATTCGATCGGCCCGCAGGTAGCTGTCCGCGCTTTTGGGACCGCCGATGCAGATAGCCTCGTCCGCTAATTGCACGTGCAACGATTGCACGTCGGCCTCCGAATAAACCGCAAGGGTCTTTATGCCCAACTCTCTGCAAGCCCGAACAATGCGCAGGGCAATCTCGCCTCGGTTGGCGATTAGAATTTTCTGAATCATCGGTAGGAAATAGGAAGGCAACGCCGCCCTGACGCACGCCCGGGAATCGCCCCGGGGACTTGTGCGCTTCAGCAGCCGCTCTTCGCAGCTCCTGGGCGATCACTTTATGGATCTCGCAAAACTCAAGCCTGCTTAATCTTAAACATTTTTTGGCCATATTCGACCGGCTGGCCGTTTTCCAACAACACCTCGATGATCGTGCCTTTGGCTTCGGCCTGAATCTCGTTCATGATCTTCATCGCCTCAATAATACACACCGGCGAAGTTTCCGTTACCTTCGTGCCAACATCGGCGAACGATTTACTCTCGGGCGATGGCGACCGGTAAAAAGTCCCAACCATCGGGGATTTTATGTAAGCAATGCCCGGATCATCCAACCCTGGGCTGGCGGGGACCAGATTTTGTTGCGGAGCCGGCGCACTCATCGGCGGGTGGGAGTTATCTGAACCACCCAAAAGGAAAGGCGAATTTGAATCCCTACTCCGCGTCACAATCGGAACCCCATTTTCTCCCCGGCGAATCTTGAGCTTGAAGCCCTCTTCTTCGACGGCGAACTCCGTCAATTCCGACCGCTTCATGAGGTCGATGATTTGTTTGATTTGCTTAAGGTCCAAAGGAATTTTTGGTTAAGGATTGCTGGTCAGTAATGCTTAGTAGCCAATTCAGAAGAGGCGTTCAAAAGAATAGGGACTCCGATAGCAAACCCTGATTATGCTATATTTTTGCGATAATTAGAAAAATGCGGGTTTTCGGGAGATAAACACTGTTTTTAATCAAATTTAGGCCCAAATTATCGTAATTTTATGGTCTGATGCTAAATCACGACTCGCCGAGAGAGTGCAAAATACAGGGCAAACCACATCGATTCGCCCTTCGTTCCGGTTCGGGATTTTCGTGCTGACCGAGCCGGTCGAAATCCAAACTCAAGTAAGCGAAGAAAGGGCCAACACCCTCAATTTTCCATGCTTCTGAACCCCTCACTTCACTTCGATCACGAGAGTCACAAGCTCGGTCACCCAGTCCACGTCAGCCTCGCTCGACCGCCGAATGTGACGACAGTAAATCAGCCACATTCCCGACGCATCGAGCCGAATCGTCGCTTCCCCGTCTGCCCCGGAAAACACGACGCTTTCCCGGCCTTCACCTGCGAGCACGAATCCCACCGCCAACCCCTCTGCCGGTAGGCCGGTCCGTCGCACCTTGACCAGAATAGCGTCCCCCACCCGATGCTCTTTCACCGGTCCCACCACCACCAAATCCAAGCCATCGATTAGCGGTTGGGACCCACCTTTGTCGCTGCCATCGGGCTCACCTACGTAAACCGCCGTTTTCGCCCGCGCCGAAACCCGCTCCCGCCAAACCTGCCGCGGTGGCCCGTCCATCAAAATCGTCCGATCCGCTTCGCCCACATGACTGCGGCGCAGGTGGGCAACTGCCTGCTCGGGTTCACGCTCAACGATCACTGGCTCCAACTCAGCCCACACTACCGCCAAACCCGGCCGGCTCAGGGTTGCGGAAAAACTCACCCCTTTTTCGCCCCCGGTCACCGGCCCTAAACTTGCCACTTCGTCCGCCAACCTACCCCGCGTATTCAAAACCGCCCCAACTGGCCCCATTCCCTCCGAGCCGTAAAAGCTCTCCGATCTCATCAGCTCAAATCGCAAAGTCGCCCCCGGAGTCGCGGTAAATCGTTCCGGTGCCAGCCACGTTTCCCGCGAATATCCCACCGAAATCATCAAAAATACCCCAAAAAGACCCTTCAAACGCACCTTCATGGTCCAAAAATCATCACGTGCTTGGTCGCATGAGCACCACGTCGCTCCATTCGCCCATGACCCGTGAATCAACTCCCCATCCCGGCGCGGCCGCCTCGAACTTCGCCCGCACGACGTCTCGCTCCTGCGCCAAGATCCCGCTCAACACCAACACCCCGCCGGGCGCGACCGCAGCCAACAACTCACCGGCGAAACGCTGCAACACATCGGCCTGAATATTAGCCAAAACGACCTCAGCCTGTTTTCCCGCAAAGCCACTCAAAAGATCTCCGATCAGCCAAGTCGCCCGGCCGGCCAATCCATTTAAAACCGCGTTCTCCTCACTAATCCGCACCGCTTCCGCATCATTATCGAAGCCCACCACGTCCCGAAACCCCAACAGTAGCGCCGACAGCGCCAAAATTCCCGAGCCGCAGCCCGCGTCGATTACCCGCCCGCTCACGCCCGCCTCGCCCGCTCGCCCCACCAATCGCTCGACGCAAAGCCGGGTCGTTTCATGATTCCCGGTGCCAAACGCCAGACCCGGGTCCAGCCACAGCACCGCGTCCCCCGCCGGCAACACAAACACCTCGCGTTCCCACACGGGTACCCAGTGCAACCGCCCAAACTGCCACGCGTGAAAGTGCGCCTTATAGCTTTCCTTCCAGTCTTGATCACCCATCGGCCGCACCACGGGCTCGATCAACGGCGCCAACCCCAACATCGGGCTCAGCTCCCGCCACCGCGCCACCGCCTCCGCCTCGCTCGCAAAAATGCCCACAATCCAGGCCCGCTTTGCAATGGCGTCTTCCAGCAGGCTCCAGCCGTCGATCCCCAACTCCAACAACGTCGTATCAACCGCATCTGCTGCCATTGCCGGCACCTCGGCCTTGATCTCAAAAAGCTCCATAGCCGCCGAACGTCCCCGCCGCCTTCTCCCGCCGCAAGGAGAATCCCGCCCAAGGTCTCGCGCCTTCGCCGAACGCTCTCCTGGTTCGGAACCGCACCCGCGCGATTACAATCTTTGAGAATCAACTTGAATCCACGCGAACAAGAATTCTCTTCGCTGCGATGCGCTTCCACCGTTTGCCCTTAGTTCTGGGTTTGGTTCTCGTTGTTCTTACCCCCATCTCTTTCGCCCAAGAGATTCCTTCGGCCACCCTCGCGCGCAACTCCGATCCCACCGGTCGTCCACTTTGGGAGGTCGGCCTCGCCGGCATTGGCGGTTACGTCACCGATTACCCCGGCGCCGCCCAATCCCGCTTTCGCGGCTTTCCCGTTCCCTTCTTCATCTACCGGGGAAAGGTTCTGCGCGCCGGTGACGGCGGGATTTTGCGCGGACGTTTTCAGCTCAACGAAACGCTTGAGCTTGACCTGAGCTTCGGCGGTTCGCTCAACGCCGACTCTGATAAAAACACCCTACGTCGCGGTATGCCCGACCTCGACTTTCTCGGCGAGATCGGCCCCCAGCTCACTTGGCGCGCCTGGGAAGAGAAGGATCGCTCGCTCACCGTGAACCTCCCGGTCCGCGCCTCCCTCAGCTTCGGCGACGGCGGGATCCGCTCCCGTGGTTTTGTGCTCAATCCCCGCCTTACCTACCGCGACCGCGACTTCATCGGTGGCAACACCCTCTCGCTCGGCGTCGGCCCCATATTTTCCTCTGA
>CAMCWW010000025.1:0-36710 GCA_945882935.1 Opitutus sp. GAS368
CGCTGCCGGTCCGCGACGGTCGGATACTGCTTCACTTTGAAAACGACCAGCGCATCCGCCATCAGCCGCGCGTTCGACGCCGTCGCCACAAAGATGGTCGAGTAAAGCACCGCCACCGCGCCGAGCAGAAACAACCACAGGCTCCACGCACCGAAGGTTTCCACATACATCGCGGAGAGCGTTTTGATCATGTCGGCGTTGGTCACATCGAGGCCCTTGGCGTGCAGCACCGCCGCGCCGAGCACGTAAAACGCCAGCGTCGCGCTGGTGTAAACCGCACACGAGACCCACGAATCCGCCTTGAGCACCCGCATCCACCCGCGCGCCCGCTCGGCCCACGCCACCGTGCCGTCGGCCGGACCGACGTGCTGCGCGTAACCTTTTTCCAGCACCCAATACGGATAATAAATCAGCTCCGACGCGCCCACGCCGATGATCCCGAACGCCGCAAATGCGACCGTGAACGACCCCGGCAAATTGAAACTAAACCCGTCGGTGATGTTCTTCATCGTCACCGCGTAGGGCGTGAACTGCAGCGCGATCACCGCGACCATCGTGCACAGCGTAAACGCCACGACCATCCAAGTCGCCGCCGTCTCGACGAGCTTGTAGCGGCCCACCACGAGCAACACGGCCGTGATGATTCCAATCAGCACCGCGATGACCGAAGTCGAAAGATTCAGGCCGGCGATCGACAACACGCTAGCGACCCCGCCGACCATGCCCGCGATCTGAAAAATCGTCGCGGCAAACATGATCGCCCACAACCACAGCAGCCACGACACGACGAGGCGCGGGCCGGGCACAAGGTTCATCGTTTCGAGCGTGGTCACCCCCCGCGCGAGCGTGAACCGGCCGAGCTCGATCTGGATAAACACCTTCAAAACGCAGCCAAGAATGATGAACCAGAGCAGCGTAAACCCAAAGCTCGCTCCGAGCTTGGGCGTCACGATCAATTCGCCGGAGCCGACGATCGACGCCGTGATGATCAGGCCCGGCCCGAGTTGCCGGAGAATACCGCCGAACGAAGTCGGCGCAGGTTGGGTCGGCGAAGGCGAGGGCGTTGACGTGGGGGAGGACATTTTTGGGGCGGTGTTTCGGCGCGGAGGCGGGGATGGGGCGTGAAAACAAAAGCAGTAACCGCACCGCCGGCACAACCCAACATTATCCCAGCGGCCGGTAAGACTGGGACTTGTTCAGCGAAAATGGGGTCATCGGGTTGGTTGCGCGCGCGGCACGAGCGGACTTCTTGCCTGATCGTTTCCGATCCCATGGGCGGGACGCCCAGGCCACTTCAATCACTGACGTCACGTCCAGTTACACCCGTTCCGGGCCACGACCAATGCCCGGTCTTGCCTTCACGGCTCTGGCCCTATTTTCCCTTTTCTCCCACACCGCACTCGTCGCCGCCTATAGTGCGCGTCTTGCTCCCCACTCCACTATGTCCGCCGCTCACGCCCATCCCAGCTCCGCCCCGCACCCCACCGACAAAAAGACCCTCTGGAAAGTCATCGCGGCCTCCTCCGCCGGCACGCTGATCGAGTGGTATGATTTCTTCGTTTACGGCGCGCTCGCCACGCTCATCGCCGGACATTTTTTCCCGAAGGACAATCCGACGGCGGCGTTTTTGCTCACGCTGGCGACCTTCGCGACCGGCTTCGTCGTTCGCCCGTTCGGCGCGATCGTCTTTGGTCACATCGGCGACCTCGTCGGCCGTAAATACACGTTTCTGCTGACGTTGCTGTTGATGGGCGGCGCGACCTTCGCCATCGGGCTGCTGCCCGACTACGAAACCATCGGTATCGCCGCCCCGATCTGCCTCGTGCTGCTCCGCCTCGTGCAAGGTCTCGCCCTCGGCGGCGAATACGGCGGCGCCGCTACCTACGTCGCCGAGCACACCCCGCGCGCCCACCGCGGTTTCTACACCAGCTTCATCCAGATCACGGCAACCGGCGGCCTGCTGTTGGCCATCGTCGTCATTCTGCTCGTGCGCCAAGTCATCGGCGTCGAAAAGTTCAACGACTGGGGCTGGCGCCTGCCGTTTCTCCTCTCGATCATACTTGTCGGCCTTTCCTATTACATCCGCATCAAGATGGAGGAGTCTCCGCTCTTCGCGAAGGCCAAGGCCGCCGGCAAACTGGCGGTGAACCCGATCAAAGAGAGTTTCATGAACCCCGAGAACCGCCGGCTCGTGCTGATCGCGCTCTTCGGTGCGACCGCCGGCCAGGGCGTCGTGTGGTATACAGGCCAATTCTACGCCATGTTCTTCCTGCAAAAGGTGCTGAACATCGGCTACGAGACGTCGCTCATCTTGATCGCCACCGCCTTGGTGCTCGGCACGCCGTTCTTCGTCCTTTTCGGCAGCCTTTCCGACAAGGTCGGCCGCAAGCCCGTCATTCTCGGCGGCATGTTGCTCGCCGCGATCCTCTACATCCCGCTCTTCATGGGCCTCTCGCACTTCGCCCAGCCGCTCAACCACGTCATGATCGTGGCCATCTTGCTCGTGATGGTGCTACTCGTCGCCATGACCTACGGCCCCATCGCCGCCTATCTCGTGGAAATCTTCCCGACCCGCATCCGCTACACCTCGATGTCGCTGCCCTACCACGTCGGCAACGGCATCTTCGGCGGCCTCACTCCGTTGATCGCCACCTCGATGGTCGCCCACTTCGGCAATCCCTACGCCGGCCTCGCCTACCCCATCGGCATCACGCTCGCGACGACCATCATCGGCGCCATCTACCTGAAGGAGAGCCGCCATTCCGAGATGGAGTGAGCGGCGCTTTAAACCGAGTTTGGGCTTGGGTCGGCAACGATGCCGCCTCAGCCCAAGCCTTTTTAGTTCCAACCGCGGCGCCTCAGCCGCGCGCTTAATTTACGTCAAAAAACGAGCATAAACGGCCGGGCGTGCACGCTCCTCTCGCCCCCTGCCATAGAGTCGCTCAATCCACGTAGAGCTCGATGATCGCCCACCAGCCGTCTAGGCGCTCGGCGACGTTTTTGATGATCACGTAACGGCCCCGCGTGCCCGCCGGGAGCGCGATCACCGTCTTGCCCGTCTGCCCGGTGCCCGTCGCCACCACCGCGCCGGGATTGGCTAGGTCATCCGTCACCTGCACCGCATACGATTCCGGAAAGTCTCCCGCCCGGCCGGTCTGGTCCAACGTCAGCCGGTGCAACGGCCGCGCGACTTTGAAATCGATCTCCACCCACTCTTCGCCGACCTGCGCCACGGTCCAACGGGTGTTCGTTTTGCCATCCATAATGTTGCCGGCACCCGACGGCGCCGACGCCCGCACTTTGGCCGGGCCTGCCAGATTAGCCGTGATGATTTCGACCGCTTCGCGCGCGGCCGCGCCCACCGCGGCATCGGCCTTGAGCCCCGCAGCCAACGCCAACGCGGTCGCGTCACCCGCTCGACTGAGCAGCTTCAGCAGCCGGCCGCGCACCGCCGGATCGGCCACCACCGGGAGCAACCGGGCGACCACCGCCGTATCATCCCCGTCCCACGCCACACGGGTGCGCTCGAAATACGCCATCACGCCCTCAACCGCCGTCGTCCGGGCCGCCGGCAAGGTCGTCTTCTCGGCCACGCCCGCGAGTGAGACCAACGCCGTGGTATCGCTCCAACGGGTCAGCGCCGCGAGCGCCGCTTCCGCCACCTTGGCGTCCGGCCCGAGCGCGAGCCGGGCGGCCGCTGCGGCACTGGGCTCGCCCCCGATGCGCCCGAGCGCGGGCAACAAACGCAGCGCCGCTTCGGCACTCGCGCTCTCGATCGCCGCATACACCGGCGCGCCACGGGTCGCGATCATGGGGTTGCGCAACGTCAGCGTGACGAGCGCGCGCAGGGCGCGGTTTTGTTCGTTGGCGTCAGTCGCCGCCAGCGTCCAGTCGAGCAAGGTCTTCACGTCGGCAATCGGCGCGAGATCGCCCAACGCCGAGGCCGCCGCCGCGCGCACCGCCGCGTCCGAATCGGCCCGCAATTTCAAGAGCAACGGCAGGCCTTCGATCTGATTGCGCAGGGCGAGTTGTTCGATGAACGCAGTCCTCAGAGCGGCTTCGCCTTGCTCGGCGCCGGAGAGAACGGCGGCGCTCACGCCCGGACCATTCAGGCGGGCCAAGCTGACGCGGGCGGCCTTCGCCTCGGCGGCGTCGGAACCGGTCACGATTTTCGCCAGCACCCGCGCCGTCTCGGCCGAGCCCGGAATCGTGCTCAGTGCCGTGATCGCGGCGCCGCGCACTTCGGCGTCGGCATGGGCGGTCGCCGCAACCGCAACCGCTGCCGCTGCCGCCGTCGGCTCGCCCCGACGGCCAAGCGCATGGAGGACGCCGCTCTGCGTGGGCGCATCCCACGAGGGGAGCGACCCCAGCAGCGCCGCCACCAAGCCCGGCGCGCGTGAAGCGTAAAGTGATTCGAGCGCGACTTGTTTCATCGCCCAATCGTCGCCGCCGAGCACTGCGACCGTCGTGGCCGGAGCGTTAACGGCGTCGATCTCGAGGAGGGCACGCAACGCGGCGGCGCGGTGCACGGGATCGCCGGCCGCCGTGCGGATGCCTTGGAGCAAGGGCACGGCGGCCGCCGCCGGCAAACGGGTGACCGCGACAAGTTTCGCGGCGGTCACAGCGCGCGGGGCGGGCTCGGGCGTCGCTTGCAATGCGGCGAGCGCCTCGGAGCCGCCAATCGCGCCAAGCGCTTCCGCGGCAGCCGCGGCCGTGGGCGCATCTGAGTTTACGAGGAGTTTGGCCAGCACCGGGACGGCGGCCGCGCTCCCAAGGCGGGCGACCGTATCAATCAAACCGAGGCGCGTGCGCCCAGAGGTTTTGCCGAGCGCGGTCACGAGCAGCGAATCCGCCACATCGGAGGCAACCGGCTCGAGCGCCGAGCGGGCGAGATCGGAATCGCGTTCGTCTGCCAGCATCGTGCCGAGCGGGCGAAGCGTGGCGGCGGTCGGCTTGACCGCGCTGAAAGCGAGGACGAGGCCGAGGCGTTGCGCGGCGGCTTGGCGCGCGGCGAAGGTGGCGTCTTTGTTGCGCAGCACGGCGAGCAAGCGCGCTTCGAGCGCCGCGAGTTTGGCGGGAGCGATGCCGGCGGCCTTGAGGTCGCCGTCCAGCGTCTCGAGGGCGGCTTGGCTGCCGGAAAAACCGAGGGCGGGTAACGCCGAATCGGCGGCGGACAACGGGGGCACCAGCCCGGCGCAGATCAGCAGAGCGGCGGGAAACGGGAAAATGCAGCGCGACATAGCGAAAATGTTTTTTTGGGGGGGGGTTAGAGGGCGTAGCCAGCGCGACGGGGGCGGTCGAGCAGCCGGGCGGCCATCGGGTCGCCGACGATCTTCTCGGCGCGAGGATCCCAACGGATCGCGCGGCCGACTTGGGCGGCGATGGCGTTGAGGTGACAAATGCTCGCGCTGCGGTGGCCGGCCTCGACGTCGGCGATGGGGCGTTGGCGGGTGCGCACGCAGTTGAAGAAATCCGCGTGGTGGTCGTCGCTCGCGTAGAGATGAATGTCCTCGCCGCGCAGGGGGCGGGAGGCGAGCTCGGGCGGATCGGAGAAAAACTCGTCGTTGCGCGAGACCCAGACCGTGCCCTTGGTGCCCTGAAACTCGATCATGCCCTTCAGGCTCGGGTCGTCGAAACGTTCGACGCGTACGCCGTTCGCGTAAATGTGCGTCTGGAATTTGCAGCCTTCGTGGCCGATGGGGATGAACTCAACCGGGCCGGAATCGTCCGTGGCGAGCGCGGTCTGGATGATGTCAAAATGGTGCGCACCCCAGTCCCCGTTCTTGCGGCTGCCGTATTCAAGGAAGCAGCGCCAACCGCCGCCGTAGTCACCTTTGACCCGCTGCTCGTTGTAGGGGCGCCACGGCGTGGGCCCGAGCCAGCGGTCGTAGTCGAAGCCGGCGGGCACGGGTTCCTCGGAGAGCGCGGGCGCGGGCGGGAATTCGCCGAGGCGGGTGCGGATGAGTTTGATCTCGCCGATCCAGCCGTTGCGCACGATCTCGGCGGCCTTACGGAAGGATTTGTTGGAGCGTTGTTGCGTACCGGTCTGGAAAATCCGGCCGGTGCGGCGCGCCACGTCAACCAGCACCCGGCCTTCGTGCACAGTGAGCGTCTGGGGCTTCTCGCAGTAAACGTCTTTGCCCGCGAGCATCGCGGCCTTAGCCACCGCCGCGTGCCAGTGGTCGGGCGTGCAGACGAAGACCACGTCGATATCCGGACGCGCGAGCAGTTCTTCGTGCGTCGCGTAGATGTCAGGGCCGGTCGCGAGCGAGCCCGCACCGCTGGCCTTGCGTTTGCCGTAAGCGACGCCGATGCGGTCGCGCATTTTTTCGGCCTTGCTGCGCATCACGTCGCAGGTGGCGACGATCTGACAATCGTCGGGCCGGCCGAGCAGGGTGCCGGCATGGGAATTACAGATGAGGCCGTTGCCCACGAGACCGACATTGAGGCGATTGCTCGGCGCGCCCTTGCCGAAAAGCGACGAGGGGAAAATGTTCGGCGCGGCCGCGTAGGCGATGATGCCGGCGAGGCCGCGCTTGAGGACGAGACGACGAGTGAGGAGAGTGCTCATAGGGGAAAAGACGGGGGACAGCTGGGGCAACCGGGGTGGTTCGGGACGAAAACCGAACAGGATAACGCAGGCGGTTCATCAACAAATCAAGCCTGTCCAAGGCCCGTTCATCGAAACCGGCTCAACCGAAAGTGACGTTGGGGCTTAACGTGGCATGGGCGCCCCGCCCATGGGTTCGGAAACGACCCGGCAAGCTGCCCGCCCGTTCACGAGCGAGAGGCCCGGGCCACGCGCGCGGTCGCACCGGCCGGCACTATCGCGCCAGCGACTCCGCCCGCTGCATGTGCTGCTGCTCCAGGCTGCCGCACACCAGTTCGCACAACTGAAAAATCGAGTCGTCGCCGATCCCGTAGAAAACCTGCAGGCCCTCTTTTCGCCGCGTCAGCATCCCGGCGTCCATCAGCGTTTGCAGGTGCCGCGAGACGTTCGCCTGCGTGCCGCCGCTGAGCTCGACCAACGTGCCCACGCTCTTTTCCCCGTCGAACAGCGCGTGCAACAGCCGCAGCCGCATCGGCTCGGCCAACGCCGCAAACCGTCGCGCGATCAACCCCAGCGCCTCTTCCGTCATGACTCGTGGTTTCTTGGCCATGACCGGAAGAAAGCACGTTCTTGACTTTGTTTCAAGCATATGCTCATATGCTCATATAGTAATTAAGAAACCTTCGCTCCCATCCTCCCCATGAAAACCGAATCCTTCATCCGCATCCTTGCCGGCGTCATGATTTTGCTCAGCGCGGCCCTCACCCATTTCGTCGACGCCCGCTGGCTGTTCTTCACCGCCTTCATCGGCTTGAATCTTATCCAGTCCGCGCTCACCGGTTTCTGCCCGCCGACGTTTGTGCTCGATAAACTCGGCTGGATCGATGCCGACAGCCGCATCCGCTTCGGCGGCGCCCCGCGCGCCTAAACCGCGGTCCGACCACCATGCGCTCGCTCCCCTCGATCCTCGTCGCCGCCTCCCTACTGTTCGCCGGTTGCAGCCGTCACGAACGCCCAGCCGCCCCGGTGCCGGTCGCGGTGAACGCGCGCGCGGCCCGCGTCGAATCGGCCGCTCTGCCTTTGACGCAAATCCTCACCGCCACCGTCCGCCCGCTGGAGCGCGCGACCCTCGCCGCCCGCGTCATGGGCAGCGTGACTGCCGCCGACTTCACGGTCGGCCAAACCGTCAAGACCGGCGATTTCCTCCTCACACTCACCGCCGCCGAAGTCCCCGCCCGTCTCGCCCAAGCCCGCGCCGCCCTCGCCCAAGCCGAACGCGAGGCCGCCCGCGAGTCCGCGCTCGTCAAACAAAACGCCACCGCCGCCGACTCCGCCCTCGCCGCCGAGGACCGCCGCCGCATCGCCGCCGCCGCCGTCACCGAAGCCGAGGCCCTCCTCGCCTACACGCGGGTCACGGCCCCGTTCGCCGGCACGATCACCCAAAAATCCGTGAACTCCGGCGACCTCGCCACACCGGGCACTCCCCTGCTCGTCCTCGAGGCTACCGATCGCCTTCGTGCCGAGGTCCAAGTCCCGGAAACCTTCTCCAACCTACCCCTCGGCACCGCCATTTTCGTCGAACTCGCTCCCGACACCGCGCCCGTCTCCGCCAACCTCGTCGAGTTCTCCGCCGCCGCCGATCCGAGCACCCGCACCCGCCTCGCCAAACTCGCCCTCCCTGCCACCTCCGCTGCCCGCTCGGGCCAATTCATCCGCGTCCTCTGGCCGGTTGGCGAAACCACCTCGCGGCTCATCCCGTCCTCGGCGCTCACTCACCTTGGCCAAATGGAGCGCGTCTTCGTCGTCGGCGCCGATAACCGCGCCGTCCTCCGCCTCGTGAAATCCGGCGCCACCCGCGCCGACCGGGTCGAAATTCTCGCCGGCCTCGATGACGGCGAACGCGTCATCGTCGCCCCGCCCGCCAGTCTCCGCGAAGGCCAAACGCTCGCCATCCTCCCGTGAGTTCCCCCGCCTCCACCCCTCCGGCCGTCTACGGTTTCTCCGGCCGCATCGCCGCCGTCTTCGCCACGTCGAAGCTCACGCCGATCGTCGTCCTCGCGTCGATTCTGCTCGGCGCGTTCGCCGTCTTCATGCTTCCGCGCGAGGAGGAGCCGCAGATTAACGTCCCGATGATCGACGTTTTCAGCGCTCTCCCCGGCGCCACGCCCGCCGAGGTCGAAAACCGCCTCACCCGCCCCCTCGAAAAACTCCTCTGGGAAATCCCCGGCGTCGACTACCTCTACTCCACCTCCAGCCCCGGCCTCAGCACCATCATCGTCCGCTACAAAGTCGGCACCGAGATCGAGCCCGCCCTCGTCCGCCTCAACCAGCGCCTCCAAGCCCACCTCGACCGCCTCCCGCCCGGCGTCGCCGCGCCGCTCGTCAAACCGCGCACGATCGACGATGTCCCCATCCTCGCGCTCACGCTTTCCAGCGCGACTTACGACCACCTCGCCCTGCGCCGGCTCGCCGCCCAAGTCGACGACGCCCTCAAGACCGTCCCGCAGGTCGCCGAGACCACCGTCATCGGCGGCGTCCGCCGCGCCGTCCGCGTCCAACTCGACCTCGCCGCCCTCGCCGCCCGCAGCCTCACCGTCGCCCAACTCGCTCCCACCCTCCAGGCCGCCAACCGCTCCCTCCAGGCCGGCTCCCGCCCGTTTGCCAACACCGAGTTCCTCCTCGAAACCGGCATGTTCCTCCGCGACACCGCCGATGTCGGCGCCGTCGTCGTCGGCACCCACGCCGGCACGCCGATTTATCTCCGCGACGTCGCCACCATCACCGACTCCGGCGAAGAACCCGCCAACTACGTCCTCCACGGCTCCGCGCGCACTGACCTCCAACCCGCCGTCACCATCAGCCTCGCGAAGCGCCCCGGCGCCAACGCCATCGACGTCGTCAATGCCGCCCTCGCCAAGGTCGACACCCTCCGCGGCACGCTCCTCCCCGCCGCCGTCACCGTCTCGATCACCCGCGACTACGGCCACACCGCGGCCGAGAAGAGCAACGAGCTCCTCCTCCACATGGGCATCGCCGTCTTCGGCGTCGCGATCCTCATTTTCATTTTTCTCGGCTGGCGCGAATCCCTCGTCGTCCTGCTCGCCATCCCCGCGACCCTCGCGCTCACGCTCCTCGTTTTCTACCTCTACGGTTACACGCTCAACCGGATCACGCTCTTCGCGCTGATCTTCTCTATCGGCATCCTCGTGGACGACGCCATCGTCGTCGTCGAAAACATCGTCCGCCACACGCGCCTCCCCGGCGCCGAGAAGAAATCCCTGAGCGAGCTCGCCCTCGCCGCCGTCGACGAAGTGGGCAACCCCACGATCCTCGCCACCTGGGCCGTCATCGCCGCGATTCTCCCCATGGCCTTCGTCGGCGGGCTCATGGGCCCCTACATGCGGCCGATCCCGATCGGATCCACCGCCGCGATGCTCTTCTCCATCGTGATCGCCTTCACCGTCACGCCGTGGGCCGCCATCCGCGTCCTCCGCCGCCGCGCCGCTTCCCTCGTCGGCGCCGCTCATGATCACGATCACGCGCCTTCCGATTGGTTTACGCGGCTCTACCACCGCATCATGGATCCGCTGCTCGACCGCCCCCGCTGGCGTTGGACGTTCCTCGCCGGCATCGTCGGCCTGCTGCTCGCCTCCGTCGCCTTCGTCCTCTTCGGCGCCGTCACGATCAAGATGCTCCCCTTCGACAACAAGTCGGAGTTCCAGATCATCCTCAACACCCCCGAGGG
Source organism: Opitutus sp. GAS368 (assembly GCA_945882935.1). Classification (GTDB taxonomy): domain Bacteria; phylum Verrucomicrobiota; class Verrucomicrobiia; order Opitutales; family Opitutaceae; genus Tous-C4FEB. Next base: position 10,296 of record CAMCWW010000025.1, read on the forward strand.
CACCACCCTCGAACAAACCACCCGCATCGCCTCCGAGATGGCTGCCGCCATCCGCACCGAGCCCGAGGTTCGCGACTTCCAAATCTACGCCGGCACCTCCGCCCCGTTTAATTTCAACGGCCTCGTCCGCCACTCCTTCCTCCGCCGCGGCCCCAACGTCGCCGACATCCAGGTCAACCTCGTCGGCAAGGGCGAACGCTCCGATCAAAGCCACGCCATCGCCAAGCGCCTGCGCCCCCGCGTCGCCGCCATCGCCCAAAGCTACGGCGCCGCCGTCGCCGTTTCCGAGGTCCCGCCCGGCCCGCCCGTCCTCCAATCCATCGTCGCCGAGATTTACGGTCCGTCCGAACCGCAACGCCTCGCCCTCGCCACCGCCGTCCGCGCCATCATCGAGCGCACGCCCGGCGCCGTGGACGTCGATTGGTTCGTCGAGGCCGACCAACCCAAAATCCGCTACGTTATCGACCGTGAGAAAGCCGCCCTGCACGGCGTAAGCGTCGCCACCATCAACCAGACCCTCGCCCTCGCCACCCAGGGCAGCGCCGTCGATCTCCTCCGTCTGCCCAACGAGCGCGAAGACTTGCCCATCATCTTCGACGTCCCCGTCGCCGACCGCGCCCAACCCGCCGCCGTCCTCGCCCTCAACGTCCGCGCCGACCTCAACCCCGCCGCGCCGCTCGTCCCGCTCTCCGAACTCGTCCGCGTCGAGCGCACCACCGGCGAGCGCAATCTCTACCGCAAGAACCTCAAGCCTGTCACCTACGTCGCCGCCGATGTCGCCGGCGTGGTCGAGAGCCCCGCCTATGCGCTCTTCACGATGCACCGGGAAATCCAAAAACTCGACGCCCGCACCTTCGGCGCCACGGCCGCCGAGCTCCCGATCTATCACCTCAACCAACCCTTCGACGACCTCACGCCCGCCCTCAAATGGGACGGCGAATGGCACATCACGCTCGAGGTCTTCCGCGACCTCGGCCTCGCCTTCGCCGCCGTGCTCGTGCTCATCGCGCTGCTCATGGTCGGCTGGTTCAAGAGCTACGTGACGCCGCTCGTAGTGATGGCCGCGATTCCGTTTTCCCTCATCGGCATCTTGCCCGCGCACTGGGCGATGGGCGCGTTTTTCACCGCGACCTCAATGATCGGGTTCATGGCGGGCGCCGGCATCGTCGTCCGCAATTCGATCATCCTCGTCGATTTCATCGAACTCCGCCGCGCCCACGGTCTCTCGCTGCGCGACGCCGTCGTCGAGGCCGGCGCCGTGCGCTTCCGCCCGATGCTGCTCACGGCCCTCGCCGTCGTGATCGGCGCGAGCGTCATCCTCGCCGACCCGATTTTCCAAGGCCTCGCCATCAGCCTCATGGCCGGCGAGATCGCCTCGCTCCTCATCAGCCGCATGGCCGTGCCCGTCCTCTACTACATGGCCAACCGTGATGCCGCACCGTAACTTTGACCGAAATCCGCGTTCCAGCACTCATCACCCTTGGATCCTCAGCAGCCCAACCCTCCAAATTTATTAACCACGGATGCACCCGAATTAAACCGGATAAAGACGGGGAACCGGCTTTACCTCACGGGTAAATCGTTCGCTGCTCCCATCGGTTTGGTATCCGGGTCCATTCGGGGTCTATCCGTGGTTCAACCGCCGTTTTTTGGCTCAATCGTAATCCCATGAAACCCAAGGTTGGCATCCTCGACCGCACCCTCCGCGTTTTCGCCGACCTCGTGCCGCTGCTCACCGCCACGTTCCGCTTCTGCCCCGCCTACCTGCCCTTCGGCCTGAGCACCTGCGCCCGCCCCAAAAGCAAAACGTAGCCTGAACCGACCTCAGACCGGAAAGATCGTAGTCGTCTCAGGGCTCGTGGTGGAACTGAGCCCCGAAAAGAGTTGGTTGCGCGGTTTCGCGCCCTGACTCCGCTCCGCCGCAGTGGGGATCGACGGCTACCGCAACCGCCCATCGAAGTTCCCTCGCCCGGATTTGATTTGGCTTGGCTGCGCCCGAGGCCCTCGCCTGCCCCAATCCACTATTTTAGCCGATCCACTTTGGCTGACCTTGACGGCCCCAATCACTTGATACCCGCTCAAGCTCGCGAGCCCCATCTCGGGCCCGCAAGCGGGCTGCCCGGGCCCACCCTGCCGCACTTCTGCCCTTCGAATTCCTCCCCTCGCTTCCTCCCTCCCGAATTCCCCACGCCTACCATGTCCACCCGTCGCACCTTCCTCAAAGCTTCCGCTGTCATCGCTACTGCCCTCCCACTCGCCCGCTGGCCACTCGGCGCAGCAGAGACCGGCGGCGCCAACCCGGCCGCCGCGCCCGCGCAAAAGGGCCTGCTCTTCGCCCCGTCCGACCTGCCCCGCATCCGGGCCAACCTCGAACTCCCCCGCCTGGCCGACATCCGCGGCCAGTTGCTCAACGTCGATTTCGCCGCCGACACCAAATTCCTCCGCGAAGAACTCCGCCTCAACAACCACGTCGCCGATTTCCTGCGCGCGGGGAGAATCGTCGAGCGCAGCGCCTTTGCTTTCGCCGTGTGGGGCGATCCCCGCCAACTCGACGTCGCCCTGCTAGCGCTGCGCCGCTTATGCGACTACAAGCGCTGGGACTACTTCCTCGAGGGCGGCAAACACACCATTGGCCTCCAACGCGCCCCCGAGGCGACCATCGCGTGTTGCTACGCCCTCGACTGGCTCGGGGATAAAGTCCCGGTCGAGCTTGTGACCGCCGTAGAAGCCAAGATCGCGAGCGAGGGCGCGCCCGCGTGTTACCGCACCCTTTACGGCATGAAATTTCCGGATCGCGTGCAGGGCTGGGGTTTCGATCCCGAGGATGATTACCAATTCCGTTTCGATTTGAGCCGCTGGCCGTTGATTCTCAACTCCACGAATCTCAAAATCATCCCCACCTGCGGCCTCGGCCTCGCCGCCGTTTGGCTCCAAGGTCGCCACCCCGAAGCCCAAAAGTGGCTCGAAATGTCGCGGCAGAGCGCCCAGGCCTTCGCGGCGATGTATGGTGCCGACGGCTCCTTCGACGAGGGCGTGGGTTATTGGGGCTACACCACCTCCCACCTCGCGATGCTCGCCGACGCCATCTACCGCCGGCTCGGCCTCGACGATCGCAAACTCATCAACTACCCGGGCACGGTCCGCTACGCGCTCGCGATGGCCATGCCCTGCGCCGCCGAACCGATCGACCGCAAAAACCCGGCCGCCGCGCAAAATGCCGCGCCGAAGTCGGGCTACGAGCCCGCCCTTGACGTCGTAAACTTTTGCGACGCCGCAACCCGGATGGACGCCTCCATCGCCGCTTGGGTCGGCGGCACCGCCAACGATCCTCTCAGCCGCCACGTCGCCAAACACGTCGGCGCCCTTCGAATGATTCAAGCCGCCGCGTGGTATCAACCCGACGCCGAGACCCTCGCACCGACCGCCGCCCTGCACGATGTGCGCATGAGCAACGACTGGGTGGTCACGCGCACGGGCTGGAAGCCCGCGGATACCGTCATTGCCTTCCGCAGCGGCGGCCCGGGCAACCACGAACATGCCGACCGCAACAGCGTCATCTTCAAAGCCCACGGCGAGCGGCTCTTTCATGATCCCTTCGGGGCCGGCTATTCGGCTACCCTACCGCGTTGGCTGCTTCGCCAGACCGAGGCTCACACCGCCGTGCTCATCAACGGCAAGGGCCACCAATACCACGACGGCCGCGAAGGCACCAACGCCTCGTGGTCGCACGCGCGCGTCACCTCGTTCAAAACGGGTCCGCAATGGACGCTCGTCACGAGCGACGCCACGGAAGCCTACCAGCTCGTCAACCCCGGCGTGCAACTCGTCGAACGCACGCTCCTCTTTCTAAAACCCGACGTGCTCATCGTCCTCGATCGCGTCACACTCGCGACCGCCCAGCCCATGCAGGCGCGCTTCCAAGCCTTCAACGACGACGGGCGGGCGACCACCCGCGCCGACGGGGCCTCGTTCCGCATCACCCGCCCCCTCGCCCACACCGAGGCCACCGTGCACACCGTCGCCAACACCCTCACTTGCACCGCCAGCCAACTCGCGCTCCCCGCCGCCGAGGGCGTATTCCCGTTCATCGAGGTCGTCTCGGCCGCCGCCACCGTGCACGAGCTGCTTACCGTCTGCACCGCCGCACCCACCGGCGCGGCGGCGAGCAAACTGAACGTCCGACGCACCGGCGACGCTTGGCAAATCACCGGCACCCACCTCGGCCGCGCCGTAACTACGACGCTCACCACCATCGCCGGAAAAATTCCGACGGTGTAATCCGGGCGCACGAGAACCCGCGCCCGCCCCGCCACCGATCTTCCCGCACCCCAGCCCCGCCGCCCGCTCTTCACGCCCACCCGGGCGCAACCCATGCCCACTTTCAACCACGTCAACAGCGCCGATTACGCGCTCATCGCGCTCTATTTCGGCATCGTTATTTTCGTGGGTTGGTATTCGTCGCGGAAAAATAAAAACACCGACGACTACTTTAAGGGCGGAGGCAAAATCCCGTGGTTCCTTGCCGGCGTCTCTAATTGGGTTTCGGGTTTTTCCGCGTTCATGTTCGTGGCCGCAGCGGGGTTCACTTACCGCTACGGCCTTGGCGCGGCCGTCGTGTTTACGATGGCGACGTGGGCCTACCTCGTGGGCGCCTTCTATTTCGCGTCGCGCTGGCGCCGCGCGCGCATCAACTCGCCGCTGGAATTCCTCACCCGGCGCTACTCCCCTTCGACGACTTATTTCTACTCGGTCACCGCCATCGTGCCGCAGGTGATCGGTATCGGCCAAGGGCTCTACATTCTCTGCATCTTCGTCGCGACCGCGCTGGGCTTCGCGCAGGGGCAACACGTGGTGCTCGGCTGGACCTTCACCGGGCTCGAACTCACCATGATCGCGGTCGGTGCCGTGATGATCATCTACACGGTGATCGGTGGTTTGTGGGCCGCCGTTCTCAGCGACGCCGTGCAAGGCATCATTATCCTCGTCACGTCGTTGCTGATTCTGCCCGTCACTTTCCGCTACCTCGGTCAAGGCGAGGGCATCGGCGCGGGCTTCGTGCGCCTTTGGCACGAAGCGCCCGCAGGCTACTTCGGCCTCAACGGTCCGACGGCCTCCGTTCTGTTTCTCGCGTGTTTCGCCGCCAATACCATGCTGGGCTACAACGTCGCGTGGTGGCAGGTGCAGCGCTATCAGAGCGTGCCCGACGAGCGTAGCGCGCGCAAAATGGCACTGCTGTGCGCCGGCCTCTCCTTCATCGGCCCGTTGTTGTGGATCGTGCCCGTGATGGGCGCGCGCGTGATCTTTCCCAACATCGGCGAAATCTGGCCGCAGTTCGCCGCGCCCGCTGAGGCGTCGTTTGTCAGTCTCGCGTTGCTGCTGCTGCCGCACGGGCTGATCGGCTTCGTGGTGGCCGCCATTCTCTCCGCCACGCTCGGACAGGCGAGCGACGGTTTCAACTGGCTCGCCGCCACCACCACGCGCGACATTTACGTCCCGCTGCGCAAAAAAGCCGGCTTCTCCGCTCCCAGCGAAACCCACCAGATGCGCGTCGCGCAGCTCACCATGCTGGTCATCGGCGTGCTCGGTATCGTCGCCGCCCTTTTCATCGCGAGGACCGGCGGCGCCTTCGACTTCGGTTTGAAATACTACTCGCTCACCGGCCCGGGCTTCATGATGCCCGTGCTGCTCGGCATGATCTACCGCAAGACCCCGTGGTGGTCCGGCATGGCGTCGAGCATCGCGGCGTTCGTCGCCGCTTTCGGCCTGATGGCAATCAACGCGTTTCCCGACAATGTCTACGAGCGCAACATCGTGAGCGCGATCAGCGCCGCGACACTCGTGTTCTTTATCTCCGCCTTCTTTTACCGCGCGGACGACCCGCGCAGCGCCGAGTGCCAACGCTTCGACACCGACCTCCACACCCCGGTGCCGATCGACCCAAACCAGCCGGAAGGCGGCCTCCGCGATTTCCAGATGCTCTCCATCGTGAGCGTGTTGCTCGGCGCCGTGCTCATCGGCTGCGGGTTCATCCCGTCTTCGCCGCTCGCTCCGCCCATCATCAACGTCGTGGCCGGAGTCATTCTCTTCGGCATCGGCGGCCTGCTCTGGCGCGCCTCTCGGTCGAAAACCTAAGCCGCCCCTCGCCCTCGTGAAACTCCGCGCCCGGCTCTATCGCCAATTTGACGCCGACTACGCCCGCCCGGTGCCGGGCGAAGGCTACGGCGGCTGGCACACGGTCGATGCCGAGCTCGCTCCCGCGCACACCGCGCTCGTGGTGATGCACGCGTGGGACTGCGGCGAACCCTCTGAATTCCCCGGCTGGCGCCGCGCCGTCGAATACACACCCCGCGCCCGGCAAATCCTCACCGAGGTGTTTCCGCCGCTCCTCGCCGCCGTGCGCGCCTCGCCGTTGCCCGTGTTCCACGTGGTCGGCGGGCGCGACTACTATTCCCATCTGCCCGGGTTCCAACGCGAGGTTCCGCGCTCGTCTCCCGCTCCGGTTTCACCCGACCCGACCTACCACGCGCTGCAACAACTTCGTCACGACCACGCCACCCCCGGCCCGCACAACGCCGCCGACATCGCCGCCGGTTTCGCGCGCCTCGACTTCGCCCCGACCGCCCGGCCTGCCGAGCGCGAGGGCATCGCGGAAAACGGCGACCGGCTCGCCGCCCTTTGCCGCGCGCGCGGCGTCAATCACCTCATCTACGTCGGCTTTGCGATCAACTGGTGCCTGCTCATGTCCCCGGGCGGCATGGTCGATATGAAACGTCACGGCTGCCTGTGCTCGACCCTTGCCGAAGCCGTGACCGCCGTCGAAAATCGCGAGACCGCGCGCGACGAACTCGAAAAGCAATCGGCCCTGTGGCGCGTCGCCATCGAGTTCGGCTTGGTCTTTTCGCTGGCCGACTTCATCCCCGCCCTCGCCAAAATTTCCCGATGACCGCCGCCCTTCGTCCCCGTCCGGTTCCCGGCCTCGGTGCCGCTGCCATCGGCTCCGCCGAAGAGGGCCTCGTGCTCGATGTCCTGCGCCGCCATGAACTTTTCCGCTACTACGGCAACGACCCGCAGCGCCCGCCGCAAATGGCGGCCACCCTTGAAAAGGAAGCCGCTGCCCTGCTCGGCTTGCCCTATGTGCTCGCGGTTAGCAGCGGCACCGCCGCGCTGGAGATCGCGCTCGGCGCCGCCGGCATCGGTCCCGGTGATGAGGTCATCGTGCCGGCGTGGAGCTGGATCTCGTGTTTCACCTCGGTGGTGCGCAGCGGCGCGCGCCCCGTGCTCGCCGAGGTGGACGCCTCGCTTTGCCTCGACCCCGACGAGATCGCGCGGCTGACGACCCCGCGGACGAAGGCGGTGCTCGTGGTTCATTTTCAAGGCGCCGCCGCCGCGATGGAGCCCATCGTGCTCGCCGCGCACGGTCGCGGTCTGTTCGTGATCGAAGATTGCGCCGAAGCACCGGGGGCCACCTACCGCGGCCGCCGGGTCGGCACCTGGGGCGACGCCGCCATTTTCAGCTTCCAACACAACAAGCCGATGACCGCCGGCGAGGGCGGTCTCATCGCCACCCGCGACCTGCGCCTCTACGAGCGCGCCGTGCGTTTGCACGATCTCGGCCAATACCGCGCGCCTCACGCCGCCATCACCCCGGCGCGCGAACCGGCCTTCGCCGGCGGCCAGTATCGCATGTCGGAACTCACCGCCGCCGTCGCCCTTGCCCAACTGCGCAAGCTCGACGTCCTTCGCGACCACTGCCGCGCCCTCAAGGCCCGCATCACCGCGCGCCTCGCCCGCCTCCCGGGAATCACGTTGCGCCCGCTGGCGGATGACGCCGGCGATTTCGGTTTCGAACTCTACTTCTACGCCCGCACGCCCGAGCTCGCGGCGGCGTTTCGCGCGAGACTCGACGCTCTCAACGTCTGGTGCCAACAGCGCACCGGCACCTACCCGCACTACCGACGCGAGTATGTCCAGACCGGCCTCGCCGCGAACCCCGCCCTCTCTCCTTTCCGAGAAATATCGCCTTGGCCCGCGCCGGGTTACCGGGCGGAGGATTTTCCGCGCACCGAGGATCTGACCGCACGCTTTGTCGCCCTGCCGCTCGGCTGGCGGTTCACCGCGGATGACGCCGACTACATCGCTGCCAGCGTCGAGGCGGTTCACGGCGAGATTTGTTTCGGGGAGCCATCGCGGCCGACGGCCAAACCGGTCGTCACTTCGCCCAGCGCGACGCCACCTGCCGCACCGCGGCCACCACTTTCGCGAGATAAGGTTCCGTCATCGCCTCATTGACCGTGAGTTTCACGCCATCCTGCAAGATGGCCTCGGCCACCGGGCAACGCACGGTCCGGTAATCCATCGCGGTCAGGCCAAAGTCGCGCACGGGCCACCGGCCACCGAAGAAATTGTGGTTTTGAAAAACCGGATATTGGTAAACCGGCCGCGGAATGTAACCCGGGGTGCAGGCGACGCCTTCAGCCAAAAGCGCCGCCGCGAATTCATCGCGAGTGGCCTTGAACCGGCCCGGCTCGAGTCGCAGGAGATAGAACCAATAACTGTGCGTGTCCCCCGGGCGCACCGCCGGCAGTTGCAACCCGGGCGTGCCCGCGAGCCCGGCCGTCAGCCGCTCGCCGGCCCAAACCCGGCCGGCGGTGATCGCCGCCAGCTTCGTCAGTTGCGCCGTCGCCACCGCCGCCTGCGGTTCGGTGATGCGATAGTTGGGCGCCAATTCCTCGGGGTCGCGGCCGCCGGCGACGCGGTCGTAATACTTGTCGCCCCACTTCGACAACCCGGTGCCGAGCCGCGCGTCGTTTGTGGCCACGATGCCGCCATCGCCACAGCTGACATGCTTGAATTCGTTAAACGAATAGCAGGCGATGTCACCGTGCAGGCCGACCGGTTGCCCCTGCCACCGGGCGCCCCACGCTTGCGCGCAGTCCTCAATCAGCGCGAGGTCGTGCGCCTTCGCCAGCGCGCCCAACGCGGCCAAGTCGCACGGATTGCCCGCCAAGTGCACAGCCATGATCGCGCGCGTCTTCGACGTGATCCGCCGGTTCACGTCGGCCGGGTCGAGGTTGTAAGTGTGCGGCTCAAGGTCGGCGAATACCGGCACGCCTTGTTGATAAAGAATACCGATCACCGAGCCCATGTCGGTGATGGCCGGCACGATCACTTCGTCGCCCGGCTGAAGGCGCAACGCTGCGATCGCAATATGCAACGCGGCTGAACCCGATGAACACGGGAACGCATGCGCCAGCGCATAATGTTGCCGAAACTCCGCGAGCAATGCCGCGGTTTGCGGCCCCTTCCAATAAAACAGCGAGGACTGCCCGACCATCGCCGTGAGGCGCGCCAGCTCGGCCTCGCCCCAGCGCTGCGGGAGCGGCAGCGGTTCGTCGACGATGGGCTTCGTGCTCATTCCGCGAGGAAACGCTCAAGATTGCTTGCCGCGATCGCCGTCCGCTGGGCGGCCGACGTCTCCGCCGTGTCTAGTTTGGCCCGCGCCGCCGCCGTCACCAAAAACGGCGTGTGCGAGGCAAACGCGAGCTGCCGCGCAGGCACTTTCGCCAGCACGTGCGGAATCGTATCGTGCCACTCGACGAAGGCCAAATCGGCCAGCAGGCGCGGATGATCCGGTGCCAACGCCCGGACCTCGCTGCGCAACAGGCCGCTCGCAAGCACCGCCCACTGCGGATACCGCGATAGAAACGCCGCCAATTCCGCTACTGGCACCGGCTTGAGATTCATCGCGTGGAACTCGTGCCGTTCGTCGATCAGGCGCACCTGCACGATGAGCCGCAGGCCACGACGTTGCAGCTCGGCTATGAATGCCGGGAGCACGGCCGACGTGAGCCGGTAATTGTGATAACGCGGGAGCAGCCGCACGGCGCGCACCCGCGGATCGGCCGCGGCGACGGCGAGCTCGTCGCGCCAATTCGCCAGCGCCGGATTGATGACGGGCACCGGTTCGAGCCCCGCCCGGTTCTTCGTCGTGGCGAGCAAGTGCGCGTTCGCCGGTCCCGGCTCAGGCGCAAAAACCGCCTCGAGCGGCGACACCAGCGCCCGAGAGATTCCGTGCTTGCGCAGATGTGCGGCCAGCGACCCGGGCGTGTGCTCCGCGAGAAACGCAAACGGCCACCGGCCGATCCACGTGTTGGCATCGAAACAGTTCATGGCAACCGCAGGAGTTTGCGGGCGTTGTCGTGGAGAATTTTCCGCTGGGTTCGGGCATCGAGCGAGGCGCCCGTAATTCGCGCCAGCGCGACCGCAAAATCGCGGATGGGCGCGTCGGAACCGTAAAGCACCCGCTCCGCGCCGAGCTGGGCGACTGCGTATTCGACCAAGCCGGCCTCCGGCGCGGCGCCAGAAGTGTCGACGAATACATTCGGGCACGCCTTCACCGCCAGCACCCCACGCACCCCGCAACCGGTGAGGTGCGCCATGTTGATGCGCACCTTAGGGAATCGCCGCGCGAGCGTCGCGACATCTTCCGGGTCGGTGTGAAAACTGCGTTGCCTGATCTTCGTCATGCTCCACGCGTGCTGCAACACGACGAGGTCGTGCTTCTCGGCCGCGAGCATCACGGGCCGCATCGAGGCATCGCGGGCGTTGTTGGCGATCTCAAGCTTGATGCCTCGAAAGCCCCGCGCGACGCACCGTTCGACTTCGCGGGTCACGGCACTCGCGCCCAGCCGCGGGTTCACGTAGCAGAACCCCGTCACGTAGCCGGGATATCGCTGCATCAGCCAAAAGGTCTCGTCGTTGACCAGCCGAAGCTGCGCCGCGTTGGGCCGGGGACCAAAACCGAGCACGTCTCCCAGCACGACCATATGGCCGATGCCTCGCGCCTGCGCGCGCCGAATCAGTTGGGCGGCTCCCGCCCGGTCGCGCTGATCATCCCGGAGGATGGGATGAGTATGAACATCGATGGCGAACATGAAGGTTAACAGAAATACCCTTGGCGCTGGCGACGTTGTTGCAGCGATATTCCCCTGACAAGTACCCACTGCGCGGAATAAATTATCCTCGAATTTTCATGACCACGCTTCCATCGACTGACCGCGAGATTGAACTGCTCCTTTCCACGCCCACGCGCGGCGCCGTGGAAACGGTCAAGGCTTTGCCGGGCGACTTTATGGTGCTGGGCGTCGGCGGCAAAATGGGCACTACCACCGCAGTCATGTTGCGCCGCGCGCTCGACGAAGCCGGCCGTCTCGACGCGGTCGTGATCGGCGTCTCCCGCTTCAGCCGCCCCGAGGCCCGCGCCGAACTCGAGGGCCTCGGCGTCCGCACCCTCTCCTGCGACCTCGCCGACCCGGCTCAGGTCGCGGCGCTACCGGCAGTCGCCAATGTGCTTTATCTCGCCGGCCAAAAATTCGGCACCGACAGCGCTCCCGGCCTAACGTGGGTCCAAAATACTTACGTGCCCGCGCTGGTCGCCCAGCGCTTTCGCGACTCCCGCATCGTCGTTTTCTCGACGGGCTGCGTCTATCCCTTCGTGCCGGTCACCGGCCCGGGCGCCAACGAACACGAACCCGTCGCCTTCCTCGGCGAATACGCGAGCACCTGCGTCGGCCGCGAACGGGTTTTTTCCCACTACGCCGCGGAATATGGCACGAAGCAGCTGATGTATCGGCTCAACTACGCCGTCGAACTCCGCTACGGCGTGTTGGTGGACATCGCTTTGAAAGTTGCGCGCGGCGAGCCGGTGGACGTGACGATGGGTTGGCTGAACTGCATCTGGCAGGGCGATGCCTGCGCCCGCGCCATCCAATGTCTGGCGCAGGTCGCCAACCCTCCCGCGGTGCTCAACATCACCGGCCCGGAAAAACTTAGCATCCGCGCGCTCGCCGAAGAATTCGGCCGCCGCCTCGACCGCCCGCCCGTCTTCACCGGTACCGAGGCCACGACCGCGTGGCTCGCCGACGCCCGCGAATCGATCCAACTTTTCGGCCCGCCGGCAGTTTCCGTTTCCCGCATGCTGGAACTCATCACGGCCCACGTCAGCGCGGGCGGTCGCTTGCTCGGCAAGCCCACCCACTTTGAAGCCCGGAGCGGTAAATTTTGACCATGAATCTTCGCGCCCATCTCCTCGCCGGCCACGTCATCCCCGCTCAACCGCTGGCGTTGGATCGCCACCGGAAGTTCTCCGAAAAACACCAGCGTGCCCTCACGCGCTACTACGTCGCCGCCGGCTCCGGCGGTCTCGCCGTTGGTGTCCACTCGACCCAGTTCGCCATCCGCGATCCCGAGCACCATCTCTTCCGCCCCGTGCTCGAACTCGCCGCCCAAACGGTCCGCGCTGAACTCGCGGCCGCCCCGCGCGACTTCGCGCTCATCGCCGGCATTTGCGGCCAGACTCCGCAGGCCGTCGCCGAAGCCGAACTCGCCCTCTCCTTCGGCTACCATGCCGGCCTCGTCAGCATGGCGGCTTTCAAGACGGAGCCGGAGGATGCCATCGTCGCTCACATCGCCATCCTCGCGAAACTGATTCCCGTCGTCGGCTTTTACCTGCAGCCCGCCGTGGGTGGCCGGGTCTTCAGTTACGCCTTCTGGCGAAAATTCGCCGAAATCCCGGGGGTCGTCGCCATCAAGCTGGCGCCGTTTAACCGCTACCAGACGATCGATGTAGTCCGCGCTGTCACCGACGCCGGCCGCGACGATCTCGCGCTCTACACCGGCAACGACGACACCATCGTCGCCGACTTGCTCACGCCGTTCACCTTTGCGCATCAGGGAAATCCCGTCACGCGCCGCATCGTCGGCGGCTTGCTGGGCCACTGGGGCGTGTGGACTCACGCGGCCGTGCAGCTTTTCCGCGAGACCCAGTCGGCGGCCCAGCAACCCGAGTTCAGCGCCCGATGGCTCGAGCGCGCCGTGGCCGTGACGGACATGAATGCCGCCCTCTTCGACGCGGCCAACCGATTCCACGGTTGCATCCCGGGCATTCTCGAGGTGCTGCGTCGGCAAGGTCTCGTGGAGACCGTTCACTGTCTTAATCCCGACGAGGTCCTTTCGCCCGGCCAAGCCGAGGAACTTACCCGCGTTTGCCACACCTACCCGGAACTGACCGACGACGCCTTTGTCGCCCAACACCTCACCCGCTGGCTGAGTTGAACCATTCGCCCGCCACCACCGGCACGTTCCCGCGCCGCGTGCACAATCAAAGTTTGCCTCCGTTTCCCGCCTGCAATGACCATCGCCCCATGAAACTCCGTCGCCTCCTCACCGCCCTGTTCGCCTCCGTCCTCACCGCTTTTGCCGCCGAGGTGCCCAAGATCGATCCCGCCGCCGCCGCCAAACTCGTCGCCGAGGGCAAAGCCGTCCTCGTTGATTGCCGCGAGCCTTCCGAGTGGGCCGAGACCGGCGTCGTCGCCGCCGCGACCACCCTCGCCAAGAGTGATTTTGACGGCGCGCAAAAAGACTGGAAGCCGTTCTTGGAGAAAAATGCCGGCAAAGAAATCATTCTCTACTGTCGTTCCGGTGGTCGCGCCGGGACCGTGGCCGCCGCGCTCGCCGCCAAGGGCGTGAAGACGTCCAACGCGGGCGGCTTCAAAGCCTGGGAAGCCGCCGGCCAGCCCACGCGCAAAGTCGACGCCAAGAAGTAGGGCCTTCGGGTTTCGCCCAAACTGTAGCACCGACCGATAGTCGGTTGCCTCTGCCTCTTCGCTCCCGCCCGCTCGCCCGAACTTCTTCCTCCGACCGCGCCATCCAGGTCGGCGCCGATTTTCTCGCCCGCGCCGAGCGCGCCGGCCAACCGCTCCCGGCCAACGACCCCGACCGTCCCGCGATCATGCGCTCGCTTCAGCTCGGCCTCGTCACGCGCAACACCGAGTTCTCCTCGCTGGGCATCATGAACCGCGAAACCGCGATGGAGACGCTCCTCTTCGTCCATCAAGCCTTCGCCGCCGAACCGGGGTTTCTCGCCGCCACGCGCTCGACTACCGCGCTCGACGTGCTCGCCCGCTCGGTCTCCGCCGACGCCCTGCGCAAAAATCCTTCGCTCAGCCCGCGGGCTTGGGGCCAGTTCCTAGCCTACGCAAAGACCCGGCGCCCGACACCGTGACTCAATTCGTCTTCGCCCCGTCGTGGAACCAACGCGCGATCATCGCGCGTTCCTCTTCGGTGATTTCCGTGATGTTGCCCAGCGGCATGACCCGCGTCACCGCGACCTGCTGGTAAATCCGCCCGGCGTTCAGCTCGATGCCCGCCGCCGAGTTCAACAACACGCCCGCCTGCGCCTGCGTGTAGGCGGGAAACGTAGGCACCGGCATGTGGCAGCTCACGCACCGTTGCGAGATGATCGCCTGCACTTGGGCAAAGCTCACCGGCGTCGCCGACATCGGCGGCGGCGGGCCATACGGCCCGGTCCACCACGCCGTGACGCCGAGCAGCACCGCACCGAACCCGAGGAATTGCCACGCGTAGACGCCCTTGTGCTTGCGGTTGAAGAAATGCCGGATCGACACGGCCGCGACCGAGATCAGCAGGAGAATCGCCCAGTTATGCTTATGACCGTAGGTCGCCGCATAGTGGTTGCTAATCATGATGAAAATCACGGGCAGCGTGAAATAGTTGTTGTGGACGCTGCGCTGCTTGCCGCGCTTGCCGTAGATCGGATCGGGCAGACCGCCGGCGCGCATCGCCTCGACCATTTTCTTTTGTCCCGGGATGATCACAAAAAACACGTTGGCCGCCATGATCGTGCCGATCGACGTGCCCACGTGGATGTAGGCCGCGCGCCCGCCGAGCCACTGGCACAGCGCCCACGTCAGCCCGCCCAACAAAACAAACACCACCGCGCCGAGCGCCCCGTCGCGCTTGCCGAGCGGCGAGCGGCACAGTGCATCGTAGACGAACCACGACAGCACCATGCTCCCCGCGCCGATGCCGATCGCCTGCGCGCCCGTGATATCCGCGCGGCTCGGATCGACCATCGTCGACTGCGCGTGCAACCAATACCCGAGCACCAGCAACGCCGTGCCCGAGAGCCACGTCGTGTAGGCCTCCCACTTGAACCAATGCAACTTCTCCGGCAACGAAGCCGGCGCGACCGCGTATTTTTGCGGGTTATAAAACCCGCCGCCATGCACAGCCCAAAGCTCGCCCGAGACGCCTTTCTTGGCGTTCTCCGAACCGGGCGCCGGCGGCTCGAGGCTGTGGTCGAGCCAGATGAAGTAGAACGACGAACCGATCCACGCCACGCCGGCGACGACGTGCAACCACCGCACGAGCATCCCGAGAAATTCCAGCATATGAGCGTCCATGAAAAAGAGTATGGGCAAAAAGCGCCCTTCATGCCAACGCGACCGCCAATTTCTGACAACCGCCGAATCACCACGAAACCGTGCGTAACGCTCCGACTCCTGTCTGCGCCGCAGCCGCGCGCCCGATGCTCCTTCGCGCCGAAATCTATTGAACGCCATCACCCGCGTTAACACCTGCCCCGCGGCCGGCCCGGACCAGCAGCTCTAATCAGTCGGTCAACCAAACCGCGTGACGGTTGGCCGATCCGGGCGGAACCGATGCCGTCAGGCCCCCGTCAGGCCCCGCCAGCGGGGAGCATCGCGTGCTTTCGCACCGCAGCGACGAACCGGGCGACCACCGGGTTTGGCCCCGGTTGCAGCTCCGGATGAAAACACGCGGCCATAATCGGACCTTTCTGCACCAGCACCGGGTCATCGCCGCGAGAGGCAAGTACGTCGCAGCCCATTCCCACCCGAGTGATGCGAGGAGCGCGGATAAACGTGCCGGAAGTGCCGGCCGGGAGCACCGCAGAGTTCAAGACAAAGGTGCCCGAGTGAAACTGCCGGCCATAGCCGTTCCGCACCACCGTGATGGGCAAGAGCGCGTAACTACGCTGGACGGGGTTCTCGACCTGCTCGGCCAAAAGAATCATGCCAGCACAGGTCGCAAACACCGGCAACCCGCTGCGCAACACCGCGCCCAGCGGTTCCCACAGCCCATCGACATCGAGCAGTTTCAACATCGTCGTGCTCTCGCCCCCGGGCAGGACCAATCCCCCCAAAGAATCCAAATCCGCCACGGTGCGCACTTGGCGAGTGCGCAGCCCGTGCCGTTGCAACGCCGCTTCGTGATCGACGAAATCTCCCTGCAGGGCCAGCACGCCGACCGGGAGCGTGTCTCCGCCCTCGGCTTCAGACGCCACGACCGGCCATGCGCTCGTGCGCGGGCATGAGGTTGATATCGATGCCGACCATCGCTTCCCCGAGACCTCTTGAGATTTCAACGAGTATCTTGGGCTCGTTGAAATGCGCGACGGCGCGCACCATCGCTTTGGCGCGCTGCGACGGATCGCCGCTCTTGAAAATACCTGATCCGACAAAAACCGTCTCGGCGCCCAGTTGCATCATCAGCGCGGCGTCGGCGGGCGTCGCCACGCCACCGGCAGAGAAGTTAGGCACCGGCAGCTTCTGCCGCTCTGCGACCCATGCGACCAAATCGAAGGGCACTCGCAGCTCCACCGCTTTCTTCTCAAGTTGCAAAACGTCCATCCCGAGCAATCCACGGATCTGCGACAGCAGGGTGCGCATGTGCCGCACCGCCTCGACTACATTTCCGGTGCCCGCCTCGCCCTTGGTGCGAATCATCGAGGCTCCTTCATGGATGCGCCGCAGCGCCTCGCCGAGATCGCGGCAACCGCAGACGAAGGGCGTTTTAAAACTCCGTTTATCGATCTGAAACTCGTCGTCGGCGGGCGTGAGCACCTCGCTCTCGTCGATGCAATCCACCTCCATCGACTCGAGCATCTGCGCCTCGACAAAATGGCCGATCCGCACTTTTGCCATCACCGGAATACTGACCGTCCGCTGGATGCTGGCGATCATGTCGGGATCGCTGGCTCGCGCGACGCCGCCATGTTTGCGGATGTCGGCCGGCACGCGCTCGAGCGCCATCACCGCACACGCTCCCGCATCCTCGGCGATCCGAGCCTGCTCGGGATCGATCACGTCCATGATGACGCCCCCTTTCAGTTGCTCGAAGAAACCAATCTTGCTCACGAGTTCTTCGGCGGTGAACCCGGGAATAGAGACGGAACGATCTTTCGTTTGAAGTGAGGCCATGCCGCAAGGTTTCTAGCGCACTCCGTAAGTCAATTTGGATCCATCATTTTGACCGGGTAATTCTAGGTCCCACGCAAGCCGTCTGAAGGGAGCGGGAGGCCTTCCCCTTCGGCCCGTTGGCCTTTTCCCGCCCCCCGCCCCAGGCGGCGGGCGGCTCGGCGGGCCGCACCCTTTCCACGGTCGCACGTTTCGCCCTCGCCCGGAAGCGCTCCCGCAAACCCCCGGTTTATTACGTATTAAGTTACAAAACGCCGGCTCACCCTCGCCAGGTTTTCAGCCGCGCGGCCCCCACCACGCACACGCAGTCGCTGCCGTCGCCCGTGGGCAACCACGACAAATCGAGCGCCGCAAACTCCCGGTCCATCGCCGCGCGCAATCCGCCCACCTCAATCAGCACGATCCCATGCGGTTGCAGCCGCGTGCGCGCTTGTCGGAGCAACGTGCGGATGATGTCGAGGCCGTCACCACCACCGTCGAGCGCCATGCGTGGCTCCTGCTTGAACTCCGCCGGCAACGCATCGCAATGCGCGCTCGGCTCATAGGGCGGGTTGCTCAAGATCACGTCGTACTTCACCGCCGGCACCGCGTCGAAGACGTCGCTCCGGTGCAACGTCACGCGCTTCCCGAGCCGGTGCGCTTTCACGTTGATCGCCGCCACCTCGAGCGCTGCCGGCGAGAGATCGACGGCGTCCACCGCCGCCTTCGGAAAATGCTTCGCCAACAAAATAGCGAGGCAACCCGAGCCCGTGCAGACATCGACGACCCGGGTGACTTTCTTCGGATCGGGCAGCCACCCGTCGAGCTGCTCGGGGATGATTTCCAAAAAATACGAACGCGGGATAATCACGCGTTCATCCACGTAAAAACGATGTTCGCCCAGCCACGCCTCGCGCGTGAGATAGGCCGCCGGCACGTGCTCGACCAACCGTCGCCGAAACACCGCCGTCACCGCGCGGTGCTCCGCCGCCGTGAGTTTTTTCTTCAGCACGCTTTCATCGCTGTCGAGCGGCAGATCGAGCGTGCGCAGCAGCAGATAGAGCGCCTCATCATGGGCGCTCGCCGCCACCTGCCCCAGCGTCGCCCCGGCCTTCGCGTAAAGCTTCTCCGCGCCACGCAGCCAGTCGCCCAAAGTCACCCAACGGGCCGCACCGGCCAGCAGTTCGCGGGGCTTCATCCGGCAACCAGCTGAAACAGCATCGCAAACGGCCAGCTCACGATCGCCATGATCATGCCGAGCAGCTGCCGGATCGGCGGTATGTTGATCGCGATCAGCAACACGATCATGCTCCAACGCGAGATGTTGTAGAACATTTCCTCACTCATGCCGACGGCATGCCGCATCAGCACGCCGCCGTCGAGCGGCGGCAGGGGAATCAAATTAAACACCGCGAGCGCCACATTGAGTGTGAGCACCAGTTGGACGAGCTCCAGTGCCCGGGGCTCGAAGCGAAACGCGATTCCGCCGATCACCGCGGCCAACAGCGCCAGCCCGAGATTCGACATCGGACCCGCCAACGTCGTGATGACATCGCCGCGCTTCCGGTCGGCGAAATTGGACGGATTGATCATGACGGGCTTGCCCCAACCGAAAAGAAACCCGCCCGGAATCACAAAAATACACACCAACGGGAAAATGACGGAGCCAAACAGATCCATGTGCGCGATCGGGTTCAACGTCACCCGGCCATCCCGCCGCGGCGTGTCATCGCCGAGCCGGTCCGCCGTGAAAGCGTGGGCCCATTCGTGGACGCACAGGCTCACGATGAGCACGATATAAAACATGAGTCCCTCGCGCAGCGCCGCGAGGCTGAAGCCGGTATCCATATCCGGTTACTTTTTCTCGGTCTCGGCCGGCGGCGCAACCAGCTTTTGCTTCTGCCCCTGCAGCTCCGGCTCCGTCACCGTCGCGAGCAACAAATTAGCCCGATCCGGTTTCGCCTGCTTGAACAAGACGTTGGCTGCGTGCAACCGCAGCGTCTGCCGCTCCAGACCGGTCTCCGCTTTTTCCTCCAGCGCCGCCCAAACCGCGAGCGCTTCATCCCACTGCGGCTCCGCCAAATCGTAAAACGACTCGCCGTAACGGTAACCAAACTCGAAGCGATCCGGCGCCAGCTCCGCCGCGGTCTTAAACGCTCCGTGCATCGCTTGGTCGAGCGCCGGCCGCGTCCACTCGCCGCTTTTGAGAAACTCATCCCGCGCCTCGTGCAGCAACGTGCCGACTTGGTAATGGTAGAGCGGCTCCTTGGGCATCAGCTTGATCGCCGCCATGAAATACGGGAGCGCATCGAGCGGCCGGCCGTCCTCGGCGAGCAGATTACCGATCTGGTTTTTGACGAGCGGAAGGTTCGGATCGAGCTGATTGGACTTCAGCAGCATCGCCGCCGCCTGCTTCCGCATATCGACCTTGCGCAGCAAATAGCCGTAGGAGGCGTAGGCTTCGGCGTGGTTGGGGTTGTCTTGGAGAAACCGTTCGTAGCTGTGGCTGAGTCGCTGGAGCTGCACGCGAAACGACTCCTCGTCGAGCTTGTCGCCCTGTTTCACCGCGTCCTCGAAGAGCGCGCGCTGGCTTTCCGTGATCTGGCGGAGCGTGCGCTGGGCAAGCGTCTCGCTTTCCGCCGCGGGGAGCGAGAGGGCCAGAACCAGACCGAGAACAAGGGAAAAACGTTTCATGCGAGAATTTTTGCGACCAGTTCAGCCGCTCAAAGTGCCGCCGTAAACGTTCATCCGCTCGCCGCGCACAACGTGGGTGTAACCGGAAGCGACGTCAGTGATTGCACTAGCATGGGCGTTCCGCCCATCGCTTCGGAAACGGCCGGGCGCGACGCCCATGCCACTCGAGCAGCACACGCCATGACTACACCCCCAGTTACACCCGCCCCTCTCGCACACCCCTTGCTCTCCGCATCCAACCGGTCGGCTTGAGTTTCCGCCACGCGCCGATGCCGTGGACCCACTCCACCGTGTCGCCGCCTCTTCGGCTTTCGCTAGCCGCTCTGGCGTTGCTCTCCTGCGCCGGCTGCCAACACGCGCCGCAACCCGCCCAACCCGGAACCTCGCGCCGCTCACAGACCGACGAGCGTTCACCCCTTAGTCATGACTTCCCCTTCGGCCCTATCCGGGCCAATCCGAATTCTATCTCATCCCATTCACCCCGGCCCGGCGGTGGACAACCGGCCGGCCCTGTTCGTAATCCTCAGCCTCTTTCCCGCTCCCGCGTCCCGTGAACGACCCGATCAAAATCAACTGGTATCGCTCCCCGGTCGACCGCGCCGCCATGAGCGAACTCATGCGGACGAGCGACCTCCGCGGCTTTCTCCAGGTCATCCCGCAACTCGCCCTTTTCGCCGCCACCGGCGCTCTCGCCTACGCCGCGTACCTGCACGTTTCCGCCGCAAACTGGCCTTGGGCCGTGCCGCTCCTGCTTGGCGCGCTCTTCGTCCACGGCACGTTCTCCAGCTTCCTCGGCTCCGTCGGCCCGGTCCACGAACTCTGCCACAAAACTCCGTTTCGCTCCAAGGGGCTCAACGAGTTCTTCCTGAAAATTTTCTCCTTCTTAAGCTGGAGCGACTACATCGGATTCTTGCCTGATGGACCCGATCACGTTTGTTCACCTTTCGCTCCCGATTCCCTCCTTTCGCCATGCCCGCTTTTCCCGACTCCCTCCGCCTCGAGCTCCGCGCCCTCCTCGGCGCCGACAATCTCGTCGAATCCGGCGACACGCTCGAGATGCTCTCCAAAGATTACTACTGGTATTCCCCCGCCCTCCGGCCGCTGCTCGACGCCAAGCGCGCCGATGTTGTGGCCAAGCCCGGCACCGTCGACGAACTCCGCTCCCTCCTCGCCGCATGTTTCACGGCCGGCGTCGCCGTCACCCCGCGCGGGGGCGGCACCGGTAACTACGGCCAATGCATGCCCGTCCACGGCGGGGTCGTGGTGGACTGCTCGCGTCTCGACCGCATCCACTCCGTCGAAGGCGGCGTCGTGCGCGCCGAGCCCGGCGCCCGCCTCATCACCATCGAGACGCTCGCCCGCCCCGCCGGTTGGGAGCTGCGTTGCTATCCTTCGACTTGGGTCAAGGCCACCCTCGGCGGTTTCTTCGGGGGCGGTGCCGGCGGGATCGGCGGCGTGCGGTGGGGCGGCATCGCCTCCGGTGACACCGTCAAATCCATCACCATTCTCACCTGCGAAGCGGCGCCCCGCACGCTCCGCTTCGAGGGTGCCGAGGCCATGGTTGCCCTCCGCACGTTCGGCACCACCGGCGTCATGACCGAGATCGAGATGCGCCTCGCCCCGAAGATCGACTACGACCAACTCGCCTTCAGCTCGCCCGATTGGGACAAACTGCTCGCGTGGACCGACGCCGCCATGCGCAACGGCACCTGGCGCAAACGCGTCGCCACCCAGTTCCAGTGGCCCATCCCGTCTTATTTCAAACCCATCAAGAAATATATCCGCGAAAACGAACACGTCAGCTTCCTCATGCCCGACCGCGCCCAGACCGCCGAGATGGTCGCCTCCGCCGAGGCCGCCGGCCTCACCGTCACTTACAACCGCGAGCTCCTCGATCCGCCAAAGCCGCCCTACCTTTCGGACTTCACCTACAACCACACCACGCTCTGGGCGATGAAGACCGATCCCGCGATCACCTACGTGCAGACCGGCTTCACCGACGATTTCAAAAACCAGATCGCCACACTCATGGCGCGCTACCCCGGCGAGGTGCTCATCCACCTCGAATGGGGCGCCCGGGATCCCGCCCGCGCCGTCGGCCCCAACGCCTCGCCCGACGCCATCGGCGTCGGCGGCATCCCGCTCATCCGCTACACGACCGCCGAGCGCTTCAACGAAATTGTCGCCCATATGCGGAGTATGGGTATGCACGTCGGCAACACCCACACCTACCACCTCACCGCCACGACCCCCGAAGGCACGATCGCCCGCCACGCCTTAAAACACGCCGTCGATCCCCGCGGCCTCATGAACCCCGGCAAGATGCACACGTTCCCTCTGAATCCTTTCGCCACCGCCTGACTAGCAACCGCGCCGTCCAACGCCCTCTCCTTCACTCGTCTTTCCCCATGAGCAAGACCCCCGTCAGCAGTTTTGGCATCGGCCATCAGATGAAAATCTATTGGGACGGACGCGACCAAGGTCCGCCCGCCTTGCCGGTCACCATCGAAAAACTCCGCGAACTCGCCCGCGCCGCCCTCCCGCCGGCGGCCTTCGCCTACATCGGCGGCGCCGGTCTCGAAGAAACGATGGCCGCCAACCGTTCCGATTTCGGCGCATGGCGCATCGTGCCCCGGATGCTCACCGATCTCTCGACGCGTTCCCTCGCCTCGACGATCCACGGCCAAGCCTCATCCGCCCCCGTCATGATCGCGCCCATCGGCCTCCATGAGCTCTATCACCCCGAAGGCGAACTCCCGGCCGCCCGCGCCGCCGCCGCCCGAAAAATTCCTTTCACCCTCAGTTGCCAATCCTCGCGCACGATCGAAGACGTCGCCGCCGCGATGGGCGATGCCCCGCGTTTTTTTCAACTCTACTGGAGCCGCGACCGCGACCTTACCCGCAGCTTCATCCGCCGCGCGGAAGCCGCCGGTTTTTCCGCGCTCGTCGTCACCCTCGACACCCGCCTGCTCGGTTGGCGCCCCCACGACCTCGACCTCGGACACAACCCGTTTCTCCTCGGCAAGGGCCAGGCCAACTACACGAGCGACCCGGTCTTCCGGGCGGCCCTCGCGCGCCCGCCCGAAGAAGACCGTCTCGCCGCCACCAAACATTTTCTCACCGTCTTCAACGACCTCGCCATCACCTGGGACGACCTCGCGTGGCTCCGCGCGCAGACGAAGCTGCCCATCACCCTGAAGGGCATTCTCCACCCCGACGACGCGCGCCGGGCCCTCGCCTGCGGCATGCAAGGCCTGATCGTCTCGAATCACGGCGGCCGCCAAGTCGACGGCAGCATTTCCGCCATCGCCGCGCTCCCCGCCATCGTGGACGCCGTGGGCGGACAACTCGAAATCGGCCTCGACAGTGGTATCCGCTCCGGCGCCGACGCCGTGAAAGCGCTCGCGCTGGGCGCAAACTACATCGGCTTAGGGCGTCCCTGCGTCTACGGCCTCGCCGCCGGCGGCGAAACGGGCGTCGGCTGGGTCATCGACAACTTCACCACCGAGCTCGACCTCACGATGACGCTCTCCGGCTGCACGTCCCCCGCGCACCTCAAACGCGACCTTCTCGTGCGCGCATAGCGCCACGCCTACTCGATCCGGAGGAGCACGGGCCTCTTGCCCGAGAGTTCGAAGTCCTTTCCCGACGGTCCCTATCTCGGGACAACCTGCAGCTCGCCGATCTCGACGACGCCGTTGCGGATCGGGGCCGAACGGGTGACACCGTTGCGGTTATTGCGGCCCAAGGAATCGCTCGCGGCCAGAATCATGGCGCGGAAGTTTTTCTCCAACGGCCGGTTCATCGCGTCGATCGTTACCCGCGTCTCCCAGCGCAGAACCCATTTCTGGGAGTCGCGCAGTTTCTTCGCGTCAAAGGCCCGGATCGCGATAAAGTTGAAAAGGTCTTCTTCCTTGGCGGCGCCGGAGAGAACCACGCCCAGATGTTCGGCGTCCGAAAAATTGCGGCGGAAGTAACGCTGGTCATACTGCTGGAGCATCGCCGGCCAGCGGAAACTTGGGACGACGACCGGATCCACCCCCATAAAATCAAACGGCGGCGGATACTCGCCGTGCGCGTAGTGAACGACGATGGCGATCTCCGCTTCGGCGGCAGATCCGGCCGCGACAAAACCCGCCTGGGTCAGCGCACCATGAGCGATCGCGAGCACGTCGCGGTCGGGCAAAGTGAGCGGCCGGGGGCGCACGATCGGCCCGCCCGGCCGGGCGTTGAGCAAGACGTAACGCTTCGGTTGGCCGCCGCCGATCGAGGTTTCGTAGGACCGCGACATCACGGAGAACTCCATGTGGTTCTCGTAAGCTTTCCCAAACCAGTCGACCGCTTGGCTGGTCGGCGCGAATGCGATCGTCGCAACCAGCCCCGCAACGAGCAGGCGAATCCGACGGGGGAGCATTGAATTCCGAAGCATGGCCAACGGTCTTTACTGGGCGCACACGGGCGGGGTGATCAAGAAAAAGGGATGCCTCGCGGCATCCCTTGGTGATGAAGAGTCGGACGGATCGCCGGTTTAGAACGAAACCGACGTCGAGAAGCGGAACGTGATCGGCGTGAAATAAATCCGCGCCCGCTCCGGCACCGTGATCTGTTGGGCTCCGGCCGCCGTGGACGCCACCGTCGCACCCGTGGCCGGATTGATCCAGATCTTGCTGCTGCCGAAGGCCTCGTCCTTCTGATCGTTGAAGAGGTTGTTCACGTTGAGTTGGAACCGGACGTCGCGCTTCGCGATTTTCATCTTATAGCCGAGTGCCATGTTGGCCTTCAAATCTGCCGGATACGGTGGACGGAAGCGTTGGTTCTCGCGGCCATCGGCGCGGGTGCGGACGCCGTTGTCGAGGGCGATTTCGCTCTGACGCTCGCCGGAATAGATGAAGCCCAAGCTGGTCGAGAGGCCTTTGAGCGGGCCGCCGGAGAACTCATACTTGTTCCACATCGTGAACTGCCGGATGGGAGCGTCGATAGTGCGGTTACCGACGGCCGTGCCGCCGAAGTTCACGCTGCCGGTCCGGCCGCCGCCGATGGACTGACGTTCAGCCAACGGCACGCCCATGAAATTCCACCACGAGTCATATTCGGTGCCCGACGTTTGATCCACGACTTGGAAGCCGCCGGTCACCTCTTGCTTGATGTAACTGTAGCCCAGGGTGGCGGAGTAGCCTTTGAAGAGGTTCAAGACGATGCTGAGGTCGACGCCTTCACTCTTGTCGTCGTAGGCCACGTCGGAGTTGCGGTTGCGTGCGTAACCGTTGTTTGCGAACAGACCGGTCGCACCTGCGCCGACGTTTCCAGATTGGAGGGCGGTGATGTTTGCCGGGTCGTTGATGGCTGCATTCATGGCCCGACGCAGAGGGTCGTTGGCCGCCGTGCCGAGGGACGCGTAATCGACCAAGATGAACCCATCGAGCTGGGGCGCCCCCGTCACGCGAGGGCTGGTGAGGTCGGCGGCCGCGACGTAGGATGCGGGCAGCAGATACGTCACGGGCAGAGCCGTCTCGAAGTCTTGCCAACCGGAGGAATACACCGAGTAAGCATTCGGGCCGGTGCCCGAAGCTTGGCGCCCGCCGACGGGGACGTTGGCAATCTCACGCCGCCGGTTGTTCGAGCGCGGCTGCGGCGCCCAGAAGACATTGTAGACGCCGTTTTCGCGCTCGACGCGATAGGCTCCGGCTTGGAGTGAAATCTTGGGTTTGCCGTCCCGGTCTTTCCAGAGATCGGCCTTGATGCCGATATCGAGACCTTTGGTTTTCTCGGCCCCGAACGGATTGCCCGCACCGTCACGCTGGCCGGTGTTGGGCAAGATGCCCGAGCCCGAAAGGGCAAAGACGTTGATCGCGTCGGTGACTTTGACGTTCACGCCGTAGGTTGCATTGGCGTCGGTCTGGACTTTGCCGCCAAAACGGTAGCCGTTGACGATTGGGACATTTCCCGGTGCCGAGTTGCCGCCACCGCGCGGCGTCGGGCTCTTCACCCAATTCTCGATCACCTCGTTGCCCAGCGCGGCGTTGGCTTTGGTGTAGTCGAAATCCAAAGCGCGGACGTGATAGCGATCCCAGCGGTAGCCGCCGATGGCGTTGATCCGCTCGTTCCACCACTTGCTCTGCAGCACCGCGTAGTGACCGGTGCTCCACTCCCAAAAGACCGAGTCGGTGGTGGGGCGAACCTGCTCTCCGCCATAGCCGAAGTAACCGAGATCATTGTAGGACTTGAAACTGGCGGAATTGGCCACACCGAGGTTGTTTCGAACCTGACTGTTTCCATTGTCCTTCTGCCGAATCTGCACGTCTTGCCGGCCCAACAGGAGGTCCTGCCGGTTGCCGAACAGTTCGAAGTTATACAGCGCATCCACGCGCGTCTGAGTGATGTCCTTGAGGCGATACGGCGTGTTCCAGTTATACGACAGCGTGCGGTAAACACGTTGGCCGGCCACGAGAGGATTCGCCCCGGTATCGACCCAGATTCCGGGCGTGGTCGGCACGGTCGCCGAGAGCGACTGCGAGACACTCGCGCCGATGTTGCGGAAGTCGGTCTCCGTGCGGTTGAAATTGGTGCCGGCGAGAATCTCGAGCCGGTCGCCGAATCGTTGCGAGAGCTGCGCCGTGCCGTTGAAGTAGTCGGCCTTGGAATAAGAGTCGTCGCCGGTCCAACG
>CAMCWW010000026.1:0-36173 GCA_945882935.1 Opitutus sp. GAS368
TCGATTCTTTTTCCGCTTTGATCAAAAAAGTTCTTGCCGTGAATTGCTCCAACGGTAGTGTCTTCCTCTTTTCCCAAAATCCCTCTCTCAAATCAGTATGCCTACCATCAATCAACTCGTGCGGAAAGGCCGCCGCAAAGTGAGAATCAAATCCAAGTCGCCGGCTTTGGATGGGAATCCGTTTCGTCGTGGGGTGTGCGTTCAGGTGATGACCCGTACGCCGAAAAAGCCGAACTCGGCTATTCGAAAAGTTGCCAAGGTCCGTCTCACTAACGGCAACGAAGTAATCTCTTACATTCCAGACGAGGGTCACAATTTGCAGGAGCACTCGATTGTTTTGGTGCGGGGTGGCCGCGTTAAGGATTTGCCAGGTGTTCGGTATCATATCGTCCGCGGGACGTTGGATGCAACTGGGGTCGAGAAGCGTCGGCGCAGTCGTTCGAAGTACGGCGTCAAGCGTCCTAAAGTCGCGAAAAAGTAACTCAAACAAAAGTAATTTACCATGTCACGCCGCCACAGAGCCGATAAGAGACACGTTGAACCGGACGCTCGCTACAACAGCCCGCTCGTCGCTCATTTAGTAAACGTCATCATGAAAAGCGGTAAGAAGAATATCGCTCAACGGATTGTTTACGGCGCATTCGAAAAGGTTTCGGAAAAATTGGAGAAAGGTGACCCAGTGGATCTGATGCTAGGTGCGCTTGAGAACGCTCGTCCTCGGCTCGAAGTGAAGAGCCGTCGGGTCGGTGGAGCGACGTACCAAGTTCCTATCGAGATTTCATTTGAACGCCAGGAAAGCCTCGCGCTCCGTTGGATCGTAGATGCCGCTAGCGCGCGGAAAGGCCTCCCCATGCGAGATGCGTTGGCTGCCGAGATCATCGACGCCTACAACAACACGGGTTCAGTGGTGAAAAAGAAAGAAGATACTCACAAGATGGCTCAAGCCAACCGGGCATTTGCACATCTCCGCTGGTAATCTGAAAATATATTTAGCTCATGTCCGCTGTCCCCCAAATCACAATTGTCACTGACAAAGCGAAAGTTTCGCCGGTCAATGCAAAGGAACGTCCGTTCCCGTTGGAATGGACGCGGAACATCGGGATCGCTGCGCACATTGATGCCGGCAAAACCACGACGACTGAGCGTATTCTTTTCTATTCTGGAGCGGTTCACAAAATGGGCGAAGTCCATGAGGGAACGACAGTTACCGATTGGATGGAACAGGAGCGCGAGCGTGGTATTACCATTACCGCCGCAGCAATTTCGTGTGCATGGAACGCTTCGTGGGGACCCTGGAAAGGGATCAAACAGCGCATCAATATCATTGATACGCCGGGGCACGTTGATTTTACCGCTGAGGTAGAACGATCCCTGCGCGTGCTTGACGGTGCCGTCGCGGTGTTTGATGCAGTCTCTGGGGTTCAGCCTCAGTCCGAGACCGTATGGCGCCAAGCCAACAAATACAAAGTTCCGCGGATCGCGTTCATCAACAAGATGGATCGCGTCGGCGCGAATTTCTTCCGTTGTATTGAGGATATTCGGACCAAGTTGAAGGCTAACGCTCACGCCCTCTACCTTCCAATCGGGGCCGAGGAGAACTTTACGGGTCTGATCGATCTGGTGCAGAACGTGGGCTACAGTTTCGAAGAGGCCGCCAACGATCCCCTCGGCATGAAGCCGACCACCATGCCAATTCCTGACGCGATGAAGGCGCAGGCGAAGGAGTATCGGGATAAATTGATTGAGGCGGTTTCGGACTTTGACGACGTTCTCGCGGAGAAGTATCTCAACGGTGAAGAGATCGGTGTCGAAGAGTTGATGCTGTGTGTGCGTAAAGCCACCATCTCGCTCCAATTTACAGGTGTATTCCCCGGATCAGCCTTCAAGAAGAAGGGGGTTCAGCGCCTCCTCGATTGCGTGGTAAACTATCTTCCGAGCCCGATTGATGTCCCGCCGATGCAAGGGCAGGATTCGGACGGCAATCCGGTCGAGGCCGTAGTCAATGACAGCGCTAAGTTAGCAGGTCTGGCGTTCAAACTTTGGAATGACCCATTCGTCGGTCGTTTAGTTTTCTTCCGAGTATATACAGGGCAGTTGCCTCGCGGTATGTCCCTTTATAATCCCCGCACAAGGCGCAGCGAACGGGTTTCGCGCCTGGTGCTCATGCGGGCAATTGAACGCGAAGAAATCGACGTGGCTTACGCGGGCGATATTTGCGCGGTGGTGGGCGTGAAAGAAGTTATTACGGGCGATACTCTTTGTGACGAAGATTTCGACATCCGTCTGGAGCCTCCATCTTTCCCTGAGCCGGTTATTTCGATGTCGATCGAACCCAACTCCAAGGCGGACCAAGAGAAGTTAGGTGTCGCCCTGCAACGCCTGGTTGCCGAAGATCCTACCTTACGCGTCAAGACCGATACCGACACTGGCCAGACCATTCTGGCGGGCATGGGCGAGCTCCATCTCGAGATCATCATTGATCGGATGAAACGTGAGTTCAAGGTGGAGGCCACATCGGGCAAGCCTCAGATTGCTTACCGCGAAACGATCGCGAAAACGGCCGACGGTGAGGGCAAGTTCATTCGGCAATCCGGCGGCAAGGGTCAATACGGACATGTCATCATTAAGCTTGAGCCGAATGAAAAGGGTAAGGGCGTTGAAATCTTGAATGAAACGGTCGGCGGTTCGATTCCTAAAGAGTTCATTAAGCCGGCGACCGAAGGTATCCGAGAAGGAACTAACAACGGTGTGGTCGCTGGGTTCCCGGTGGTGGACGTCATTATTCGAATCCTCGACGGCTCGTTCCACGAAGTAGACTCGTCGGAATTGGCCTTCAAGATGGCTGGCATCTTTGCTTTCAAGGATGCGATGAAGAAGGCTAATCCTATTTTGCTTGAACCCATTATGGGTGTCGAGGTCACCACTCCGGAAGAATACCAGGGAGATCTCATGGGTGATATTAATCGTCGCCGCGGGCAGATTCAAGGGATGGAAAACAAGGCAGGTGCGTGCATCATCGCCGCCCACGTGCCCTTGGAGTTGCTCTTCGGGTACGTTACCGACATCCGCTCGCTATCGAAGGGTCGCGCGAGCGCCGGCATCACTCCGTCCCACTTCGAACAGGTCCCCAATTCACTGCTCGCCAAAATTGTCGAAACCAACGCTAAGGGCCCGGCCCGCAGCTAAACTCCAATTATTTTTACGCCATGAAAGGCCAACGAATTCGCATCAAATTACAGGGTTTCGACTATCGAGTGATCGATCAGTCGGCGCAGGACATCGTTGAGACGGCCAAGCGGTCCGGAGCTCGCGTCTCCGGTCCGATCCCTTTGCCCACCCGAATCGAAAAATTATCGGTCAATCGCTCGCCCCATGTCGATAAGAAGTCGATGGAGCAATTTGAGACCCGCACCCACAAGCGTTTGATTGATATCATCGAGCCGACCGCTCAAACGGTCGATGAACTCAAAAAGCTCAATCTCCCTTCTGGCGTCGACATCACCATCAACGTTTAAGACCCAGCCAACTAACTCTACAGTCAGCAGCTGCCTATGTGCCCTATCCGGCACCGCTAGGTTTCTCGCTTAAGTAGGCCGCAAAAACGGAACTCTTCCACCTACCGCTTAGCACATGATCTCATCGCTCCTCGGCAAAAAATTAGGCATGACCCAAGTCTACGACGCTCAAAACGTCTTAGTTCCGGTCACCGTCGTAGAGGCAGGACCCTGCCCAGTCGTTCAAGTAAAGACGGTCGAAAAGGACGGCTACAACGCTGTCCAGATCGGCTTCTCTAACAAGAAGCCCAAGAATACCTCGGCGGGCGAAATGGGGCATGCGAAAGCATCAGGCCTCGAAATCGCACCTCGTCTTCTGAGCGAAATTCGGTCAGTATCCGCTCCGACCCTCAAGGTAGGCGATATGATTACGGTTGCCGCGTTTGCGGAAGGTGAGTTCGTCGACGTAAGCGGTGTCACCAAGGGCAAGGGCTTTCAAGGCGTGGTGAAGCGTTTCCGTGTCGCCGGCGGTCCAGCGACGCATGGTTCCATGTTCCATCGGCGGATCGGATCCATCGGTATGCGTCAGACGCCAGGACGGGTCTGGAAAAATCAAGCCATGCCAGGCCATATGGGCAGCGAAGCCCGCACGGTGCAAAATCTCCGGGTTGTTAAAATCATTGCTGAACAAAATCTTATCCTTGTGAAGGGTGCCATCCCAGGCGCCAACGGCGACGACGTCATTGTTCGTTCGGCCATCAAGGGACAACCGAAAGCAGCCAAATAATCTGGAGCCTCCGTTATGAAACTTACCGTTTTCAATTCAGATGGCACCTCTAGCCGCGAGCAAGACTTCGCCGGAATTCCTAGCTTTGAGGGAGACAAAGGCACCCAAGCGCTCAAAGAGGTGATTGTGGCCATTAATGCTAATAACCGCCAAGGAACCCATTCGACGAAAACGCGGGGAGAAGTCCGTGGTGGTGGTAAGAAACCGTGGCGGCAGAAGGGCACAGGCCGTGCGCGCGCGGGTTCGATCCGCTCTCCCTTGTGGGTGGGTGGTGGTGTGGTCTTCGGTCCAAAACCACGCGACTACTCGAAGAAGATTAATGCGAAAGTTAAGTCTCTCGCGTTCAGCCGCGCCCTCTTCGACCGTGCTTCGGCCGGCGAGATCGCGGTGATTGAGCAGTTCGTCGTCGATGTGAAAAAGACCAAGGCGGTGAATTTGATTTTGGGTCGAATCGCCCCGGCTGGGAAAGTTCTGCTGGTCGATGCGCCCTTCTCCAAAGGGACAGCGCAGGCTGCCCGCAACATCGAGCGCGTCTATCTGCAAGAAGCAGCTAAATTGAACCCGGTGGATCTTGCGAAATATAAGAAGATTATTGTGAGCACCAAAGCACTTGAAACCATCATCGCCCGAATCAACGGAGGTAAAAACTGATGAACGCCCACAACGTCTTAAAGACGGTCCTTCTGACTGAAAAGGCCAACAAGCTATCTGCTCAACTCGGGCAATATACCTTCGAAGTCTTTCCGGATGCCAATAAGTACTCGATCGCTCTCGCGGTAGAACAAACCTTCAAAGTCACGGTTCGCCGGGTTAACGTTCAAAACTACCGCGGCAAAAATAAAAAGAGTCGCCAAGGACAACCGAGTGTCACGTCCGACTTCAAAAAAGCGATCGTGACGCTAAAGACCGGTGACAAGATCGAACTCGTCTAGTCCCAGTAGCATATAACCGAAACCATCACCATGGCTATTCACTCTTTCCGTCCCCTCACGCCGTCAGGCAGATTCACTTCGCTTAACAAACGAGAGGGTCTCTCTAAAGAGCGCCCACTGCGCAGCCTCACCGAACCTCTAAATAAGACCGGTGGACGAAATGTTTACGGTCGGGTCACTTCGCGTCATCGCGGCGGTGGCCACAAACAGCTTTACCGTATCATCGACTTCAAGCGCGATATCTTGGACATGCCGGCCAAAGTTCAGGCCCTGGAGTATGATCCCAACCGGACTTCGAATATTGCCTTGGTGGCCTATACCAACGGCGAAAAACGCTATATCT
Source organism: Opitutus sp. GAS368 (assembly GCA_945882935.1). Classification (GTDB taxonomy): domain Bacteria; phylum Verrucomicrobiota; class Verrucomicrobiia; order Opitutales; family Opitutaceae; genus Tous-C4FEB. The sequence continues at coordinate 5,557 of CAMCWW010000026.1, forward strand.
TGGCTCCTAATGGGCTTAAAGTAGGCGACACTATCTTTGCCTCCAATAAGGCCACCACCAACGACTTCAATGTCGGTAATAATTTCCCCCTTTCGTTAATTCCTCCGTCGACCCGGCTGCATTGCGTTGAACTGGTTCCGAATCGCGGGGCCAAGATCGCTCGGTCTGCGGGGACTGCCTTGGAGCTGGTTGCGGTTGAAGATGGCGTTGCTCAGTTGAAGATGCCATCGGGCGAGCTGCGCGTAGTGAATGCCAAGTGCCGAGCCACCATCGGTGAGGTTGGCAACGGCGATCATAACAAACAATCTTTGGGTAAAGCCGGCCGTAGTCGTTGGCTTGGGCGGCGTCCCCATGTCCGCGGTATGGCGATGAATCCCGTCGATCATCCGAACGGCGGCGGTCAAGGTAAGTCGAAGGGCGGCGGCGGTCGCCAGCAGCTCGTTTCTCCTTGGGGACAACTTGCCAAAGGCTTTCCAACCCGCAGACGCTCAAAGCAATCGAACAGTATGATTATTGTCCACCACAATGGCCGTAAGCCGCGTGGTCGAAAGTAAGTAACCCTTTAACTATCGCATCATGGCCCGCTCCATCAAAAAAGGATTCTTTGTAGACTACCATCTTCTCGAAAAAATCGAGAAGGCGGTAAAGACTGCGGCTAAGAAACCAATCCAAACTTGGTCTCGCCGTTCGACGATTACACCCGACTTCATTGGCCATACCTTTAGTGTTCATAATGGTAAGGTATTTACAGCGGTTTATGTGACGGAGAACATGGTGGGTCACAAACTAGGCGAGTTCGCTCCTACCCGTATCTTCAAGGGGCACGGCGGCATGACTCGCAAGGAGATCTAACGGCAACTGGCATGCGAACGCTCCTCCAATTTTCTTTTGTACTGTTCATTGCTTCGCTCGTTTCGGGCGTAGCCACGGCCAGTATGACAGCGACGGTGGTGAAAGCCCATGTTTCGCCCTCGGCTGATTTAGTTGAAATTGATGCAGGGAGCGAGGCCGGTCTGCGTTTGGGGATGCGAGCGAACATCATTCGTGAGAACGTGTTGATCGCGACCTTAGTAGTCGTCGAACTGCGTGATTCGGCTTCGGTCGCATTGATCGAGGTTCTGTCCCGGGACGAGCATTTTCGTGTCGGCGATCTGGTTTATATCAACACCTCAACATTTTTGTCCAAATAACACAAAAAGGATAGGTTGGAATTTTTCAATACTGTCGCCGGTCGATCGATCGGAATAATAAAAAACACCATGGAAGTCCAAGCACTCACACGTTATGCTCGCATGTCACCGAAAAAGGTGCGCGAGGTGGCGCGCACCATCCAAGGGCGCAAGGCGAATGAAGCGGTCCAATACTTGACCCTCATTCCACGTAAATCCGCGGCTTTGATCGTGAAAACCTTGAAGAGCGCGATTGCCAACGCCGAGAATAATAACAACCTTTCCTCTGACTCTCTCACCGTAAAGAGCGCGATTATTGAAAACGGGCCGGTATTGAAACGTTTCAAAGCCGGGGCGCGTGGAACCGCGATGCCGCGCCGGAAGAAAATGGCGCACATTCGCATCGTTCTGTCCGACGGTAACTCTAACTAAATAATTCCATGGGCCAAAAGACAAATCCTATCGGTTTCCGTCTCGCGATACGCCGTAACTGGCAATCCCGTTGGTTCGCGACGAAGAAAGATTTCCCAAAACTTCTGCTCGAAGACCAACTAATTCGGGACTCTTTGATGGCGAAGTTGAAGCAAGCTTCAGTTCCTCGAATTTTTATCGAGCGTGCATCTAATCGAGTAAGAGTGAAGATCTATACCGCCCGACCTGGGATTGTGATCGGCCGCAAGGGCGCGGAGGTCGAGAATATCAAAGCTGATCTCGCGAAATTAACCGGCAAAGAGATTCTCCTCGATATCCAAGAGGTGAAGAAACCCGAGATCGAGGCCCAACTTGTCGCCGAGAATGTCGCGCTCCAACTTGAGCGTCGGATTGCGTTTCGCCGAGCGATGAAGAAAGCGGTTGAAATGGCGATGGCCCTCGGTGCTGAAGGTATCCGAATTCAATGCTCTGGTCGTCTTGGTGGGACTGATATCGCTCGCCGCGAATGGCAACGTAAGGGCCGCGTTCCGTTGCACACCTTGCGCGAGAATATTGATTACGGCTTCTCGGAGGCCCTCACCCTATACGGTAAGATCGGCGTCAAGTGTTGGATATGTAAGAAAGAGGAGCTGGCAACATAATCTCGTTTCTCAGCAGCAACATCCAAAAGTAGGAAAATTTTATGGCTCTAGCACCGGCACGAACAAAATATCGCAAGGTAATGAAGGGGTCCCGCGCGGGTAACGCCAAACGTGGCAATACACTCGCTTTCGGAGAATTCGGCCTTCAATCGCTCACCCGCGGCCCAATGACTGGGCAGCAGATCGAAGCGGCGCGGGTTACGATTTCACGCCACCTCAAAAGAAAAGGAAAGCTTTGGATTCGCGTGTTCCCGCACAAGCCGGTGACCAAGAAACCCCAAGAGGTTCGAATGGGCCAAGGTAAGGGCCCGGTTGAATTCTATGTAGCCGTCATCAAGCCAGGCGCTGTGCTCTTTGAGCTTGCGGGCGTTTCTGTAACCATTGCGAAAGAGGCTTTCCGTTTAGCAGATGCCAAGCTTCCATTCCACTGTCGATTTATTGCGCGGGATGGCGCATCTGCTTAAAAGCCCGAATCCCAATTATATACCATGACCGCCAAAGAAATTCGTGAGCTCTCCGTTTCGGAGATATCTACCAAGCTTCGCGAGACTCGTGAACTTCTGCTTCAGCTCCGCCTTCGGAAACAAACGGGGCAAGTTGAGAAGCCACATCTCCTTCGAACCTACCGAAAAGACATCGCAAGGCTAGAGACCGTGCTGACGATGAAGAAGAAGCTATCTGTTTCTGCCGCCTAATCTCTGCTGACAAATCTGACCTAATTGCCATGCCTACCGCTCATTCAGGAACCCGTAACACTCGAAAGACCCTCATTGGTTTTGTCACCAGCCGATCAGGCGACAAGTCGATCAAAGTGACCATTCCCTACAAGACGCCTCATTCGCTTTATCATAAGGTCATTAATCGCAAGACCGTGGTTCACGTTCACGACGAAGCCAATGATGCAAAAGTGGGGGACAAAGTTGAGATCATGGAGTCGAGACCGCTGAGTCGTCTCAAACGTTGGCGCGTGATCAATATCATTGAGCGTGCGGTTACGTCGGAAGCAGTCGCGATCAGCGAGAATGATGTTGCTGCTTTGGTTCCGACCAAGAATGTGGCCGCGGCCAAGAGCCCTGTGGTCTAACTTTAAAACTGACAAAGGCTACCAATGATTCAACTACGTTCCATTTTAGAAGTCGCGGACAACACCGGGGCCAAGCGGGCTGCGATGATTAGCAAGAAGGGCCAGATCACCACTACGGCCGGGGTGGGCGATATCATCACTGTACACATCAAGTCCAGTGCCACGGAAGCCACCGTAAAAAAAGGTGAGGTCGTAAAGGCCGTTGTAGTGAGGACGCGGGCGCCGGTTCGACGGACCGACGGCAGCTACCTTCGCTTCGACAGCAATGCGATTGTGATTATTGACGCCACGAACAATCCAAAGGGCACCCGTATCTTCGGCCCCGTCGCACGTGAACTTCGCGCGAAGAACTTCATGAAGATTATCTCGCTGGCGCCAGAAGTATTATAAATTATGGCTTCGAAATTTCACATCAAACGCAACGATCAAGTTGTTGTAATCGCGGGCTCCCACCAGGGCAAGCAAGGCAAGGTAATGGAAGTGGTTGCGACCAGTTCGCGTGCTCGCGTTGAAGGCGTCGCGATGATGAAGCGACATTTGAAGAAATCAACCGAGCACCCACAGGGGGCTATCGTCGAGCGCGAGGGCACCGTCCACGTATCCAACCTGATGCTAAAGTCAGTTTTCGATGCGAGTAAGCGCAAGCAGGCCGTTGTTGCGGCGGAGTGATTGGTGCTCCGATTACTAACAGCTACTTTTGTTAACCATTTTACTAGATTTGCCCACCACTAAGCTGACTGATAAAGTCTGGCGATACCTATCATGAGCCACGTTCCTGCCCTAAAAAGAATCTACACCGAGCATGTTTTTCCCGAGCTCATGAAGAGCCGAGGCTATAAAAATAAGCACCAAGTTCCGAAGATTGCAAAGATCAGCCTGAACACCGGGATCGATGCTGAAGCCGATAAGAACCAAATCGTAGATATCCAGCGGGACCTCGCGTCTATTGCCGGCCAAAAGCCAGTTCTGACGAAGTCGCGTAAGGCGATTTCGAATTTTAAACTTAGGGAGAATCAAGTGGTGGGTTGCCGCGTTACCCTGAGAGGTAATGCGATGTGGGATTTTCTCTACCGTTTGCTGGCGGTGTCCCTACCAACGATCCGCGACTTTCGCGGCGTCCCGCCCAAGCTCGATGGCCAAGGAAATTATAATCTTGGTATTTCGGATTTTACGATTTTCCCGGAGATTACGGTCGAGAACGTTAAGAAGTCCATGGGGCTTGATATTACGATTGTTACCACCGCATCGACTGATGAAGAGGGCCGGGAGCTGTTGAAGCTTTTGGGTATGCCGTTTCGTCGGGTTGAAGCCAAATCCGCCACCACATAATTCCCACTCGCCATGCCGAAGACATCTGCTATCGAACGCAATAAAAAGCGCATTGTGCTTGTTGCCAAACACGCCGCGAAGCGCGCTGAAATCAAGGCCGCTTTGGTCAATCCTGCTACGACCGATGATGAGTTCTTTGCGCTTTCGAAGAAGCTGCAAAAGATGCCACGTAATTCGTCCGCAGTTCGGATTAAGAACCGTTGTTCGATGAGCGGACGCCCCCGCGCGTTTATCCGGAAGTTCGGCGTCTCCCGTATCCAATTCCGAGAATTGGCGTTGGCGGGTAAAATTCCCGGTGTGACCAAGTCCTCTTGGTAACCTAATTTTTCGTCGAGAGTTCGCTTGCGGTTGCAGGCAGGATATGACTCGGCGATCTTCAAAAACATCCATTTATGACCGATCCAATCAGCGATTTTACTACTCGCCTGCGTAACGCCAGCCAAGCGCGTTTAGCGGAGTGCGTTTCGCCGCACTCAAAACTTAAAGAGAGCATTGCGGCGATCCTCAAAGCCGAAGGATATGTTGCCGACTTTACCAGCGGAAATGACATTCTCGGACATAAGATACTCGTGGTAAAGATGAAATACATCAGCGGGGCCCCGGCGATCACGGCGATCAATCGCACGTCTACGCCCGGCCGGCGCATCTATTCGGCCTACACTGAGATTCCCCGGGTCCTTAACGGGCTGGGAATCGCTATTGTTTCTACTTCCAAGGGTCTTATGAAAGACGCCGATTGCCGCCGCAATAAAGCGGGCGGTGAACTGATTTGTAACGTTTGGTAATCCTCCATCAACATGAGTCGCATCGGAAAACAGCCAGTTTCTATTCCTGATAAAGTAAAGGTGGGGGTCGTTAACTCGACAGTCTCGATTGAGGGACCGAAGGGCAAAGTATCGAAGGTCTTTGCACCCGTGGTGAAGATCACCGTCACAGATAAAAATGTTACTTTTGCTCCAACCGAAGACTCCCGTTTCTCGAGGGCGATGTACGGCACGGTCCGCTCGATCGTGGCTGGGATGGTTAAAGGGGTAACCGATGGCTACAGCAAAGATCTCGAGATTCAAGGTGTTGGTTTCAAAGCTAATTTGAAAGGCAAGCAGCTCGATTTGGCTTTGGGCTATTCCCATCCCATCATCATGGACATACCGGAGGGAATCAAAATCACGGTGGTCGAAGGCACCAAAGTTAAAGTCGAGGGTTGCGACAAGCAGTTGGTGGGTGCTGTGACCGCTGAAATTCGTAGCTACTATCCTCCAGAGCCGTATAAGGGTAAGGGTGTCCGCATTGTTGGCGAGCGTGTTCGCCGCAAGGAAGGCAAGACGGTCGCATAACGAATTCTACCTAATTTTGATTTCTCCATGAACACAATTTACAAAGCTGAACTGCTACAAAAACGCCGCTGGCGGATACGCAAGAAGGTGGTCGGAACAGCACTCCGTCCGAGACTTAGTGTGCGCTTTACCGGACAGAATATCTACGCCCAGGCGATCGATGATGAATTGGGGGTGACATTGGTTTTCATCGGGACCCTTGATCCTGAGTTACGTAAGATCAAAGCGGGGGCTAATATTGCCGGAGCGAAAGCTCTTGCGGTGGCCTTCGTCTCCCGAGCTAAAGCCGCCGGAATCACGACGGTTGTATTTGATCGTAGCGGCGCGCGCTACCATGGAAAAGTAAAGGCATTTGCTGACACCGCTCGTGAGGGCGGACTCGTATTCTAATTCGCTATGAGCACTGATATTGTTCCCTCCGTCACCGTTCCGGATTCACCCGCTGTCGCACCTGTGCCTAATCGCGCGGGTGACCGCGGTCAACGTGGCCCTCGTCGCGACGGGAATGGTCCTCGCGGACCTCGTCGAGACGACCGCAATAAGCCAACTCTCTCCGCGGATGGGACCGCGATGATAGAGAAAGTTGTGTTCATCAATCGTTGCGCGAAGGTAGTAAAGGGCGGGCGTCGCTTTAGTTTTTCCGCACTTGCCGTCGTTGGCGACGGAAAGGGCAAAATCGGCATTGGTTATGGGAAGGCCAACGAGGTGCCTGATGCGATAAAGAAAGGCACGGCTAACGCCCATAAGCACATGGTTTCGGTGAAGCTGAAGGGCGATACCATTTCTCACGATGTATTCGGTCAATACGATGGAGGGAAGGTTTTGCTCAAGCCTGCTTCGCCTGGGACTGGATTGATTGCTGGCGGCGGGGTCCGTGCGGTGCTTGAGGCGGCGGGGGTGAAGAATGTTCTGACTAAATCCATGGGTTCTAGTAACCACATTGCGGTGGTGAACGCCACTTTGGCGGCACTTCAGCAGCTGCGATCCGGTGACGAAATCACGGCATTGAGATCCTCTCGCTGAGGGGCAGATTTTATATCCGAGTCTTGTTTTGGGAAAACCAAGCAGGGCGATAACAACAGGAAATCCATATGAAACTACACGAAATGAAGAATGTCGCCGGGGCCGTTCATCGCAAAAAGCGAGTGGGCTGCGGCGAGGGCAGTGGCCACGGAAAAACCTCAGGGCGCGGCGGAAAAGGTCAAAGTGCACGCTCGGGCAGCAGTATCCGTCCTGGTTTCGAGGGTGGACAGATGCCTCTTTATCGAAAATTGCCCCATCGCGGCTTTAATCAAGCAGCCTTCCGGGTCGAGCCCCTGATTGTCAATGTGGGCGATTTCGCCCGTCTTGATCCTTCGGTTGTCGATATCACGGCCGAAGTCTTGGCCGTTGCCGGATTGGTCCGCCACGACGGAAATTTCCTGAAGGTTCTAGGCGATGGTGAAGTCACGCGTGCCTTCAATGTGACGGCCGTGAAGTTCTCTGAGTCGGCGAAGGCCAAGATTGAAAAAGCGGGCGGCAAAACATTGATTGCTGAATAGTTACCAGTCAACTCTTCGCCCCTGTGGATTTGGTCGCCTAGTGTTCCGGCTCTAATTACTCGAAATGTTTTCCGCTTTCACCAACTCATTAAAAATTCCGGAGCTTCGTTCCCGAATATTTTATACCCTTTCTCTTCTATTCGTTGCCAGGGTTGGAGCTCACATTCCACTCCCCGGCATCGACCCGGAGCCGTTGCAAAAATTCTTTGCAGAACAGGCCGGCGGGACCGGCGGAGCGTTGGTGGGGCTCTACAACATGTTCACCGGGGGCGCCCTGGTAAAGGGAGCAGTTTTTGCCCTTGGCATCATGCCATATATCAGCGCCTCCATCATTTTCCAATTGATGACGGCAGTGGTGCCGGCGCTGAGCCGCCTTCAGCAGGAAGGTGATGTTGGACGTCAGAAGCTGACGCAATATATGCGGTATGCGACGGTGCTTATTTGCCTGGTGCAGGGGACTCTTTTGATTTGGGCGCTGGAACAGCCCGGGCGGCTCTTCCCGGGCTACGACGAAAACGTCTACGGTCCGATTGTGGTAGTTGGAAAACTTGGGTTCTTGATTACTTCGGTGATCTTTATGACTGCCGGGACCATGCTTTTGATGTGGCTTGGAGAACAGATTACCCAGCGCGGAATCGGTAACGGAGTCTCTCTTTTGATCACCGTAGGTATTTTGGCGGATATACCGAATGCGGCGGTGGCGACCTACAATCTATTCTTCCGTCCGATAGGGACAGGGCAGAGTCTGGGTGCATTAGAAGGCGTCGTCATGGGCTTGCTTTTTGTCGTGGTGACCATGGGTGTTATCATGGTGGTCCAGGGCCAGCGCAAGATCCCGGTCCAATACGCCAAAAGGGTGGTTGGAAACAAGGTAATGGGGGGGCAAAGTTCGTTCTTGCCCCTGAAGGTGAATTATTCCGGGGTCATGCCGGTAATTTTCGCTAGTGCGATCCTGCTGTTTCCCCAACAAATTTTTTCTCAACTCGGTGCGGCTTTTAATATCAAGTTCCTGAGTGAGATCTCGCAGAATTTGTTGCGAGGGCATTGGAGCTATTACCTGATTGATACCGCTTTGATCATGTTTTTCAGTTATTTTTGGGTTTCGGTGATGTTTAAGCCCATTCAGATAGCCGACGATCTAAAGAAATATGGTGGCTACATTCCCGGAGTCCGGCCAGGGGAGCCGACTGCGCAATTTTTGGATTTTATCATGACCCGATTGACCTTGGCCGGCTCGATCTTCTTGACGGTTATTGCGGTCATGCCTGATTTCCTTTTGTTCGAACTTAACGTTCCCCAACGAATCGCCATATTCTTCGGCGGCACCGGTATGCTGATCACTGTAGGAGTGATTCTCGATACCATGCGGCAGGTTGAGACATTTCTTTTGCAGCGTCATTATGATGGATTTTTGAAGAAGGGTCGAATCAGGTCCCGGAGCGCGAATCCTCAGGGAATGACAGGTGATGCCCTGAGCTCCGACGCAATTATGAAGCTCGCGCTGCCGATGTTGGGTCTGTTGGGGTTGGGCGTCGCGATTGCCCTTTACCGATATTTCTCGAAATAAGTTCTTTACTCGGGGTTCGATGACCTTCACATCTCAACCTCGCCAGTTTTGGAGCCTTATTTGGAGGCTGTTTAGCGTATTTCCTTTTAATTGTGTTTTGGTTGCAGCCAAGGGCACGTTAAGAGGTCGTTCTTTGCACATTGAGCACGTCTCTCCTTTTGGCGATTCGCCGAAGGAGATTTCGCGAAACCTTATCACTAAGGTAATTAAGATCATTGCCCTCGTTCGTTCGAGCCGTGTTCTTAACGCGCACACCTGAAGCGGGTATTGTGTTAGATTTCAGCCCGGCTACGTTGCTCCAAGTCTTGATCTTCGACGGATGTCCTTTGCCGATTCTTTCTCTCATTTGGGACGAATTGAATTGCGCATTGCTTTTGGACTCGTTGAGCATCGTTACGCCTTTTGCGCCCGATTTGTTTCGGGGTTTAGGTTAGCCGCATGATACCCATCAAAAATAGAGAGGGTATCGCAAAGATGCGAGAAACCTGCGCGATAGCGGCAACTGTTCTACATAAGCTGAAGAAGCTGGTGTTGCCGGGAGTAACTACCCAAGATTTAGAGGAGGCTGGTAGGGAGTACATCGCCGATCTGGGCGCAACCAGCGCTTGTTTTGGCTACCGCCATGGTTGGCGGCGCTACCCAGCGCATACCTGCATTTCTGTAAACGAGGAAGTCGTTCATGGTATTCCTTCCTTTCGGAAGGTGCTTCGGGAAGGGGACATTGTGTCTCTGGATGTTGTCGTATTTTACAACGGTTATGTCGGCGATAACGCTTACACCATGCCCGTAGGGTCGGTTGCCCCGGCTGTTGAAAAATTACTTCGCGTATCCAAGGAGGCGCTTGACCTAGGGATCAAGCAGGCGCGGGTAGGGAACCGTATTGGTGATATATCGCATGCCATTCAAACGCAGTGCGAGGCTAGCGGATTAAGCGTCGTGCGAGAGATGGTAGGTCATGGCGTCGGGGTGGCTATGCACGAGCCTCCTGAAATCGCGAACTTTGGGCGCCGCGGAAGCGGCGACAAGATCAAAGCCGGAATGACGCTCGCCATCGAACCAATGGTCAATCTCGGTGGATTCGAGACCAAGACACTGGCTGATGGCTGGACTCATGTGACCTCCGACGGACTGCCCTCCGCTCACTTCGAACATACCGTGCTTACGTCTGATACCGGGCCTGAGATCCTCACGATCCCACGCCTCTAAGATATTCAATTTCTCTTGTTAGTTTAATTTTTAACCAACCCAACCTATTATGCCACGTCTCCTCGGCGTCGAAATACCCGCGAAAAAGAAAATCGCGTTCTCTCTCCGTTACATCTACGGCATCGGACCTCAGCGGGCCGATTTGATTGTCAAGGAGGTCGGGCTCGACCCCGATTCTCGCGCCCAAGATCTCACCGAAGAGCAGCTCAACAAAATCTTGCATGTGATCACTGATCACAAGTGGGTGGTTGAGGGTGATCTACGGCGTGACCACACTGCAAATTTGAAGCGTCTCCAAGCGATCAACTGTTACCGTGGCATCCGGCACCGCCGCAGTTTGCCCGTCCGTGGTCAACGGACGAGCACGAATGCCCGGACTCGTAAGGGACCTCGAAAGACCGTTGGCGTCACCAAAGCTAAGGAAGTTTAACCTACCACTCACATGGCCGAAGAAAAGTCCGCACCCAAGAAAGAAAAGACCGCCAAGACCGCATCGGTCGCCGGCGACTCGAAGCCCGCAAAGGCCCCAAAAGCGCCCAAAACAGCCCCTGCAGCAGACGGCTCGTCTCCGGTAGCGGTTGCTCCCGCCGCGCCTGCGGCGACGATTGAAGTCAAACCCGTTGAGTTGATTGGCGGCGTTGCTCGCCAACCGACGGCAGAGGAACTGCTAAAAGAAGAGATCGGATCAATCAAGGTTCGTAAGGCCAAGGGATCGAAGAACGTTACCTCTGGCGTGGCCAATGTTTTGGCGTCCTTCAATAACACGATCGTTTCGATTACTGACCACAAGGGCGCGGTAATTGCCTGGTCGAGTGCAGGAAAGTGCAACTTTCGCGGGTCGCGTAAGTCCACGGCCTACGCTGCTCAGATCGTCGCTCAAGATGCGGCGCGTAACGCAATGTCTCACGGTCTGAAGGATGTCGTTATTCGTATTTCCGGACCGGGTCTCGGAAGAGACAGTGCGGTCCGAGCGTTGCAGGCGATCGGCCTCGAGATCACTTCGATCGTCGATGTCACTCCTATTCCTCATAACGGATGCCGTCCTCGTAAACGTCGCCGCGTCTAAGTCTCCCCGATCCTCTCTTAATATTTAACATCTATCTACCATGGCTCGTTATACAGGCCCAACCACCAGAATTAGCCGCCGTTTCGGCGTGCATTTGTTAGGATCCGCGAAGGCCCTTGAGCGTCGCAATTACCCACCAGGACAACATGGACCGAAATCTCGCCGTAAAGTCTCCGAGTATTCGGTCGGACTGGGCGAGAAGCAGAAGCTCCGTTTCGTTTATGGACTACTTGAGCGCCAATTCCGCCGCACTTTTGAGATTGCGAAGCGTGAGCGTGGTGTCACCGGCGAGAGATTTCTTCAACTGCTTGAGACGCGTCTCGACAGTGTGGTCTATCTGCTTGGTTTGGCCAAGAGTCGTGCGGCGGCCCGGCAATTTGTGAATCACGGGCATATCCGCGTTAACGGCCGGAAGCTCGACATCGCGAGCTATAGCGTGAAGACGGGCGACGAGATTGAAGTGAAGAACGCACCGGCTTCGCGTCAGTTCGCGACCCGCAATCTCGAAGAGAACCGTATTCGCAATGTTCCCGGATGGCTGGCGCTGAATGCGGAGCTGTTCAAGGCAAGTGTCACCCGGCTACCGAAGCGCGACGAGATGGATCAGAACATCAACGAGCAACTTATCGTTGAGTTTTATTCACGCTTCTAATTTTACTTCAACTTCAGAATCATCCCATCCTTTAAGTAACAACCCGTTAGAGTTCATTACCATGCCCAAACGCCTCGGAAAGTTCGAACTCCCCAGCAAGCTCACAAAAATCGAGGAAGGCGCTACGCCGACCTACGCAAAATTCATCGCTGAGCCATTCGAGGCCGGCTATGGCCACACCGTCGGGAATTCCCTTCGGCGCGTTCTACTCAGCTCCATCGAGGGAGCCGCTATTTCGTCGATCAGAATTGACGGCGTAAATCACGAATTTCAGTCGATCGACGGCGTCGTGGAGGATGTCACGGATATCGTTCTGAATCTGAAGAAGGTTCTCATCGTGTCCCACAAGCGGGATGCCATCAGTCTTACGATCAAGGCCAACAGAGTGGGCCCGGTGACAGCAGCCGAGATTCAGGCCGATGCGAATATCACGATCGTAAATCCCGACCAAGTGATCTGCACGTTGGACACTAAACGTAATTTCGAGGCAGAGATTGAGATCAAGACCGGCCGGGGTTATTATCCTGGCGAGCAGAATAAGAAGGAAGAGCAGGCGATCGGGGTGATCCCGATTGATTCGCTCTTTTCCCCGGTTCGTCTTGTGAAGTATTCGGTCGAGGCCACCCGCGTCGGTCAGATCACCGATTATGATAAGCTCATTCTGGAGATTTGGACCGACGGTCGGATCACCCCCGATGATGCGCTCAAACAGTCCGCTTCTATTCTCAAACATCACCTCGATGTCTTTGATCGCGTGAGTGAAGAGACCTACGAGTTTGAGAATCAACAGTCCGAAGTGAGCGAAGAGCAGAATAAGCTCCGCAAGCTTCTCAACATGTCGGTCAACGAAATTGAACTTTCGGTCCGTGCGGCAAATTGTCTCAACAATGCCAACATCACCACGGTCGGCGAGCTGGCGATGAAGACCGAGCAGGAAATGCTCAAATACCGGAATTTCGGCAAGAAATCCCTGAACGAAATCAAAGACAAATTGGAGGCCCTAGGTCTCTCTTTGGGCATGAAGTTCGATGAGCGTCTCCTTGAGACGAAGAAGGAAGCTTAACCCATTTGACTCTCGCGCCGTCCAGTTCCGCGCCACGCTGCGGCTGGATTGCCGATCGGGAGTCGGTTTAGATATAAAATAATATGCGTCATAAAAAACATCACGCCACTCTCGGCGTCACTGCTCCCCACCGTAAATCGATGATGGCCAACATGGCTGCATCGCTTATTACCCACGGTCGCATCAAAACTACGTTTGCGAAGGCGAAAGCTCTTCGCCCGTTTATCGAGAAAGTTATCACGAAGGCCAAGAAAGCGGCGCTTAAGACCGAAAAGAAGGACGCGATCCATCTTCGTCGTTTGGCGCTTGCCGACGTGCGTGACGAGACCGCAATCACGCTGCTGTTCAACGAAAAAGTAAAAGACTTCGCCAACCGTGTCGGTGGCTACACCCGTATCTACAAACTCGGGCCCCGTGCTCAAGGTGATGCAGCTGAAATGGCTTTGATCGAGTTTGTGAAGGCGGATGATCCTGGCTATAAAGCGGCCAAGAAGCCGGCTAAGGCAAAGAAGGTCCGGGTCGCCAAAGTGGCCGCTCCCGCTGCTGAAACCCCTGCCGCTCCGGCGACTGAAGGCGAAGCAAAAGCTTAAGCTTCGTTCGGGTTATTGGCCGGCGATCCGCCGTCTGTAGGCCAAAAGCGTCGACCTCCGGGTCGGCGCTTTTTTTGCGTCAAGATTGGCGAGAATCCGGTCGCGATAATCTTGCCCCTGGCTCCGGCGGTCGCCTATTTCGACCCCATGTTTGATCTGACGACGGGTGCAGTGATCTACTGTGTTTTGGTCGCGCTGGGGTTTCTCGGTTTGTGGCTCTACTACGATCGGCGCGATCATCTGCGGTTCGAGAAAGAACGACGGAAGACCACGTTCCTCTGCCTCCGATGCGATCAACTTTTTACGGCTCCATCGGGAACGGAGCTCTGTAAATGTCCGCGCTGCGGCCATGAGACTACACGACTGAAATTTTAACACCGCATTTGACGACTATCGGGCTCTTCGTGTTTGGTGAGACCCGTCGTCGAATCGTTAGTCCACTCCCATGCCACAGATTATTGCTGTCCTAGATTTTGGTTCGCAACTCACCCAGGTGATCGCCCGCCGTATTCGCGAGTGCCAAGTCTACTCGAAGATTTATCACTACGAGACTCCGGCCGAAAAACTTCGCGAAGACGGGGTCGCAGGAATCATTCTTTCTGGTGGTCCCCAAAGTGTTTATTCGAAGACGGCTCCCCATCCGGATCGTGGCATTTTCGATCTTGGGGTGCCAATATTGGGCATTTGCTACGGCGTCCAATTGATGGGGCATCATCTCGGCGGGCACGTGGCCCACAGCAAAGCACGTGAGTATGGCCATGGTCATCTTACCATTACGAAACAAAGCAAACTGTTCGCCGGTCTGCCGAAAAAGCTTCGGATTTGGAATTCGCACGGGGACAAGCTTGAAAAACTGCCTCCCGGGTTTGTTGCCACCGCCGTGTCTGAAAACTCGCCTTTTTCGGGGATCGAGGACAGGAAAAGAGGGTTTTACGGCATTCAATTTCATCCTGAGGTGTTTCATACGGAGCGGGGCGGAGATATGATTCGCAATTTTTTGGTCGGTATCTGCGGGGCCAAACAAGATTGGACGACGAAAGACTTCATTGCCCAGTCGGTCGCGTCCATTCGGGAGCAAGTGGGCAAGGGCCGGGTGCTGCTCGGGCTGTCGGGCGGGGTTGATTCTTCGGTTGCGGCCGCCCTGTTACACAAGGCGATCGGTCAGCAGCTGACCTGTGTGTTCGTCGACAATGGTCTGCTTCGTAAGGGTGAGCGGGCTGCGGTGGAAAAGCTTTACGGTGACCATTTCCGGATCGATCTCCGAGTAGTCGACGCCTCGAAGCTCTTTCTCCGGAGGCTCAGAGGCATCACCGAACCCGAACAAAAACGGAAAATCATCGGCCGCACGTTTGTTGAGGTCTTTGAGAGGTCGCTTAAATCGATTAAGGGCCGGGCAGAATTTCTGGGGCAGGGCACGCTCTATCCCGATGTGATCGAAAGCGTTTCCATCGCGGGTAACCCGGCTTCATTGATCAAGACTCACCACAATGTCGGTGGTCTTCCCGCGCGGATGAAACTGAAGCTGATCGAGCCGTTGCGCCAACTTTTCAAGGATGAGGTTCGGCGGGTGGGCGAAGCGCTGGGATTGCCGAAAGAGGTCGTTTGGCGGCAACCGTTTCCCGGCCCCGGGTTGGGCGTTCGGGTGATGGGGGCGATTACAAACGAGAATCTGGAAATCTTGCGAAATGCCGACGCCGTCCTCCAAGAGGAGATGGCTGCGTCGGGCTACTACTGGAAGGTCTGGCAGTCGTTCGCGGTGTTCTTACCGGTGAAGACGGTCGGAGTTTTCGGCGATGAGCGCACTTACGACTACGTCATCGCGCTGCGGATCGTTGAAAGCATCGATGCGATGACGGCGGATTGGGCGAAGCTACCGCATGATTTGCTGCAAAAAATTTCGAGTCGAATCACCAACGAAGTCCGCGGAGTGAGCCGAGTCGTGCTCGATATAAGCTCCAAACCGCCGGCAACCATCGAGTGGGAGTGATGACCCTCGTTTCCGTTAGCTGCGTTTGCCGACCGCCTCCTCTCGTTTAATCGCCATGATTACTTCACGCTTTCGCACCGTGTTTTTTGCGCTTTTTGCCTTTGCTTGGGTTATTTCCGTTCACGCTGAACTGCCGATCTTGACCAAAGCTCGGGCGTTCCTCGGCGCGGAGGCCGATCTCGAAGGGGTAAAGTCCGTTCATTACGTCGGGACTTTGGTCACTTCCGATCCGGCCGATGCCAACAAGCCTGCGAGTGCTGCGGTGGACATTGTCTTTCAGAAGCCGGGCCAGCAACGGATCAGCATCACTTACGAGAAGGCCGTCGAACAAACGGCACTCGATGGCTATGATGCGTGGCAACGTCAGCAGGATCCGTCCGACCCGGCGAAGTGGCGGCAAACTTTGCTCTCGGCCGACCAAATCAAACGGCTCCGAGCCAACACCCTTGAGAACCTAATGTTTTTTCGCGGCATCGACCGCGTTGGGGGCAAAATTGAAGACCTAGGACCGGTGAACGTCGACGGAGTCGCCTGCCACAAAATCGCGTTTATCCATGGTCCGAATATTGTGTTTACCCGCTATTTTGAGAGCGCAACCGGTCGCTTGGTACTGACTGAGACCGAGGCCGGTGGTGCGATCCGCGAGCAAGGTTCGATGGTGGTGAACGAAGTTCGCTT
The DNA here is from genome assembly GCA_945882935.1 of Opitutus sp. GAS368. GTDB lineage: Bacteria > Verrucomicrobiota > Verrucomicrobiia > Opitutales > Opitutaceae > Tous-C4FEB. Next base: position 21,896 of record CAMCWW010000026.1, read on the forward strand.
CCCGAAAACCATTATAACCGTGACGAAGGCGGCCGGCGGCAAAGCGCAGATGGTCACCATCAACTTTGAGAAGATCATGGTTAATGAGTTGTTCCCTCCCTCGTTCTTCGCGGTGCCAGCGTTGTCTAACCGTTGATTTTTCCGGCGGCGGACTGGGCGCCGCTGCCAACCTTCCGCTTTCGCCTTCTTTCGACCAATCCCGCCCACGCGGTTCACCGATATGCGCACTCTCGACGCTTCCGATAAAAACTTCTCCGAAAATCTGGCTGCTTTCTGCCAAGGCTCCAGCGTGCCGCCTGAAATCACGACGGCGGTCGCAGGCATCCTGGCCGACGTCAAACAGCGCGGTGATGAAGCGGTCTCTCACTATGCGGCGAAGTTTGACGGGGCGAAATTGCGGGCGAAAGAGTTCCGGATAAAGCCTGCTGATATCGCGGCGGCCGCCGCGCGTTTACCGGCGGCCGAGCGCCGCGCCCTCGTTGCGGCTCACGCCAGCATCGTTTCGTTCAATCGTCGGGGCCTCGTCAAGAACTGGACGGCGAAAAATCCCCAAGGCGCGATGGTCGGTGAGAAATTCGACCCGATCCGTCGCGTTGGAATCTACGTGCCGGGCGGACAGGTGCCGCTGGTGTCCACGGTGCTCATGACCGTTACTTTGGCGCGGATCGCCGGTTGTCCCGAGATCGCGGTCTGCACGCCTTCCAATCCTCAGGGCAAAGTCGCGGACGGATTGCTCGCCGCGCTGCACTTGATTGGGGTCGATGAGATTTACCGCATCGGCGGGGTGCAGGCGATCGGTGCGATGGCCTATGGCACTTCGATGATTCCGGCCGTCGACAAAATTTATGGGCCGGGCAACGCCTATGTCTGCGAGGCCAAGCGACAAGTTTTCGGCACGGTTGGAGTCGATTCGCTCCCCGGTCCGAGTGAGGTGATGATCATCGCCGACGAGAGTGCGCGTCCGGACTTTGCGGCGGCGGATTTGCTGGCCCAAGCCGAGCATGGTTCGGGTCGCGAAAGGATTTATTTGGTAGCCACTTCGGCGGCCGTAATCGGTAAAATTGCGGCCGAGGTTCAGGCTCAGCTCCCGTCGATTTCGCGCTCGGAAAAGACTGCCCGGGTGTTGAGCGAAGGATGGCTCGCGGTGCAGGTCGGCACCTTGGCTCAAGCTGCCGAGGTCGCCAATTACGTGGCCCCGGAGCATCTCGAGTTGCTGGTAAAGGAGTCTTCGGCCAAGCGGCTGGCCAAAGAAATCACCACGGCCGGAGCCATCATGCTGGGTAATTTCACGCCGACGGCGCTCGGTGATTTCACGGCCGGTCCCAGTCATGTGCTGCCAACGGGGCGGGCGGGACGTTTCTTCAGCGGCTTGCGGGTCGCTGATTTTCAACGCCGCACGAGTCTCATTCGCTATGATCGCGCGAGCGTGAAGCGAGGCGCTCCGGTTGCGGCCGCGTTCGCGGCGATGGAGCGGTTGGATGCCCATGGTCGCTCGGTGCAGATTCGCACCCGTTGATTCTGCCGCACGCCATTTGCCTATGTCCGAGCTTACCTCATTGGCGCTTCCTCACGTAGCGTCCTTGCACGCTTACACCCCGGGTTTGCAGCCGGGTGAGTCCGGTTGGGTAAAGCTCAACACCAACGAGTGTCCCTATCCGCCCAGCCCGCGCGTGATGGATGCGATCCGGTCGGCGCTCGGGGCCGATGGTTCTTCGCTTCGGCTCTATCCGAATCCAAAGAGTGCCCCGCTGCGCGCGGCCGTGGCCCGCCATCATGGGGCAGGCTTGACGGCGGAGAATGTCATTATCGGTAACGGTTCCGATGACCTGCTCAACCTGCTCGTGCGCGCGTTCTGCGCCAACTCCGCGACCGCCGGCATTACGTTTCCGTCATACTCCCTTTACCCGGTTCTGATCGGCATTCAGGACGGGCGCACGGAGGTCATCCCATTCGACCGGTCGATGCGTTTGCCGGTTGATCGCATCATTTCTTCTTCCGCGCGGGCGTTTTTTCTGACTTCCCCGAATGCGCCGACGGGCGTCGCATTCTCGAACGCCGAGCTTGAGCGGGTGCTCGCCGGGTTCCCGGGCCTACTGATCGTCGACGAAGCCTATGCGCCCTTTGCCGAAGAGAACGCGGTTTCTCTGCTCGCGGCTCATCCGCGTCTGGTCGTGGTTCGAACTCTCTCCAAGGCTCACGCGCTTGCGGGCATCCGAGTCGGCTATGCCCTGGCCCACCCCGAGATCATCGGCCTGCTCGACCGCGTGCGTGACAGCTACAACGTCAACGCGCTTTCACAGGCCGCCGCTTTGGCTGCGATCGAGGACCCCGATTATTACGCGGCGATCATTGCCCGCATCAAGGCCACGCGCGACCGCACCATTGTAGACTTCGCCTTCCGCCGGCGTTGGTTTACGTATTCCTCGTCGGCCAATTTTGTTTTCACGGAGCCGAAGGATGCGCACGGCGTTTCGAGCCCGGCGGTGGCAAAGTCCGCCTATGATTTTCTGGTCGCGCACAAAGTTCTGGTTCGGATCTTTCCCAGCCACGCCTTGACCGCGTCTTTTCTGCGAATCACCGTCGGCACCGATCAGGAGATGCTCGTTCTCTCCGACACCTTGGACACATGGTCAAAAACTCACACCGCATAGCAACGGTCTCCCGCAAGACCGCCGAGACCGACATTGTGCTCACCCTCGCCGTCGATGGCGCAGGTGCGTCCGCGATTGAGACCGGAGTTCCGTTCTTCGACCACATGCTCACCTTGTTCGCGAAACACGGCCTCTTCGACCTCACGGTCAAAGCCAAGGGCGACGTCGACGTGGACTATCACCACACCGTCGAGGATGTTGGCCTCGTGCTGGGTCAGGCTTTCAAGGAGGCGCTGGGCGACAAGATCGGGATCAGGCGCTACGGCTTCTTTTTTCTCCCGATGGACGAGTCGCTTGCCCGCGTCGTCATCGATGTGGGCGGCCGGCCCCACTTAGTCTATGAAGCGAACGCGCCGACGATGTTTGTGCGCGATTTCAACATCGTGCTCGTGAAGGAGTTTTGCCGCGCCTTTAGCAACGCCCTTGGGGCGAACCTGCATGTGCAACTGATCTACGGCGAGGAGCCGCATCACGTCGCCGAAGCCATTTTCAAGGGGCTCGCCCGCGCCCTCGACGCCGCGACGCAGATCGAATTGCGCGCCGCCGATCAGCTGCCGAGTACCAAGGGTAAGATTTGACCGGGGGTTTTCGTTCCATGTCCGAAGCCTCGAGCCTCGTGGCCGTCCAGCCGCCTTTGATCGCCGTCATCGATAACGGCATCTGCAATCTCCGTAGCGTCACCAAAGCATTGGAGGCGGTGGGCGCCGCGCCCCGGGTCGTGCGCACTCCGGCGGAGCTCGCCGCGAGCCACGCCCTCGGGCTCGTGTTGCCCGGGGTCGGGGCCTTGCGTGACTGCGTGGCTTCGCTACGGGCCTCCGGCCTCGATGCGGTCGTGCGCGATTGGATCGCGGCCGACCGGCCTTTTCTCGGCGTGTGTCTTGGGATGCAGGCGTTGTTCGAACACTCCGAGGAGGGCGATATTCAGGGTCTCGGCATCATTACCGGCAAAGTGGTGCGTTTTGTGCGGCCCCGGGAGTTCAAGATTCCGCACATGGGCTGGAACACCGTGCGCTTCGTGCAACCCGGTTCGGCGCTTGCCGCTGGCTTGGCCGACGACGGCGAGGCGTTTTACTTCGTCCATAGTTTTCACTGCGTGCCGGCCGATCCGGCGCTGGTGCTCGGCGAGTGTGATTACGGCGGCGGGTTTTGTGCCTCCGTGGCGCGGGGGCGGATGTTCGCCACGCAATTTCACCCGGAGAAAAGTCAGGCCAAGGGGCTGAAAATCTACCGGAATTTCGTGACGGTCGCGGCGGCGGGCTGAGGCCTGACGCACGACATTTTCTTAAGCGATGGCTGGGGCGCGCTAATTTGCGCGAATCCTTTTCGTCGTCGTCCATCTTTGTTTTGCCAGTGGCTCAGTTTTGACTTCGCTCGACTGGTATGACCCATACCGCATCGCTGAAGATCGACGATAAAGAATACCCCCTGCCCGTGATTGTCGGCACCGAAGGCGAGAAAGCGGTCGATACGCGCACGCTCCGTGCCACCGCCGGCTACGTCGCCTACGACCAGGGTTACGGCAACACCGGCTCGTGCGAGAGCAAGATCACCTTCCTCAACGGCGACGATGGCATCCTGCGCCATCGCGGTTACCCGATCGAGCAGTTGGCGAACCACAGCGATTTTGTTGAGACCTCTTACCTCATCATCTATGGCGAGCTCCCGACTGCAGCCCAGCGCAAGGAGTTCGGCCTGCGCCTGCGTCAAAACGCCGTGGTCGAAACCCAGATGCAGAAAATTCTGGAAGGTTTCCCCACGAGCGCTTCGCCGATGGCGATGCTCTCCGCGATGGTCGCGGCGCTGCCGGCCTACCACCCCCAATTAGCCAACAATAATTTTGAAAAAGACCTCAAGGTCTTCGACCAAGCCACCGCCGTCGCGATCTCCAAGATCCGCACCATGGTCGCGATGATCTACCGCTACCAAAGAGGTCTGCCGTTCATGTTTCCGAAGCAGGAGCTGCCGTTCTGTGACAACTTCCTGCACATGATGTTTTCGGAGCCTTACAAGGACTACGTTTCGGTCCCCGAGGTCACGAAGGCCCTCAATCTTTTCCTGCTCTTGCACGCCGACCATGAGCAGAATTGTTCGACGTCCACGGTGCGGATGGTCGCTTCGAGTTCGTCCAATCTCTTCACCTCGATCTCGGCCGGCATCAGCGCTCTGGCTGGGCCGCTTCATGGCGGGGCCAACGCCGCCGTCATGCACATGCTGCAGTCGATCCACGACGAGGGCGACGACGGCAGCCGCTTCATCGCCGCCGCCAAATCGGGCAGCAAATCGAACCGCCTCATGGGCTTCGGCCACGCGGTTTACCGCAACTTTGATCCGCGCGCCAAAATCATCGGGCAGGCCTGCGGCACGCTCCTCGCCAAGCTCGGGATCGACGATCCGCTCCTCAATATCGCGCAACACCTGGAGCAGGCCGCCCTCAAAGACGATTACTTCATCTCGCGGAAACTCTACCCGAACGTCGATTTCTACTCGGGCATCATCATGCGCGCGATCGGCATTCCGGTGAATATGTTCACCACGATGTTCGCGATCGGCCGCGTTCCCGGCTACATCGCCAACTGGCACGAGGTCGCTTCCAATCCCAAGGGCCGCATCTATCGTCCCCGACAGATCTACGTTGGCCCGGTTCTGCGGCCCTACGTGCCAGTTGACCAGCGCGGTTGAGCCACCGCGGGCCGCTGCGGTCCGATGGCGACGCCGGCCGGAGACTATTTTTTCTCCGGCGGTGCGTTGAGCAGCTCCTCAAGCGCGAGCCCGGTGATCTTTTGTAAACCGCCGAGCAGCCGCCACAGGGCAAACATCGTCATCGCCATCGTCGGCAGTGCGATCACCGGCCAGCTCAGCAGATTCATCCGGGCGAGCTCCGCGTTGAACGCCTCGGAGCCGCCGGGGCTTTTTAGTAGATACCGCGCCAGCACGTAATTGAGCACCGCGCTGACACCAAACGATAAGGTCAGCAGATAGCTTGCATTCGTCAGCAGGCGGTCGAACGCCGGCCGGGCGTTGCGCGCGGCGAGCGCGTCGTCGATGCGGGGCACGTCGATCACCTGGGGGTTGTAGAGCATCTCCCGCACGAGTGGCCACCGGGTGCCCATCGACGCGAGCACGACTAATCCGATAACTCCGGGGACTGCCGCCTCCTTCACCGCGAACCAGAAGGGATCTAGTTTCATGAGGGCAAAGCTGCCCGTGATCAAAATGCTCAAAAATCCGATGGCCGAAATGAAATTGAATTTCTTCCGCTCTTTCAGGTCGTAGAGCGCGTAGCCCAGCGGAAACGTCAGCGCCACGAGCAGCGCGCCCTTGGGCCCGAGCCACGCCGCCTTGCTGCCCCACGTCAGTACGACCGAGGGCACCGCGATGTTGCAGACGATGTTGACGAGCAGATTTTCGCGCTTGGGCGTTGAGACGGACATCGCCATAGCCAACGTCAAAGTGCCTCACGCCGGAAGCGGAAAATAAACGGGATCTCGTCGGGCGAAGAGGTCGATATCCACTGAATTTCTACTCGCTACTCGCACCCTGCTTGCCGCTACTTTCGACTCCGTCATGAACCTTTCCCTTCCTCCCGGCGGCGTGCTGGTCGGTCTCGGCTGCGATCTGATTGATGTGCAACGCATCCGCGACGTGCTCGAGCGCCACGGCGATCGTTTCCTTGACCGGGTGTTCACCGCCGAGGAACGCGCCTACTGTCTCGGGATGGCGCACCCGCACAAGCACCTCGCCGCTCGGTGGGCCGCCAAAGAGGCCATTTCAAAAACCTTCACGACCGGTATCGGCGCTGAGCTCGGCTGGAAGTCGATGTCGGTCTATCACGGCGAGCGTTCCGAGCCGCTGGTGCGCCTCGACGAAAAAGCCACGGCCCTGCTTGCGCAGGTCGGCGCGACGCACGTCATTCTCAGTCTCTCGCACACCGAGACCGCCGCGATGGCAGTCGCCGCACTCGTGCGGGCCTGAGTCTCATTTGCGATGTATCCCGACGAGCCCGAAGCCTTCGGTCAGCCTCCGCCGTCCCGGCCGGAGCTTCCGCCTAAACCGTCAATGGCTCCTTCGTGGGTGTTGCTGGGATTTGGGATCGGCGTGCTGTTTATCTGGATGCTGCCGCGCTCGGAGATACCTGCGGCGGCGGGCCTCGAGCCCGCCCCGGCTCCGGTAGCGCGATCGGCTCCGCAGATCGCGGTGATCGAAGCGGTGTTTGCGGAGTGGGGGAGTGCCGCCTCGTGGGAGAACGACAGCACAGAAGTCGCGCTCTGGAGCAGTGAAACCGGCAGTTATTCGCAGTGCTTCCAGGTCATCCGCACGGGTGGAATGTATTTTTTCCGGTCGATCCCGCGTCTCACCCGGCCGGTGCTCACGCGCGGCGTGCGGGATAATTCGCCGCTTCAGTTTACGGAGAGCGAGGCGCAACGCGCGGAGAGGATCGGGGCGAAAAATCAGGAAACGTGGCGCGCTCTCAGCGAGGCGGCCCGCAACCAGGCGGCCCCGCCGTCGCAGATCCCCGGCTCCCGCTAGGCCCTATGTCTGCGCTTCCGGCCAGCGACCCGATTCTCAGCTGCGCGGAAGCCCGCGAGTTTGAGGCGGCCCGGTTCGGCGGCGACGAAGCCTTGGAGTGGCCCGCTATGCAACGCGCGGGCCGGGCGTTGGCGGCGGCGGTCCTGCGCGATTTTCTGGAGATCGGAGGTTTCCCCCCGGCCGGTCGCATGCTGGTGCTGGCGGGCAAAGGGCATAACGCCGGCGATGCGCTGCTCGCCGCGCACGAAGTGCTCCGGCAATTTCCCGACGCGACCGCCGAGGTGCTGTTTGTCCTTGGCGAGCGTGCGTCGCGACCGTTGGCGGCGCGGGCATGGCGGGAGCTCAGTGGAAGTTTTCCCGACCGCGTAGCCGCCGTAGCGGCGGAAGCGACCGGCGGTCTGTGCTACAGTTTGTGCCTCGACGGGATTTTTGGTTTTCAGTTTCGCCCGCCGGTTGCGCCGCGCGTCGCAGCGGTGATCGAGCGCATCAATGCGGCGTCGATTCGTTTCCGCGCAGCGGTCGATCTGCCCAGCGCCGAGCTTTTTCGGGCGGATTTCACCTACGCGACCGGAATTGTAAAAATGCCGGTGCTCGCATCGGCGAACGCGGGTCGCGTGCGCTATCTCGATCTGGGTTTTTTTGAGCCGACTTGCGTTGCCCCCGACGCGCTTGCCCGCGTGCTCATGCCCGCGCTGCTTGCTCCGCTCGCGGCGTTGCGGACATCGCAATCGGACAAGCGCACCTACGGTCACGTGGGCCTCGTCGGCGGCTCGCGGGATTTCCCCGGGGCGATCTTGATGGCGGCGCTCGCGGCGATGCGCAGCGGCGCGGGGTTGGTGACGGCGTTTGTGCCGGAGTCGTTGGCGGCGGCGTTTGCGGCGCGCGCGCCGGAGGTGATGTGGGTGGGGTGGCCGGAAACACCGGCGGGCGGGCTCGCGTTGGAGGGAAATTATTTGTTGCAGGCGCGTCGAGCGCGGCTCGACGCGCTCGTGATCGGACCGGGTCTTGGGCGCGAGGCGGAGACGCTCGCTCTGGTGCGCGACATCGTGGCGACATCGCCGGCGCCGGTCGTGCTCGATGCCGATGCGTTGCAGGCCGACATCGTGGGCGCGGGGCTGGCCGCGCGCGTGCTCACTCCTCATGCCGGCGAGTGGGTCCGGGTCGTGGGATCGGTTCCGGACCGCGCGGTGGTGGTGCTTAAGGGGCCGGTCACGCGGATCCAGGGCGGTGGAGCGGGCGGCCCGGTTTATTTCAGTTTGGCGGGCGGGCCGGTGTTGGCGCGGGGCGGCAGCGGCGATTTGCTCGCGGGCTTGATCGGCGGGTTGCTCGCGCAGACGCCGGCCGACCCGATGCTCGCCGCTGCGCGCGGCACCCTCTGGCACGGTCTCGCAGCGGATGCGCTCGCCCGGGCGCACGGGCAAACCTCGGTCACGGCGACCCAAGTGCTCGACTACCTCGGTCCGGTTTTGCGCGAAGTCTCGAAATAGTGGCTCGGTCGGCCGCTAGGCCCGGCCCGACGGCAGTTTGGCTGACTTTAGGGACTCTTAAAATCGTCGGCCACGCGGGAAGAAAAGCGGCATAAGGATAGCAATCAGTTCTTCGGCGACGGTGCGGACGCTAGGCTCGAAGCCCACCAACGGGCGCCATCGAGCCGCTCTTCGTGGGCGGCGATGATGCCGATGCGGGTATTTTCGCCGGAGGCTCCTCCATACAGGAGGCGCGTCCGCCGGGCATGGACAACGGCGGCCACGACGTTGAGCGCGATGCTCGACTTTTCGTCCACGGGGTTGCGAGAGTGCAGGTCATGAGCATCGAATTGACCGAGCGGCAGGCGTATTTGGTTTTGAACGCCTTGCCCAACATCGGGCCGATCACGCTCAACCGGCTCCTCGATTCACTGGGCGGCGACCCGCGCACGATCCTCACGACCGAACGGTCGCGGCTGGAGTCGGTGAAAGGCGTGGGCCCGGTGATCAGCGCGACGTTGGGCGCGTGGCGGGAGAAATTTGAGGTCGCGAAGGAGGAGGAGCGGATGACGCAGAGCCACGCGGATTTTATCATCGGGAGCGACGATGCCTACCCGAAGTTGCTGAAGGAAATCTCTGATCCGCCGATCGCGCTCTATCGCAAAGGGCGCTACGATTTCAGCCGGCCCAACATCGCCATCGTAGGCTCGCGGCGCACGACGCTCTACGGGCAGGCGACGGCGAAAAAAATCGGCGCGCAACTGGCGCAGCTCGGGTTCTGCATCGTGAGCGGGCTGGCGCGCGGGATCGACACGGCGGCGCACGAAGGCGCGCTTTCGGTGGGCGGCAAGACGGCGGCGGTGCTCGGCACGGGGCTCGATGTGATTTACCCGCCGGAGAATCTCGGACTCTACCGTCAGATCGAGGAACACGGTGCCGTGCTCTCGGAGTTTCCCTTTGGCCGGCGGGCGGACCGGCAGTCCTTCGCCATGCGCAACCGGATCGTCGCGGGGATGTGCGAGGCGACGGTGGTGATCGAGAGCGACGTGGATGGCGGGGCGATGATCACTGCGCGGTTCGCGGGCGAGCAGGGGCGGTTGCTTTTTGCCGTGCCGGGGCGGATCGACCAGCCGACAAGCGCGGGGTGCCACCAGCTCATCCGCGACGGCGCGACGTTGCTCACGAGCGTGGATGATCTGCTTAGCGAGTTGAATTACCTCGACGGCCTGCGGCCCGCGGCGATTCCGGAGAAGCCCGGCACACCGGTCGGGACGCCGGCGAATCTCACGGCGGACGAGGCGCGGATTTTCGGATGTTTTGCGGGCGGAGCGCAGCTGACACCGGATACGTTGGCCGAGCTGACCGGATTATCTTCGGCGCAGCTCTCGGCGGGCTTGATGATGTTGGAGCTGAAACGCGCGGTGGCGAAGCGGGCGGACGGGGCGTTTGAGGCGCGGGGGTAGGGGCGGGCGCGGGTGGGTTTTGGGGATCTGCGTTTCGCGTTTGCCGAGGGGGGCGGTTTCATTAGCGGTTTTGTCATGTTAATACCCTCTGTTCGTGCTCTTGCCCTTCTTGTGTTCGGTCTTGGTTTCCTCTCCGCCGCTACGGCGCCGGCAGAACTTGATCTCGTCGCGTTGCGCTCGGCGCTGATTCCGAAACGCGAGGTCGGAGCGGATGTATTTTTGAAGGCAAACCCGACTTGGGACGGGCGGGGCGTCGTCATCGCGGTCTGGGACACCGGCGTCGATCCGGCGGCCGCGGGGCTCGCGGTCACGACGACGGGCGAGCGCAAGATCGTCGATATCCTTGATGCCTCCGGCTCCGGTGATGTCGTCACGACCACCAAGCGCGAGCCGGATGCGGCCGGGCAACTGCTTGGCCTGAGCGGGCGCAAGCTCACGTTGCCGGAGGACGTCAAGAATCCCGCCGGCGAATACCGGCTCGGCCTCAAGCCGGCCTCGGAGCTTTTTTACACGGAAGTTTTGAAACGTCTCAACGAACGGCGTGCCCAGGCGCGGGCCGCCGTCCTCTCGCGCACTCAGGCGGAGCGGGCTGCCTTGCCGGAAGCCGCGGTGTTGAAGGCGATCCGGGCCAAGGCCCCGGCCGACCGCACGCGGGCCGAGCGCGACGTGGCCGCACGCGCGGGGGCGTTGGACGCGCTGGAAGACCCGAAGGCGATGATCGATCCCGGCGCGCTCTACGACTGCGTGCTCTGGCAGGACGGAACCGATTGGCGCGTGGTGATCGACACCGATGAAGACGGCGATCTGCGCGATGAAAAGGTACTGCGGCCCTTCGGCGTCGCGGGCGACTACGGTTCGTTTGGCGACGTCACGTTTGCAACCTTCGGGGTGCAGGTTTACGCCGGCGGCGATCTGCTGTCGGTGGTCACGGTGGGTGGCGCGCACGGCACGCACGTCGCCTCGATCGCGGCGGGGCACTCGCCCAAGGACCCGGGCCGCGACGGTATCGCGCCCGGTGCGCGGATTCTCTCGATCAAGATCGGCGATATCCGCTCGGGCGGGAGCTCCTACAACACCAGTGAACTCCGGGCCCTCGCACTCTCGGCGCAGCACAAGGTCGATATCGTCAACGCCAGCTGGGGCGGTCGGTCCCACTATCAGGATGGCAAGAACCTCAACGGCCGCATCTACGACGCGTTGACGGAGCGCTACGATATTTTGGCGGTGGTCTCGGCGGGCAACAACGGTCCGGCGCTGGGCACGGCGGGCAGTGCCGGGGCTGAGGCGTCGCGCCTGCTCGGAGTGGGTGCCTACATGTCGCCCGAGATGGGCCGCGTGCTCTACAACACGCTCAAACCGAGCGCGGAGGCGGCGCAGTTGTTCACCAGTCGCGGGCCGACGAAGGACGGCGATTTCGGCGTGGACATCATGGCGCCCGGCGCGGCGTTTGCGGCGATCTCGGCGGAGGTGATCCGCGGGGCCGACATGTATAGCGGCACATCGATGGCGGCGCCCTCGGCGAGCGGCGTGGCGGCGCTCGTACTGAGCGCGGCGAAGGCCCAGAAAATCGATGCGAGCCCGGCCCGCTTGCGCGCGGCGTTGATGCGGGGTTCGCAGCCGTTGCCGGCGGAGGAGCTGATCACGAGCGGTTCGGGATTGATCAACGCGGCGGGCGGTTGGGCGAAGTTGCAGGCCTTGCAGGGCGTCGCGGCTTTTGGCGGTTTTTACGATCTCGAAGTCAACCGGGGTACGTTCACGAGCAAGGGCCGGGGGCTGCTTCTGCGCGAGGTGATCACCGAAGCGCGGCAACGGGTGGCGGTCAAAATCACGCCGGCGTGGGCGGAGTCGGTCGGGCCGGCGACGCGCTTCGCGTTTGAAAGCGACGTGGTGCTGAAGCCCAGCGTGCCGTGGATCACGGCGCCGGGTTTCGTGCACCTGACCAACGGCGCACGCACGGTGAGCCTGCTCGTCGATGCGCCGCCGGTGCCGGTGGGTGCGCTGGGCTCGGTGCACGTGGCGCGCGTCGATGCGCTGCTCGCGGCGAAGCCGGAGCTCGGGCCGGTGTTTTCAATTCCGGTGACGCTCGTGCAGCCGGCGCCGGCCTCGGCGTTTAAGGACAGAAAACTAGAGACGGCGGTGGCGCTCAGTCCGGCGCAGACCAAGCGGCTGTTTGTCGAAGCGCCGGCGGACGCGACGCGGCTGCGGATCACGGTAAAGCATCGCGCGAAGGATGATCTCGTGCGGACGTTTAACATTCAGGCGATCGCTTTCGCGGCGCAAACCCACGTAGCGGCAATGGAGGCGGAGATCACTCCCGCGCTCTTGCCCGGCGAGGAGCGCACCTTTGATCTGCGGCTGAAGCCGGGCACGGTCGCCGAGGTGGCGTGCTCGCTGGCGTTCAGTGCCGTAGGCGACGCCACCCTCGAGACGAGTTTGGAGTGGATCGGCGTGGGCGCGGGTGAGGAGCAGACGGTGTTGCCGACGAACGGGGGCTGGGCCGCGCTGGAGCTCAAACCGCTCGCGGACCGCGACGTGAAAGTCGAGGCAAAGCTGGATCGGGCCGTCCATATCTTTCTGCCGGAGAGCACGACGATGTTGACGCTCGATGCGCGGGCGGAGTTGCCGGCGTCGCCGTTGACGCCCGCCGCCGAGCGTCTGCCGCGGCTGCGGCAACGTTTCACCCTCGATCTGAAAGAGCCGATGGCGGTGCATGTGCTGGGTGGCGACACTGTCGACTTGACTGACAACGTCGGCGGCGGACGGACCACGTTTGTGCACACCTCGGGCGAGGTGCTTTACGATTCTACGGCGAGTAACTCGACCGCCTCAACGCGGACGCCGACCCGGCTGCCCAAGGGCAAGATCACGGCGACGCGGGACTACACCGGGCTGGATGCGGAGGCGTTGGGCACGGCGGGCTCTCTCCCGCTGCGACTTTCGGAACCGCTGAAAACGGCCCGGGCGCTCGGCGTGCGATCGAGCTTGCGCGACCGGTTGGCGGGCAAAGATGTGACCGAACTCAAGCTTAAGAGTGGCCGAGAAGAGATTCTGTTTTTGCAGGACAAAGCGACGGACGACTTGGCGAAGCACGAACCCAAGCCGGCGTATTTCGCGGGCGATACGGTTTTTAAAGATAACGAGAACCGCGAAATCGCGAAGCAACCGCTGCTTTACCTCGTGGGCGCTTCGCCCGCCAAAGAGACCAACGTCGCCCCGAAGGCGAAGCCGGTGAAGGACGACCGTAGCGAGATCGAGAAACTCGCGGATACGCTTTACGATGGACGCCTCGCATTTGTGCGCGAGCAGCGCGGCACGGCGGATGCGGCGGTGCGTGCGCGGCGCGTCGAAGTGCTCGCGGGCCTGCGCACGGAGCGGCCGGCGGACGCGGCGCCGGTGTTTGAGCAGGCGCTCGACGCGGCGCTCGCGGCGGGCCTGGCGGGTGATTCATGGCCAAAAGCAAAACCGACGCCGGCCGCAGGCGGGGACAAAGCGAAGCCCGGGGCGACCGCGACCGCTGACGCAAAGGCCGAGGATGAGGATAAACCGAAGTCCGACGATGCCGCCGAGGCCAAACCCGCCGCGACGACGGTAGCAGGGGAAAAGGCGAAACCGGCCGGTCCGTCGCTCGACGCGGTGCCGGCGGTGATGGCGTTGCTCGACGAGGCGGCGAAGTTGGCCGGACCCGAGGCGGTGGCGCAGTATTTCGGCGCACCGCCGGCGGCAGCATCCGACGATCAGGAAGCCCGGCCGGCGCTCGAGCGGGAGAAGAAACGTTTCACGGCTCAGCGGGAGATTTTGGCGCGCACGGAACGGTTGCGGGCGGATGTCCAGCGCGCGGCCGGAGCCTGGGACGCGGCTTGGAAAGCGTTGGCGGAAGCGCGGCGCTGGGAGCCCGAGCCCGGCGACAAGCAAACGCGGGCGATCGAGGCGGCGGCGTTGGAGCAGGCCAAGTTGTTTGGCCTCGCGTTGGACGCGCTTAACGCCCGGCTGAAGGACGAGCCCTCGGACCGGAAACTGCGCACGGATCGCGCGGCGCTCTACGATAAACTGGGCTGGAAGGAGTATGCCGCGTGGGAGCGGCAACGTCTCGCGCGCTTCGCACACCAGCGCAAAGTGGCGGACGGTTGGTAAGCGCGACGAGGGCTCGGCGACCGGAGCGTCGCTGGCCCAG
>CAMCWW010000027.1:0-36048 GCA_945882935.1 Opitutus sp. GAS368
AAAAGCGCTTCCCAAATTCGAGCCCGGTGAACTAGCGTCGCCCGTTGATCTCCATGCTGTCTGTCGCCCCGAAACTCCGTCCGGTCCTTGATCCCGATTTTCTCCCCGCGGCCCTTTGGCAGCGCGCTTACCGTGCCCTGGTGGCCGCCGACCCGGGCGCGCGGCCGTTCGCCCTCGTGCTCGTGCGGAACGACGGCGCAGTCTTCCGGCATGAGAGTCGCGTGCTCTCCGCCGGACACCCGGCGGCGGCGCTCTCGCTGATTTATGCGGAGCGACTCTTGAAGTTTCTGCTTTGGATGAAGGGTGGCCCTCGCGTGCTCGTGGCGGGCGCGGATGAAGTCGCGCGGGAGTTGGCAAAGACGTATTCGCCGCAGGGCGCCCGGGCTTTTGATTGCGATTTCATGGGGGAAAAGATTTTCGGCCGGCCGTTTTCCGTCGAGGCGGCGCCGTGGGGAGCATTGCCGGCGAGCGTCGAGACCAGTGTGCCGATGGGGCGAAATCTCGGGGGTTGCCGAATCGGCTTCGACCTGGGCGGCAGTGACCGGAAGGCGGCGGCGCTGATCGACGGCCGGGTCGTGTTCTCGGAAGAGATCGCCTGGGATCCGTATTTTCAAAAAGACCCCGGTTATCACCTCGAAGGCGTGCATGATTCGCTGAAACGGGCGGCGGCGCACCTGCCGCGGGTCGATGCGATCGGCGGCAGCGCGGCGGGGGTTTATGTGAACAACGAGGTGCGCGCGGCGTCGTTGTTTCGCGGAGTGTCGGCGGAGGATTTCGAGCACCAGGTGCGGCGGATGTTTTTTACGCTGCGGGAACGGTGGGGCGGCGTGCCGTTTGAAGTGGTGAACGACGGCGAGGTCACGGCGTTGGCCGGCTCGATGTCGATGGGCGACAACGCGGTCCTCGGCATCTCGATGGGCACGAGCCAAGCCGGCGGCTACGTGACGCCCGCGGGCAACATCACCCCGTGGCTCAACGAGCTGGCGTTTGCCCCGGTGGACTACCGGCCGGATGCGCCGCGCGACGAGTGGTCGGGCGACATCGGCTGCGGCGTGCAATATTTCTCCCAACAAGGGGTGGGCCGGCTGGCGAAAAAGGCGGGCTTCGATTTTCCGGCCACGCTGGCGTTGCCGGAACAATTGATCGCGGTGCAGGACGCGATGAAGTCCGGCGACCCGCGGGCCCGGGCGATCTACGAAACCATCGGCGTGTGTTTCGGCTATGCGATCGTGCACTACGCCGATTTTTATGAGGTGCGAAACTTGCTCGTGCTGGGTCGTGTGACCTCGGGCGAAGGTGGCGAGATCATCCTTGAGCGGGCGGAGGCGGTCTTGGCGGCGGAGTTTCCGGCCTTGGCGGCGACGATCCGTCTCCGCACCCCGGACGAGCAGAACAAACGCCACGGTCAGGCGACGGCGGCGGCGAGCCTGCCGGCGTTGGGCGCGGCGGGCTGAGGTCGGCGGTTCGGCTGCCACGACAGCAACCGGCCGGGCTCTTGGGAGCCCGGCTTTTTTTCAGTTTGAACCCCGTGCGGTTCGCTGCCGACCTGATCGCCGTCCAGCCTTCAGCTCCGCCGGTCGTCCAAGTATTCTGCAAATTTTTTCTTGGACCCCGTGTTGTTGGTTCATGCCCGTCGTTTTCGACTCATTACGTTTCAGTCCGGCCTGCGCCGGGCCGAGGTCATTGGTCGCGGAATCGGGCCGGTCTGGCGCAACGGACTTCCTCTCGGCGATGGTCCGCGTTTCGTTTTCCTTTGTTCCTAGTCAGCAGTTGTGTAATCGTGGCGGGGCCGTTGTGGGCCTCGCCACACTCATTTTTGGGCACCACGAGGGACTTGCTTAGTCGCCGGCCGCATCCAACGTATTGCCGATCACAGTCTTCCTCTTACATTCATGAAAGCCGCTGCACCTGTCTCCACTGCGCCCAAGAAATCCAAGACGATCGCCATCGTTATGGGTGCGATCCTGTTGCTCACCGCTCTCGGCGGCGGCGTCTATTATAAGCAGGGCAAGGACAGTGAGGCTACCCCGATTACAACGGAGAAAGCGGTCGTTAAGACCATCACCCAACTTGTGACTGCCACCGGTAAGATTCAGCCGGAAACTGAGGTCAAAATCTCGCCCGAGGTCGCCGGCGAAATCATCGCGATTCCCGTCAAAGAGGGTGAGATCATCAAAAAGGGCACGCTCTTGGTTCGGATCAAGCCCGACACCTATCAGGCTCAACTTGAGCAACAGGAGGCCGCGCTTGCCTCCGCCAGGGCCACCGCCGTCCTCGGGCGCGCCCAGCTCGCGAAGGCGACCCAGGATTTCGCCCAATCCGAAGAGCTGCATAAGCGAAACCTCGTCTCCGAGGCCGATTTCACCGCCGCTAAGACCTTGCTCGAAGTCGCCCAAGCCAACGTCGAAAACTACGGGGCCCAGATTCGCCGCACCGAGGCCTCCTTGAGCCAATCCCGCGACCAACTCAGCAAGACCACTATCTACTCGCCGATGGACGGCTCGATCAGCTCCCTCACCAGCGAGGTGGGTGAGCGGGTCGTCGCCCAAAGCAGCTTTACGGGCACCGAAATCATGCGCGTCGCCGATCTCACCAACATGGAAGTCCGCGTGAAAGTGAACGAAAACGACATCGTCAACGTGAAGCTCGGTGACAAGACGGTCATTTCCATCGACGCGTTTCCGGGTCGCAAGTTTGCCGGCGCGGTTTACGAGATTTCCTCGTCCGCTCAAGGTTCCGGTGGTTCCGGAGCGGGCTCAAACCAGTTTCTCAACACCGACGAGGTGACTAATTTCCTCGTCAAGATCCGCATCGTCGATCGCGAACTGAATCTCCGCCCCGGCATGAGCGCCACGGTGGACATCGAGACTCAGACGGTGAAGGACGTGGTCGCCGTTCCGATTCAGAGCGTCACCGTGCGGGCTGCCGGCGGTAAGACCACCGAGGATATTCAGAAGGCCAAGGCCAAAGAGAATAAGGAGAAATCAGGCAACGACCTCGACCTCGCCAACGAGCGTGAAGATGCGCGCCGTAACTTAACCAAGCTGGATCGCGTGGTGTTCATCAAAACAGGCGACGTGGTTGAGATCCGCAAAGTCGAGACCGGCATCGCCGACAACATGTCCATCGAGATCAAGTCCGGCGTGAAATCGGGTGAGGAAATTGTCGCCGGCAGCTACGCCGCCATCAGCCGCAAGCTGAAGGACGGGATGGCCGTGAAGATCGAGCAGCCGAAGAAGGACGAGGAGAAGAAGTAAGCTCGGTTCATCCCCGACGCCTCCCGCCATGACACCCTCACTCGCGCCGGAACTCGCCGGCCGCATTACCCGACCCGCCGGGCCGCTGGTCATCGACATCGCGGGCGTCACCAAACTTTACCAAATGGGTGAGGAGACGATTCACGCCCTGCGCGGGGTCTCGGTGAAGATTCACCGCAACGAATACCTCGCCGTCATGGGGCCATCGGGCTCCGGAAAATCGACCCTCATGAACATGCTGGGCTGTCTCGATACCCCCAGCGAAGGTCGCTACGAATTCACCGGCAAGAACGTGGCGACGATGGTCGACGACGAGCTGGCCGACATCCGGAACCGCGAGATCGGCTTTGTCTTTCAAACCTTCAACTTGCTCCCGCGCTCGACCGCACTCGCCAACGTCGAGCTTCCGCTGATTTACGCCGGCTATTCTCCGGCGGAGCGGAAGACCAAGGCCATCCAAGCGATGCAAAACGTCGGCCTCGGGGACCGGCTGCACCACCGGCCCAACGAACTCTCCGGCGGCCAGCGTCAACGCGTCGCCATCGCGCGCGCGCTCGTGAACTCGCCGTCGATCATCCTCGCCGACGAGCCCACGGGTAATCTCGATTCGAAAACCGGCGTCGAGATCATGGCGCTCTTTGAGCAGCTCTACGCGCAGGGCAACACCCTCATCGTGGTCACCCACGAGGAAGACATCGCCCGCCACGCCCGCCGCATTGTCCGCCTCCGCGACGGGCTGATCGAGAGCGACGGACCGGTCGGATGATTTTCGAGTTCCCGGAAATTCGTCATCCCGCAGCCGTCACCGTGCCGTCCAAATCGAAAATCTCATGACTCGCCTGATCTATGAGCTCACCGAGTCTTTCCGCATCGCGTTCGCGCAGATCCGGGCGAACAAGTTGCGTTCGATTTTGACGGCGCTCGGGGTGATCATCGGCATCGTGGCCGTCACGCTGATGGGGACCGCGATTCGCGGGATCGATACCGGGTTTAACAAGAGCCTCGCGATGCTCGGCGACGACGTGCTTTACGTGCAGAAATGGCCGTGGGGTCCGGTCGAAGATTTTTGGAATTACAGCAACCGGCCCGCGATCATGCCGGACCAAGCGGACAAACTTAACCGGATCATCGAGCAGACCCCGAACTCGCTGCTTGAAGTGGCGGTCCCGGTTTCCAGCCGCAGCACATCGGTGAAATATGGAGAGAACAAGGTGAGCGGAGTTTTCACCATCGGCACTACGGCAGACTACGGCCGGTTGATCAGTGCGGATTTTTCGGAGGGCCGCCTCTTCAATGAAACTGAAGCCAACGGAGGTCGTCCGGTGTGCGTGCTCGGCTTCGATGTCGCTGAGGCGGTTTTTCAGAATCGCTCGCCACTCGGCGAGACCGTGCTGGTGGGTAGCCATCCGTTCACCGTCATCGGCGTGGTCGCGAAGCAGGGCTCGTTCCTCGGCCTGTTCTCGTTCGACAACCAGGTGATTTTGCCGCTCGAGGCGTTCCGGAAATATTTCAGCGTGCGCCGCGGCGCGGAACTGCGGGTCAAAATCACCGACAAGATGCGCGTGGCCGAGGCCCGCGAGGAGCTCATCGGGGCGGTGCGACGGGTCCGCGGCCAACTGCCGGGCGAGCGAGACAATTTTAACATCAACGAGCAAGGTGCCTTCAAGGCCCAGCTTGACCCGATTAAGCAAGGGATCGCGTTGGCGGGACTTTTCATCACGGGGCTTTCGCTCTTTGTCGGGGCGATCGGGATCATGAACATCACCTTCGTTTCGGTGAAGGAACGCACGAAAGAGATCGGCACTCGCAAGGCGCTGGGGGCGCGCCGTCGGACCATCTTGTTGCAGTTTCTCATCGAGGCCGTGTCGATCTGCCTGATCGGGGGCATCGCCGGGCTTCTGCTTACTTACACGTTGGTGCAGGTCGTGAGCGTGACCTTGCCGGCGATCCCGGTGGAATTTTCGGTGAGCCTAGTGTTCATCAGCATGGCGGTTTCGATCGCGACGGGAATCGTTTCGGGCTTCGCGCCGGCGTGGGGCGCGTCGCGGTTGGACCCGGTGGTGGCGCTGCGTTACGAATGATCCGCGCATGAAAATCTCCGAAATTTTGCGCATGGCCTTGGGCTCCCTCGGAGCAAACAAGCTGCGTTCGTCGCTCACGATGCTGGGCATCACGATCGGGGTTTTTTCCGTGATCGGGGTGATGACCGCCGTCACCGCGCTCCGCGACTCCGTCGAATCGGGACTCAGTTTTCTCGGTTCGAATATCATCCAGATCGGGAAAAACCCGGTGGGTTTTAGCAGCGACGGATCTAATCGCCGCCGCTTCGAAAATCGGCGGGACATCACGCTGGCCGATGCCCAGCGGCTGATCCAGCTGTTGGAGAGCCACACCGAGGTGGTGTGTGTGAAAATGTTCAACCGTGACGGCATCGCCCAAGCCACCTACGAAAACCGGAAGACGACTCCGGGCCTTACGTTCGGCGGCACCGACGAGCATTTCCTCACGGCGAATCAATATTCGATCAATCTGGGTCGTAATTTCACCAAGGCCGATACCGATCTCGCCCGGCCGGTGATCATCATTGGCCAGACGATTGTTTCTAAGCTGTTCCCCTCGGAGAATCCGTTGGGCAAGTCGGTCAAGATTATGGGGAAGACCTACCAGGTGATCGGCACGTTTGCCGAGCGCGGCTCCTCATTTGGCCGGTCCCAAGACGATGTGCTCATGATCCCGATCACCCGGTTCGTGATCGATTTTGGTGGTGCGCGCCGGACGGTGAACATCGCGATCCAGGCTCCGTCGCAAGACCGCTACAACGAGACGGTCGACAAGATCATCACCGCGATGCGCATCGTCCGCGGTTTGCGGCCGGAACAGGAAAATGATTTTGAATTGCTCTCGAACGACTCGCTGATTTTGGCGTTTGCGCAGGTGGCGGACACGATCAGCGCGGGCGCTTTTGTGATCAGCGGGATCGCCCTGCTCGCCGCCGGGGTGGGAATCATGAACATCATGCTGGTGAGCGTGACCGAACGCACGAAGGAGATCGGGATTCGCAAGGCGATCGGTGCCCGCAAGGTCAGCATCCTCACGCAGTTTCTCATCGAGTCGGTGGCGATCTCGCTGGCCGGCGGTTTGGTCGGTATTCTCTTGGGCGTCGGCGCGGGGAACGGGCTGGCCATCATGCTCAAGGCCGCCGTGGTTTTTCCTTGGGGCTGGGCCGCCGCCGGGGTCGTGGTCTGCTGCGGGATCGGGGTGGCCTTCGGCTTTTACCCGGCCTGGAAGGCCGCCTCGCTCGATCCGATCGAGGCGCTGCGCTACGAGTGATCGGGGCGCGCGGCGGTGCACCTTGTTATCCCCGGCGAATTTCCGAGCCCGGGAATCGTACCTGGATCCGATAAACTTTTTTCACGCGGCACCGGATGGCCCCGGTTTGCAGGTCGAAGTGCTCGGGCACTTCGATGCGGTGCAGGTCGACGACCGCGTGGTAGCCGCGCTCGGAAAACACATCGATCAGAATCGCCAACGCCAGCGGGTCGTCGAAAGCCGGATCCTCCGCGTTGACCAACGCCACGCCGGAGATGGCGTGACGCAGCACGATCGGCATCATCTTCTTCTCGATGAAGGTGGCCACCTTGGAGAAGACGTCGGGGTGCTCCAGTTCGTAGCCGTCGAGGCGGCGCACGAGCTCCTGCCGGGCGTGGATGATGATTTCACTCGCGACCGGAATACTGCGGAGCCGGTCAACCGTGCGCGGATCGAGTTCCAACGTGCTCTGGTAGTCGAGCTCGTGCCGGATGTTCTGCTCCACCTCCTCGACGGTGCCCTGGGCGTTTACGAAATGGTAGTGGAAGAGTTCTTTGAGCTCCTGGAGGGCGCCCCAGGTTTGCTCCTTAAACACCCGGTAGCGCCGTTGGGCGAGCGCCGGGTCGAAATCGGTGGCGCGCTCTTCTTGGAGTTCGCCGATGCCCGTGCGGCGGACTTCCTCGTTGTACGCCTTGACCACGCGGCCGCGGTAAAGCTGGCGATCGACGGAGGTCTTCTCGTCGACGAAGAGCACCATGATGTGGACGGTGGGCTGCCGAAAATGAATACTGAGCGGCGTGGAGTAAAATTCGCGGCGCAGGCCGTGCATCCGGTCGACCAGGAGTTTCAAACACTCGACCTGCACCTTGGTGCGGGGAAACCCGTCGAGGATGACGCCGTCGCGAAATTCCGGGCGCAGGAGCCGGCGCAGGAGCAGTCCGATGACCTCGCGATCGCCCACCATATTGCCGCCGTCTTTGAGCCGCTTGGCTTCGGGCGTATCGAGCAACGCGCTGATCACGATCGGTTCGCAGGTGAGGCCGCGAGCTTGGGCGATGAAGCCGGTATTCGTGCCCTTGCCGGCGCCGGGCGCGCCGCCCAGCAGGATAATCTCCTTGGGGAAACGTAGATTCTCGCGACCGACTTCGGTCATAAGATCGGCCCAGATCGCGCCGAAGATAAGTTGGGCGTCCTTGATCTCCAGGTCGGCGATACGGGGGGCCGGTGCCGGAATGGGAGGAGCGGAGCTGACGGCGGAATTGGGCATGGCGGATTTTGAAAGGGGAAGTTTAGAGGGTTTGCCCGGGTCACACGACACAAGAAAAATTGTGGTGAACGGACCGAAGAGGGAACCTGCACGCGAGTTTTCGGTCTTTTTTTCAGGCAACGCGCGGGCCCTGTCCGCCGACGGCCGAGTTGAAGCTGGACCTGCCCGGGTCGCGCGAGCGGACCGGCCTTGGCTTTTTTAATTTCCAACCCCTATCCTCCGCCCCATGCGCGTCCTTATCGTCGACGACGAACCTTCGATCCGCAAAACCACGCGCATCGCGTTGGAGACCGCCGGCCACTCGGCCGCCGAGGCCGCCACGGCCGCTCGGGCGTTAAAGGCGGTCGCCGATGAAGCGTTCGACGTGGTGTTTCTCGACCTCGACCTCGGTACCGATAACGGTCTCGAGACCTTGGGGCGGTTGCTTCAGGCCCGACCGGCGCCGGCCGTGGTGATATTTACGGCCTACGCGACGATCGCGACCGCGGTCGAGGCGATGCGGCTCGGCGCGTTCGATTTTGTGCCCAAGCCCTTCACGCCGGACCAGATCCGCGCCGTGCTGGCCAAGGTGGAGAAAACCGCCGCCCTGCAACAACGCGTGCGGGCGCTCGAGACCGATCTCGCGGCGGAGACGCCGCCGCTGGCTCTTCACTCGCATGAACCCGTGATGGAGCGGGCGCTGGCCGTGGCGTTTAAGGCGGCGGAGAGTCCGGCGAGCGTTTTGTTGCTCGGCCCCAGCGGCACCGGCAAAAGCCTCCTCGCCCGCGAACTGCACCGCCGCAGCGCCCAGCGCGACGCGGCCTTCGTCACGGTGAATTGCCCGTCGCTTTCCCGTGAGCTGCTTGAAAGCGAACTCTTCGGGCATGTGAAAGGTTCGTTCACCGGCGCGATCAGCGACACCGTGGGCAAGGTCGCCGCCGCCTCAGGTGGCACCCTGTTTCTCGACGAAATCGGCGAATTGCCGGTCAACATCCAGCCCAAGTTGCTCCGCCTTCTGCAGGAGCGCGAATACGAGCGGGTGGGGGAGACGACGCCGCGCCGCGCCCAGGTGCGCGTGATCGCCGCGACCAACCGCAATCTCGCCGAAGAGGTGAAGGCCGGGCGTTTCCGCGAAGATCTTTTCTATCGTCTCAACGTGATCGCCGTCACCTTGCCCGGCCTGCGCGAGCGTCCGGGTGATCTGCTCGAACTCGCCGAGAGTTATCGCCGCCACTTTTCGGCGCGGCTGGGGAAAAAAATCACCGGTTATGCGCCGGCGGTCGTCGCCGCCTTCGGTACTTATGGCTGGCCGGGTAACCTGCGCGAGCTGCGCAATGTGGTGGAACGTGCCGTGATCCTCGCCGCCGGCGAAACCATCCAGCTTGCCGATTTGCCCGAGCAGTTCGGAGTCGCGCCCGACCCGGCGGTGGCGGTGGGCGCCCGCGTGACCTTCGACGTGCTCGAGACCGAGCACCTCCGCCGCATCCTCGCGCTCGCCCATAATCTCGACGAGGCGGCGCGCATCCTTGGCATCGACCCGGCGACCCTTTACCGCAAGCGCCAGAAGCTCGGTTTCCTTTGAGCCCGGCTTCTCCCGATGCTGCGCACCCGTCTCTACCTGGGCCTGCTGCCGTTTCTTTTGCTGCTCGTCGGTACCGGCGGCTATGCGGTGTTGGTCAGTCGGCAGCTGGCCGGGTCCATTCAGGAAAATCTCGTCATCGATTACGGCGCGGTCTTGGCGAGCCAGCGAATGAGGGAAGCGGCGACGCTCATGAGTGCGACCTCGGCGCGGGCGCAGCGGGGTGATCCCTTCGGCGCGCGCCGCACGTTTGAACAACAGCGGGCGGCCTTTACCCGTGAGCTGATGGCGCAGTCCGCCAGCGCGGCTGGTCGCACCCGGGGTCCGATGGTCGAGTATCTCGACCGCGTCTTCCAGGACTACGCGGCGCAGGCCGAGGCCTCGCTCAACGCCGGCGGGCCCGGCTCGCTCGACTCATTGCAACGCAGCGAGACTTCGTTCTACCGGGTGCTCTCGGCCATCGAGGAGCTCAATCGCCGGGATTACGCCTCGGCCTTGCAGACGGCGGCGCGCGCCGAGCAACTCGCCGCGACCACCGTCAACGTCCTGCTGGGCGGCATGGCGGTCGCGCTCGTGGTCTCGCTTTTGCTCGCGTGGCGGCTCTCAGCCTTTCTGATGCGGCCGCTGCAGGAGCTGACGGCTTCCGTCGCGGCGATCGGCGAAGGTGACCTCGACCGGGGAGTGCCGGAGCGTTCGCACGACGAACTCGGCCAACTCGCGCGCGCCTTCAACCAGATGTCAGCCAAGCTGCGCGCCTACCGCGAGGCGACTCTCGCTAAGGTCCTTCGCACCCAGCGCACGATGGAGGCGACGCTCAGCTCCGCCCCCGACCCCGTGTTCGTGCTCGACGCCGGCGGCACCCACGCGGTGCGCAATCCCGCGGCCGAGCGCCTCGCGCAGTCCCCGGATTTCCCCGCCTCGTTTCCGCCCGGCATCACCGGGCCGCTCGCTCAGGTGATGGCGACGGGCGATCACTACCTACCGACGGATTACCGCCATATCGTGACGTTTCGGGTCGCGCGCGAGGAGCATCATTATCTCCCTCGCATCCTCGCGATCGGCGACAAGGTCACCGAGTTCAAGGGCGCGGCCATCATTCTCCAAGACGTCACCAAGTTCCGCCTGTTGGACGATGCGAAGACCAACCTCGCCGGCACCGTGAGCCATGAGCTCAAGACCCCGCTCACCAGCCTGCGCCTCGCGGTGTATCTCCTGCTCGAGGAAAACGTCGGCGTGCTCGCGCCCGCGCAACGCGAGTTGCTGGAGACCGCGCGCGATGATGCTGACCGCCTCCTCCGCATCCTCGACAGTCTCCTTGACCTCTCGAGCCTTGAGGCCGGGGCCGTCGCGCTCGACCGGGTCGAGGTGGCCGTGCCGACCTTGCTGGATGAGATCGCCGGCGAAGCGCGCGGCTTTGTGACGGCCGCCGGCGCGAAATTTGAGGTGGAGTGCGAATCCGGACTCGGCCGGCTGAGCGTGGACCCGGTCCGCATCCGTCACGTGTTTATCAACCTGCTCACCAACGCGGCGAAGTTCTCCCCGCCCGGCGGCGTGGTCACGCTCGCTGCGACGGGCGCGCCGTTGGGTTTCGTGCGGTTCTCGGTGAGGGATCAGGGGTCGGGCATTCCGGCGGAAAGCGTCCCGCGGGTGTTTGACCGGTTTTATCGCGCCCCGGGCCAAGCGAAGAGCGGCGCCGGTCTCGGGCTCGCGATCGCGCGCGAGATCGTCGTGGCGCACGGCGGCAGCATCGCTTGCACGAGCGAACCCGGCGCGGGCGCAGATTTTCATTTTCTGCTGCCGGGATGAAGGCGCGAAACTTTCCGTTTGCCCCGCCACTCGGTTCGCGTTTTCTCTTCCATCCCATGGATGCCCCCAAGGTCCTCTCCAAAATCCTTGTCGCCTCTCCGGAGCGCGCGCAGGAGGCCGATGCCGACATGGCGATTGTGCACTTGGTGCAGGCGGGAGACGTCGCGGCGTTCGACCGGTTGATCCTGCGTTATCGGGAACGGGTGCTCGGAATCATCTACCACATGACCTCCAATCGCGAGGACGCCGCCGATCTCACGCAGGACACGTTTATCAAGGCGTTTCAGTCGATCCATCGCTTCGGCGGTCAGTCGTCGTTTTTCACTTGGCTCTACCGAATTGCCGTCAACACGGCTCTGAGCCATCTGCGCAAACACCGGCTGCGTTCATTTTTCAGTCTGGAGAAAATCGACTCCGACGAACCGGTTTCGAAGGAAATCATCGCCGCTCTGACCGACAATAGCGGTGCCGAGCGCGACACCTACGTCCGCGAGCTTCAGGAAAAATTGAACGAAGCGCTGCAAAAACTGTCTACCAAGCATCGTACCGTGGTAACCTTATTTGAAATCGATGGCCTGAGCCACCAAGAGATCGCCGAGATCATGGATTCCTCGGTGGGAACCGTGCGTTCCCGGCTCCACTACGCGAAACAACTGCTGCAATCCGAGCTCCAGCCCTACATGCGCCGATGAAGTCCGACCGCCCGAAGACAGTGACCTTGGAAGACCTTTTGCGTTTGAAGCGAGCCGAACGCCCGCCGGCAGAGTTTTGGAACCAATTCGATCGCGAGCTGCGCGCGAAGCAGCTCGCTGCGTTGGTCGTGAAACGCCCGTGGTGGCGCACGTTGCCGGCGCGGGCCTTTGCGGGTTTTTCCCGGTATCATCTCCCGCTCGGGGCGACGGCGGTGTTGGCAATTACTTTTTTGAGCGTGCGCGATTATCAGACGGTGACGCCTGAAGGGGTCGCGTTGCCGGTCCTGGGCGATGAGATTTTTGAGGCGTCGACATCGTTTGCGGGTTCGGCGGCGACGGTAGCCGGGCTGGCTGAGGGCGCGTTCTTGGGCGGGGAGGTCAAACCTGTCGCGGTCGCAAACGAGTTGGCGCCGAGCGTGAGCCGGGAGGCCGACATGGCCACGGAGTCAGGAGCCCAAGCCTTCTCGGCGATGGCGGTTTTGACCGGGCGAGGCGACGACAATGGTCGCGAGGCGAGCCCCTCGGTGCGATCGAGCGGGAATAATTTTGCGGCGGTGCAATCCGCCGAGTCCCCGTTTGGCGGCCGGTCGTTCCTCGGTTCGACGGTGCAGGGCTTCGAGTCGCGAGCGATGCCCGCGCGTCAACCGGTGGTTGACCCCTTGGCGCAGATGAAGGCTCCGTCGGATGTCCGGCGTGCCCGCTATCTCGGCACGGCGTTGCCGGCAAGTGTCAGTGTGAAAACAGCAACGGCTCGGAGCAGCGAGCGCTTGGCCAGCCGGATTGCCGACCAGCGGCTCTACGAAACCGGCCCCAGCCGGTTGGGCGTCGGTGGCGATCGCCTGATGGTGAAATTCTGAAGCGGTAAAATCCCGCGACCCGGCAGGCCGAGCTTAATCAGCCCGGTCTTTTTTGTGGGCGCGGAGCAGAATCGCAGCCCTGCCGCTCAGCGAAAAACGGGTCCAAAGACTTGTGCGCGACGGGTGAGGCGGTTTGGCTGAGGCGTGGCCGTGTTTCAAGAGACGTTGGAATTGCGCCCGCGCCGGAGCGGGCTGCATGAGATCACCGCAGCGGTGGCGAGCGTGCTGGAGCGTAGCCGATTGACCCGCGGGGTGGTGACGGTGTTTTGCCAACATACGAGCGCGAGTCTCGTGATCATGGAGAACGCTGATCCGTCTGCGCGGCGTGACCTCGAGGCTTGGTTGGGTCGGTTAGTTCCCGAGGGGAATCAGCACTTTGAGCACACTCAGGAGGGCCCGGATGACATGCCGAGCCATATCAAGATGGCGCTGACGCGCACGAGCGAGACGGTGCCGTTCGCCGAAGGGCGGTTGTTGCTCGGAACTTGGCAGGGATTATTTCTGTGGGAGCACCGCCACGCCGCGCCGATGCGCCGGGTGGTCGTGACGGTATTCGGCGAATGACTCGCGGTCTATTTAGCCCGGGACGCAGATGCCGCAGTGGTTCACGAAGAAGTCGTTGCCCTTGTCGTCGACCAGAATGAAGGCGGGGAAGTCTTCCACTTCGATCTTCCAAATCGCCTCCATGCCGAGCTCAGGGTATTCGAGGACTTCGACTTTTTTGATGTTGTCCTGCGCGAGAATCGCGGCGGGGCCGCCGATGCTGCCGAGATAAAAACCACCATGGATTTTGCAGGACTTGGTGACGGCTTGGCTACGGTTGCCCTTGGCGAGCATGATCATCGAACCGCCCTGGGATTGGAAGGTGTTCACGTAGCTGTCCATGCGGCCGGCGGTGGTGGGGCCGAACGAACCGGAGGCGAAGCCGGTCGGAGTTTTGGCGGGGCCGGCGTAGTAGACAGGGTGATCCTTGATATACTGCGGCAGGCCTTGGCCGGCATCGATGCGCTCCTGGAGCTTCGCGTGCGCGCTGTCGCGGGCGACGATCATCGGGCCGGTGAGCGAGACGCGGGTGGTGACGGGATACTTGGAGAGCTCCGCGAGGATCTCGGGCATCGGGCGGCGGAGGTCGATTTTGACGATATTGTCGTCCTTGAAGCGGCGGTCGGCCTCCGGGATGAAGCGGCCGGGGTTGGTCTCCATTTCCTCGAGGAAGAGGCCGTCCGCGGTGATCTTGGCCTTGATGTTGCGGTCGGCGCTGCAGGAGACGCCCATGCCCACGGGGCAACTCGCGCCGTGGCGGGGGAGGCGGACGACGCGGACATCGAGGGCGAAATATTTGCCGCCGAACTGGGCGCCGATTTTGGAATTCTGCGCGATCTCCAAAATCTTTTTTTCCCATTCGAGGTCGCGGAAGGCGCGGCCGTGCTCGTTGCCGGTGGTGGGGAGGGCGTCGAGGTATTTGGCGGAGGCGAGCTTGAGGACCTTGAGGCAGGCCTCGGCGCTGGTGCCGCCGAGGACGAAGACGAGGTGGTAGGGCGGGCAGGCGCTGGTGCCGAGGTATTGGAGTTTATCGGCGACGAATTTCTCGAGGCTCTTCGGATTTAGGAGCGCCTTGGTCTCCTGGTAGAGAAACATCTTGTTGGCCGAGCCGCCGCCCTTGGCGACAAACAGAAACTCATACTTCGCGCCCTCGGTGACATAGAGGTCGATCTGCGCCGGGAGGTTAGTGCCGGTGTTGACCTCTTTCCAGAGATCAAGGGGCGCAGCTTGGGAGTAACGGAGATTTTCCTTGGTGTAGCAGTCGTAGACGCCGCGGCTCAGCCACTCGGCGTCGTTGGCGCCGGTCCAGACCTGCTGGCCTTTTTTACCGACGATGGTGGCGGTGCCGGTGTCTTGGCACATCGGAAGGATGCCCCGGGCGGCAATTTCGGCGTTTTTCAGGAGCGTGAGTGCGACGTAGCGGTCGTTGGCCGAGGCAGCCGGGTCGTCGAGAATGGCGGCGACCTGCGCGATGTGCTTCGAGCGCAGGAAAAAATTGGTGTCGTGAAACGCTTGCTGCGCGAGGAACGCCAGCGTCTCGGGTACGACTTTCAGGATCTCGCGGCCTTCAAACGTCGTGGTGCTGACGCCGTCGTTGGTGAGGAGGCGGTAGGACGTTTCATCGGGGCCGAGGGGCAGCGGGTCTTGGTAGAAAAACGCAGGCGTGGGCATAGAGAAAAAAAGACGAAGAAACCGCTGCGAGTAAAGCGGGCGGTGAAGGCGGACGGGCGGTCCGAAAACGCGGCCTTACTTCGCCTGCGCCAGCGCGCGAACGGTGGCCTCAAATCGCGGCAGATCGGCGAGGGTGGTGACGGTGCCGCCTGGATGATTCCAGCCTTGGGCCCCGGGCCAGCGGCCGTGAGCGAGGAAGGAATCGAGCGACGCGTTCATGCCGGCGACGTTGATGTAGTCCTTCTGCTCTTTCTCGTCGCGCACGCCGCTGACCAGCGCGCCGGGAATGGGCGCAATCTGGCCGCTGGAGATGTGGGCGAGGTCGTTCAGGGCCACGAAAGGACGGGAGTCGACGAGGGTGGTGGCGGGCCGGCTCGTTTCGCCGCGGAGATAGCGGTAGTAGTCGAGGTGGTTGCACTCGAGGCCGTCGAACGGTTCCGGGGTGGTGCGCTCGACGCGGCCATCTCGCCAACGAAGTTCGATGTGATGCCCAACGGAGTAGTGGATCACCGCGTCATCGCAGATCACCGTCTCGTTGTGCGACGCCGGGCCGGCGCAGGCGTGCGAAAGCGCGAAGCGCAGGTTGACCGATGTGGTCGTGTCGGCCTCGACGAAGAACGTATCGGCGCCTTCGATGGTGTGGGCGCGATAGAGTTCGGCGCGCACCGTGGCGAGCTGGCCCCAGCTGTAAAGATTGGCGGTGCCGGCCCAAAACAGGATGTTGTGGACGAAGTGCGCCATCGCGCTGCCGAAGCAGGAGTCGAGCACCGGGCGATCGGCGATCATGAGGCGCCCGGCCCATTCGTTACGCTGAAAGTAGCTCGCCGGACGGGGCCACAGGGCGCTCAGCGTGGCGCCGCGCAATCCGCCAAATTCGCCCGCGAGGAGGCGCTCCTTGAGGGCGAGACGTTGTTTCTCGATGATAAAATTAAAGCCGACCAGCGATGATTTCCCCGCCCGTGAGTCGGCCGTGATCATGCGCTCAAGCTCGGCGTGATCCAAGGTGGGAGGCTTTTCAAGATAGGTCGGCAGGCCGAGCGCCGTGACGGCGGCGTGCATCTCGGCATGGAGATTGATCGGCGTCGGGATCACGACGAGATCGAGATCGCGGCTGCAGGCGGCGAGCATGGAGCGGTAGTCGGGAAACACGCCGACGCCTCGGGCGACAAAATTTAGTTTCTCACGCTCGTTGACGAAAAATTCCACCCGCGGATCGCAGGTGCAAACAAGCTTGGCGTGTCCACGCTCTTCCAGGCGCGCGACGGTGTGGTGGTGGGAGCCGGCGAAACCGCCGAGACCGATGATGCCGATGCGAATGGGGGGTTTCACACGATTTTAAATTTGGGCAAATCTTGTCCGTCGATCAGTCCGACGGGTCGGTGCTGGGCGTCGGTGACGATGAGATCGTCAATTTTATGGGCTTCAAAAAGACGCAACGCATCGACGCCGAGGGCGTCCGCGGAGATGGTTTTTGGGGTGCGGGTCATGAACGCGGCGACCGGCCGGCTGAGGAAATCCGGACCGGTGAGCGCGCTGCGGCGAAAATCGCCGTCCGTCAGAATGCCGGTCAGTCGCCGGGTGCGGGGATGGACCAAGGCAATGCTGCCGCTCTTGGCTTTGGTCATCGCGAGGATGGCTTCCTGCAACGGGACGGTTTCAACGGCCACGGGCAGGCGGTCGGCGGTGCGCATGATATCGCGCACGCGCAGGAGTAGGACACGGCCCAGGTTCCCGGCGGGGTGATATTTGGCGAAGTCGTCGCGGGTGAGTCCGCGGGATTCGAGCAGCACCATCGCCAGCGCGTCGCCGAGGGCGAGCGCGGCCGTGGTGCTTGCGGTCGGGGCGAGCTTGAGCGGACACGCTTCGCGGGGGACACAGTAAAGCAGCAGGTGATCGGCGGCACGGGTGAGGTCGGAATCGGCGTGGGCGGTGAAGGCCACGATGCCGAGGCCGAAGCGCTTGAGCAGCGGGACGAGACGAAGAACCTCTTCGGACTGACCGCTGTTGCTGAGTAGAATTGCCAGATCGCCCTCGGCGCACAGGCCGAGGTCGCCGTGGAGCGCCTGGGTCGAATCGAGAAAATAGGAGGAGACGCCCGTGCTGTTGAAGGTGGCGGCGATCTTCTGGGCGATGTGGGCGGATTTTCCGACTCCGCTAAAAATGAGCTTTCCGCCGGCGACGACGGTGGCTTCAACGGCCCGGGCCGTCGCAACAAAACGTCGATCTAGGCCTCGCGCGGTGGCAGCGAGCGCATCACCCTCGATGCGGAAGCAACGGCGCGCACGGGCGAGGGCGGATTTCGAAGCGATGGCCATTTATGATTTGAATCGCGGGAGCGGAGTCCGGAACTTATGGCCAGCTGCAACGCGTTCAATCCCTTTCACCGAATCCGATGTCCAAGTTCTTTCCATTTTTCGCCGCCGGCTTAGTGCTGGTGTTTGCCGGGGCGGGTGCCGGTTGCGGGCGGGGCGAAACCTCGGTGCTGATCGCCGAGGTGGACGATGCCAGTTACCGGGAGGGGCAGCAATTGGTGCGGCAGGGCCGGCCGCAGGAAGCGCTGGCCAACTATCTGAAGGTGATCGCGCGCCGGGCGGAATCGGCCCCGGAATCGCACTTGGAAGCCGGCTTGATCTACCGGCAGCACATCAAGGATCCGATTGCTGCGATCTACCATTTCCGAAAATACCTCGAACAACAGCCCAACTCGCGGCAGGCGCCGCTCGTGCGCCAGCAAATCGAGGCGGCGAAACGCGAGTTTGGCCGGACGCTGCCCAATCAGCCGCTCGACAGCCGCGAGGTCCGGATCGAGGGCGGGGACCAACGCGAGCGATTGGAGCGGGAAATTGAACAACTCCGCGCGGAACTCTCGGTTTTGCGCTCCGGCGGATTGGGCGGCACGTTTTCGGCCGGGGTTCGGCCGGCAACGGCGGTAACTTGGGAGCCGGCGGTGACGGGGGTGACCGAGGGGGATGAGCCGTCACGCATCAGTCTCGCGCCGATCCAAGGCCGCGAAGGCGACGCGGCGGCGGAAGCGTCGTTATCACCCGCGCCGATCCCTGCCGTTCCTCGGACCAAATCTGCGCAACCGGCGGCCGGAGGCGGTCGCCGTCACACGGTGGCACCGAAGGATTCGCTCTTCGGGATTGCGAAAAAATACTACGGCTCGGCGACCAACGCGCGGGTGCAGGTGCTGATCGACGCGAATCGCGATGTGTTGCCGGCCGGTGCCGCGACGCCGCTCAAAGAGGGCATGGCGTTGAGGATTCCTTGAGCCGCTTCCGATGCCCGCCACGTCTCGTCGCACTTCGGTCTTCACGGAATCTTTGATCCGCGAGATGTCGCGGGTCGCGGCCCGGCACGGTGCGATCAATCTCTCGCAGGGGTTTCCCGATTGGGATCCGCCGGCGGCTCTGGTGCAGGCGGCAAAGGACGCGATGGACGCCGGTCGCCACCAATACGCCGTCACGTGGGGTGCACCCGAACTGCGCGCGGCGCTTGGGGCGAAAATCTCCCGCGGGTTGGGCGTGCCGGTCGATGCTGATCGCGAGCTCGTCGTTACCTGCGGCTCGACGGAGGCGATGATGGCGGCGTTCATGACCGTGTGCGACCCGGGCGACCAAGTCGGTCTGTTCTCCCCTTTTTATGAAAACTACAACGCCGACGCGATCCTCACGGGTGCTCAGGCGGTGCACGTGCCGCTGCATCCGCCGCATTACCGTTTCGATCCGGCGGAGCTGAGGCGGGCGTTTGCGGGTGGGTTGAAAGCGTTTGTGCTATGCAATCCGTCCAATCCCTGCGGGCGGGTTTTTACGCGGGAGGAGTTGTTGCAGATCGCGGCGTTGGCCGAGGAGTTCGATGTGTGGGTGATCACGGACGAGGTTTATGAGCACATCGTGTTCGACGGCCGGCAGCATGTGTATTTCGCGACGCTCCCGGGCATGGCTAAGCGCACGTTGATGTGCTCGTCACTCTCGAAAACGTTTTCGATCACGGGTTGGCGGCTCGGCTACTTGCACGCGGCGCCGGAAGTGATCGCGCAAGCGCGGAAGGTGCACGATTTTCTCACGGTGGGCGCGGCGGCGCCGTTGCAACATGCGGTGGTGACGGCGCTAAATTTCCCGGCGAGTTACTACGATGAGTTGACGGCGAAGTACGCCGAGTCACGTGACGTGCTGCTCGGTTATCTTGATCGAACCGGCTTGAGCTACACGCGGCCCGAGGGCGCGTATTTTGTGATGTTGGACATCTCGCCGTTTGGCTACGCGAGCGACGTGGAATTTTCTCACTGGATGACGAAGGAGATCGGCGTCGCGCCGGTGCCGGGCTCGAGCTTTTTCGCGCACGGCGAGAACCGTTACGTGCGGCTGAATTTCGCGAAGAAACCCGCCACGCTGCACGCGGCCGGCGAGCGGTTGCTGAAATTGATGCGGTGAGGCGGCTGCCGGGCGACCGGAGACTGGCCGAGCCAAGGAGCATTGAAATTACGGTTGGTCGAGATAAGTCGGCGCGTTTTGGGCGAAAGCTAGCGCGCGGCGAATAGAGGCAAGACCAGCGGATTCGTTCCAGATGAAGCAACTGGCCGGGTTCGGATATGGCGAAAGGGCGAGGGTAGTCGGTGCGTCAGCCGGTGAAGGTGCGGCGCAGGGCGGAGGCTTCTTGGAGCAATTCACGGGCGGCCGCGATGGCCGTCGTGCGGGCGGGCGTGGCGGGCGGGCTCAGTGTGGATCGGCGGCGGATGCTTTGACGGAGGACATCATGAGCTTGTCCGTGTAAGCGAGGGCGATGGCGGAAAAAACGAAGACGCAGTGGATGATGACCTGCCACATGACACTGTTGGGCGCGGCGGCGAACTCGGGCGAGCGGACCTCGATGAACGTTTTCAGCAGGTGGATCGAGGAGATGCTGATGAGGGCGGTGGCGAGTTTGACCTTCAACATGCCGGCGTTGACGTGACTGAGCCACTCCGGCTGGTCGGGGTGTTGATCGAGGTTGAGGCGGGAGACGAAGGTCTCGTAGCCGCCGATGATCACCATGATGAGGAGATTCGCGATCATGACGACGTCGATAAGACCGAGGACATTAAGCATGATCAGCGTGCTGGGGTCCTTGACCGTGCCGGCGGGGCTGAACGCGATGTGGCCGAGGTGCCAGAGCTCGACGAAGAACTGGTAGACGTAGACGCACTGGGCGATGATCAGGCCGACGTAGAGCGGGGCCTGGAGCCAGCGGCTGGCGAAGATGGTTTTTTCGAGGAAAGACTCGGAAGAGTGGGAAGGTTTCATGGCGGTGGGAGCAGGTGATGAAGGCGGGCGGCGATTGAGAAAAGAACGATTGAAGAACAGGCGGCGCGGGGTGGGCGCAAGTCATTCGGTCGTTTTTTTTGCGGGCGGAGTTTTGCCGTTTGCGCGGCGCGGTGAAGTGCGTGTGCTCGCGGGATGGAGGAGAAGCCGAGTTTTCGGGAGGCGCTGCGGTTCTGGGTGAAGTTGGGATTCAACAGCTTCGGCGGACCGGCGGGGCAGATCGCGATCATGCATCGGGAGCTCGTGGAACGGAAACGCTGGATCGGCGAGGAGCGGTTTCTGCACGCGCTGAATTTTTGCATGCTGTTGCCCGGGCCGGAAGCGACCCAGCTCGCGACCTATTGCGGCTGGCTGCTGCACGGGGTGCGCGGCGGTTTGGCGGCAGGGATTTTGTTCGTGCTGCCGGGTGCGTTGATGCTGTGGGGACTGAGTTGGTTTTACGTGAGCTATGGGACGGTACCGGCGGTGGCGGGAGCCTTTTACGGTCTAAAGGCGGTGGTGCTCGCGATCGTGCTGGCGGCGGTGCTGCGGGTGGGTCGCAAGGCCCTCAAGACTCCGGTGGCGTGGGGTATCGCGGCGGCGGCGTGGGTCGCGCTGGCGGTGGGGCGGGTGCCGTTTCCGGCGGTGGTCTTGGGCGCGCTGGCCGCCGGGTTCTTCGGCGGAAAGGTTTGGCCAGATACGTTTGGGGTGAAGGTGCTGGCACCGTTGAACGCGAGCGGGGCGCAGACTGCGTTAGGGACAACGCGGTCCACCCTTCGGCTCGCGGTGGTGGGGCTGGCGCTGTGGGCGGCGCCGGTGGTGGCGGCGGGATTTTTTCACGGCTGGAGCGGGCTCTACGCGCAGTTGGGGGGTTTTTTCAGCAAGGTGGCGGTGGTGACGTTTGGCGGGGCTTACGCGGTGTTGCCCTACGTGGGGCAACAGGCCGTGGAGAATCACGG
The DNA here is from genome assembly GCA_945882935.1 of Opitutus sp. GAS368. Taxonomy (GTDB): domain Bacteria; phylum Verrucomicrobiota; class Verrucomicrobiia; order Opitutales; family Opitutaceae; genus Tous-C4FEB. Next base: position 21,199 of record CAMCWW010000027.1, read on the forward strand.
CTGGGTAACGGCGCCGCAGATGTTGCATGGCTTGGCGCTCGCGGAGACGACGCCGGGGCCGCTGATTTTAGTGCTCCAATACGTGGGCTTTCTTGCGGGTTGGACGCAGCCGGGTGGACTGCCGCCGCTGGGGGCGGCTACGCTTGGCGCGGCGATGACGACGTGGGTGACGTTTGTCCCGACGTTTCTATTTATCCTCGTGGGTGCGCCCTACGTGGAGCGGCTGCGCGACAACGTGCGGTTGAGTGCGGCGCTGGCGGCGGTGACGGCGGCGGTGGTGGGGGTCATCTTAAATCTCGCGCTCTGGTTTGGCTGGCACGCGGTGTGGCCGAACGGTTGGGCGGCTGGCATGGACGGATGGGTTGCGACGATCGGCGTAGTCGCGTTGGCGGCGCTGCAATGGGGACGCATCGCGCTGGGATGGATCGTGCTCGGGGCGGCGCTGGCGGGGTGGGGACTGCGAGGGCTAAGCGGTTGAGAAGAGGAAGACGTTGTCGGGGTGCAAAAAAGGGCGGGTTGGAGACCCACCCCCTAGGAATCCGGTGATCGTTGAGATCAGCGTTTGCCCGCTCTGAGTTCGGCGACGAGGGCGGGGACTTCGTAAACCTGCTTCAACGCCTCGAGAATGCCGGCGCTGTGGACACTCAGGGCGCGGGCCTCGATGTCGTCGTAACCGTAGTCGCCGGCGAGCGACTGGAGGTTGCCGTCAAAGATGATGCCGACGAATTCGCCGGCACGATTGATCACCGGACTGCCGGAATTGCCGCCGATGATGTCGGCCGTGCTCACGAAATTGAAGGGCACGGTGAGATCGAGGGCGGATTTCCTCGCGATCCACTGGGCGGGAAGATCGAAGGGCGGCTGGTTGTCCTGCTCGGAGGCGCGGGCGTAAAGACCGGCAAAGTTTGTCGTGGCCGGGATTTTTTGGCCGTTCTCGACGTAGCCCTTCACCGGGCCATAGCTGAGGCGGAGGGTGAAGGTGGCGTCGGGGTAGTTGTTGGTGCCATCGACGGCGAAACGGGCTTTGCCGATGACCGCTTGGGCCTGCTGTTTGATTTCGTTCTGCGCCTCGAAGCTCTTGCGCAGGGCGCGGGATTCGGGGTCGAGGACGCGGGCGACCTCGATCATCGGATCCTTGGCCGCAGCGACGGCGGCGGCTCCGCCCTCATAAAGTTTTTTGCGGAAGGCGACGTCGCGGATTTTTGTCGAATTGATTAATTCGGCCGCGCGGGCGCGGGGTGATTTGCCCGCGAGGACCGCGATGACGACCGGGTCATTCGCGCCCAAGTCGGCGACGAACATCGTGAGCGAGTCCGCCAGAGTGAGAATTTCCAAGTCGAGGTAGATCGGTTTGTCGGTGAACAGCTGCTGCTCGAAGGACTCGCGACGCGCGTCGGCGTATTCGCTGAGGCGTTCACCGTTGGGCTTGGGGCGTTCGTCGCCCGCGCGGAGGAGGCGGTTGGCAATGCTGAACGAATCCGAATTGAGGCTATTGATCGCGCGGGAGCGGTGGGCGAGGCCAGCGATGATTTTTTGGGCGGAGGCGATGCGCTCATAGGCGGCGAGGGCCTCGGCGCCGCCGGGTATGTCGGCGAGTTTTTGCTTCAGGGCTTTTTCGGCGGCGACTTTGGCGCCGAAGAACACGGGATCTTGGAGGGCGGCGATGCGACCGTCGGAAACTTTACGCGAGTTCTGGATGCCAAAAAGTTCATCTTTGGCGCGGCGGGCGTTTTCGCCGCTGCGGCCGCTCCAAGAGTTGAGGAGCACTTCTTCACGTTTCAACTGGCCGAGTTGGTAGGGGACCTGGTTGTCGCGCAGGTATTCGAGCTCGGCGATGGTGAGCAGACGCCGGGTGGAGCCGGGGTGGCCGGAAACGAAGGTGAGTTCACCCTCGGCCGCGCCGTTGGCGGACCATTTCAGGAAGTTCGCGGACGCGATGGGCTGGCCGTTCTCGTAGACGCGGAAAAACGTCACATCGAGACAGTAGCGGGGATATTCGAAATTATCGGGGTCGCCGCCGTAGAAGGCGATTTGCTGGTCGGGGGCGAAGACGAGACGGATGTCGGTGTAACGCTTGAAGCGGTAGAGGTGATAGGCGCCGCCTTGGTAGAGCGTGACGACATCGCTACGGAGACCGGTTTTGTCTTTCGACTCTTTTTCAACTTCGGCGATGATTTTGCGGCGGGCGAGGGCGGCGTCGGCACCGGAGATATTGGCCGGGACGGCGGCGTTAATGCGGGCAGTGACGTCCTCGATGGATTGGAGGACGTTTACCTCGAGGTCGTTGGCTTTGATCTCATCGGCTTGGGTCTTCGCGTAGAAGCCGTCGCGGAGAATGTTTTTCTCCTTGGAGCCCATCTTTTGGAGGGAGTCGGCGGCGACGTGGTGGTTGGTGAGCACGAGGCCGTCGGCGGAGACGAAGGAAGCGGAGCCGCCGCTGTTGAAGCGGACGGAGGAGAGACGGACGTGGTCGAGCCAAGCATCGGTGAGATCGAAGCCATATTTGGCTTTGATCTGCGCACGGGGCGCCGCAGAGAAAAGCCACATGCCTTCGTCGGCGCGAAGGGCGCCGCCGGCGATGAACGCGGCGAGGATTACGAGGCGGGAACGGAGTTTCATAGGAGAAAAGCCAAAGCGGGCGGGGCGAGGGGAGGCGAGCAGGAAGGGGCGGAGCGGGAGATGGGGCAAAGAGGCTAAATTAGGCGCAAAAAAGCCGCACATCGACGCGGCTTGAATGGGAGGAGGACGGCGACCGGCAAGACGTGGCTAGCCCACAAAGAATTTCTGGATGCGGCGGAGGCTGGCCACGAGGACGTCGATTTCCTGCGCGGTGTTGTAGAAGTAGAAACTCGCGCGCGTCGTGCTCGTGAGGCCGAGCTTACGCATCAACGGCTGGTTACAGTGGTGGCCGCCGCGCAATGCGAGGCCGTCTTCGTCGGCGAAGGTGACGATGTCGTGGGCATGCACATCGGGAAACCCGAAGCTCACCAGACCTGCGCGCGGTTGGCCGAGGCGCGGGCCGATGATGCGGATGCCGGGCATCGCGGATAGTTTCTCCATCGCGACGGCACCCAAGTGGTGGTCGTGCGCGGCGATGGCTTCGCGGCCGATGGCGTCGATGTAATCGCAGGCGGCACCGAGGGCGATGGCGTCGGCGACGTTGGGCGTGCCGGCTTCATGGCGCTCGGGAGACGGCTTCCAGTTCGCGCCTTCGTAGGTGACGGTGACGACCATGCCGCCGCCGGTTTCATCGGGGGCGAGTTGGTCGAGGAGGGCGCGGCGGCCGTAAAGCACGCCGATGCCGGTGGGGCCGCACATCTTGTGGCCGGAAAAGACGAGGAAGTCGCAGCCGAGGGTTTGCACGTCGATCGGGGCGTGGCCGATGGACTGGGCGGCGTCGATCAAGGTGACGGCCCCGACGGCGCGGGCGCGGCGGCAGAGCTCGGCGGCGTCGTTGATCGCACCGAGGGTGTTGGAAATATGCGTGAAGGCCAAGAGCTTCACGGCGGGGGTGAGCAGCGTATCGAGCGCGGCGTAATCGAGTCCGCCCTCGGCATCGGCGCCGAGCACGGGGATGTAGCTTAAGGTGGCGCCGGCGGCCTTGGCGGCTTGTTGCCAAGGGACGAGATTGGAATGGTGCTCCATCTCGGTGGTGAGGATGACGTCGCCGGGCTTCAGGTGCGCTTGGGCCCAGCTGCGGGCGACGATGTTGATGCTCTCGGTGGTGCCGCGGGTGAAAATGATTTCGGCGGGGTCGGCGGCGTGGATGAATTTGGCGATGCGGGTGCGGGCGCCTTCATAGGCGTCGGTGGCGCGCATGGAGAGGGTGTGGAGGCCGCGGTGGACGTTGCTGTTGTCGCGCTCGTAGTAATGGACGAGGGCGTCGATGACGGCGCGGGGCTTTTGCGACGTGGCGCCGTTGTCGAGGTAGACGAGGGGCTTGCCGTTGACCTGCTGGTGCAGGATGGGGAAATCGGCGCGGGTGCGGGCGAGGTCGGACATGGTGGGCTGGTTGATCTAATTCTTTCTCTTAATCGTTCTCCGGTTTGTGGCGGTGACTTCCTGACGAAAGAGAAAGATTAAGAGAAAAGAGAAAGATGACGGATGGCAGATCAGTCTTTGTGCGTCTCGGTGGTGGCGGGGAGCGGGTCGCCTTTGAGGGCGTTGAGCGCGGCGTGCCAGCCGAGGGTGGCGCATTTGATGCGGGCGGGGAACGTGTGCACGCCGGCGAAAGCGGCGAGGTCGCTGATGTCTTCGGGGGTCTCGCCGGTGGTGACGATGTGGTGAAAATCGTCATAGAGTCTTTGGGTTTCGGCGGCGGTTTTGCCTTTGAGCTGGGTGGTCATGAGCGAGGCGCTGGCTTGGGAAATGGCGCAGCCGGAGCCGTCGAAGGACAGGTTGGTGATGCGGTCGCCGTCGAGCTGGAGATAGACGCTGCATTCGTCGCCGCAGGACGGGTTGTTGCCGTGGGCGACGCGGTTGGCGGTGGGCAGTTTGCCGCGGTTGCGGGGGCGGCGGTTGTGGTCGAGGATGACCTGTTGGTAGAGTTCGGAGAGATCGGCGGACATGCGGGAGGGAGGGTGAATAGGTGGTGAATGGGCGGAATTGGCAACTGCGGCGTGTGGCTTGCGCGGGTCGGGAAGACGGTGAAGCGTCACCGGATGAGCCTCATGATCCGTCACGCCCGTGTTTTGACCCTTGCGCTGCCCGAGCCGGGTGGGGCGACGACGTTGATCGGCGGCCGAAAAGCGCGGCGCGGCGCGGCGTTGCAGGAGCTCGGCGTGATCGCGCGCGGCGATGTGCTCGTGACGGATGGAAAAATCGCGGCGGTGGGCGTCGAGTTGGCGGTGCCGGAGGGAGCGGAAGTGATCGAGGCGGACGGGCGGGTGCTGATGCCGGGATTCGTCGATTGCCACACGCATGCGTGCTGGGCGGGCGATCGGCTCGTTGAGTGGGAACAGGAACTCGGCGGAGTGCCGCCGGCGGAAGTTTTAAAGAAAGGCGGTGGAATTCAGGCGACCGTGCGGGCGGTGAAGGAGGCGACGCGGAAGCAACTCGCGGCCGGGTTGCGGACGAGATTGGATGCGATGCTCCGCGGCGGCACCACGACGATGGAGGTGAAGAGCGGCTATGGACTGACCATCGACGGCGAGACGAAGATGTTGCACGCGATCGCAAGGGCGGCGCAGGAATTTCCCGGGACGGTGGTGCCGACGGCGCTGCTCGGGCAGACGGTGGACGGGGAGGTGGCGGCGTTTACGCGGATGGTGGTGCGGGAGCTGTTGCCGGCGGTGTGGCATGAGTTTCCGGGCATCGCGATCGAGGCGGTGTGCGCGGCGGATGCGTGGCCGGTGGAGGCGTGCGTGCGGCTGTTTGAGCGGGCGGGCAAACACGGGCTGCCGCTGCGGGTGAGTGCGGAGTCGGCGGCGCCGACGGGCATAATCACTGAGGCGCTACGGCTGCACCTGCGCAGCGTGGATCACTTGGAAAACGCGTCGAAGGCGGACTTGGTGGCCTTGGCTGCGAGCGAGACGTTTGGGGTGTTTACGCCGGCGGCGAGTTTTCACGGGCGTGGGCGTTACGCGCGCGCGGGCGCGTTTGCCGACAGCGGCGGATTAGTGGTCCTCGCCAGCGACTACGGCGTGGCGACGGCGCCGACTCATGCGATGCCGTTCGTGATCGCGCTGGCGGTCAGATACAGCGGGTTGACGGTGGCGGAGGCGATCGCGGCGACCACGGTGAACGCGGCGGCGGCACTGGGGTTGAACGACCGCGGCACGATCGAGGTCGGGCAACGCGCCGATCTGATTTTGCTGCGGCATCGCGACGAGCGCTTGCTGGCGCATGAGATCGGCGGCAACCCGGTGGATCTGGTGGTGGCGGCTGGGAATCGGGTGAGCTGAGCGCGACTGGAAGTTCAGTGATACGGCTTGTGATACGGGTGAGTGGCCCATATCGATGGTCGGATGAAGACGACGATCGATCTCGATGCAGCGAAATTGGAGCGAGTGATGAAGCTCACCGGATTAACTACGAGGAAGGAAGCGATCGATTTTGCGCTGACGCAGGCGGAACGCACGGCGAGGGTGAAGTCGCTGCTAAGTCGTCCGTTTTTCGATGGTCTCGGTGAAGGTCAGGTCGTTGATCCCGATTACGACGTGCTGGCCCTTCGGCAGCGTGAGAAGCCCCACCGTCCATGATTTTCGTCGATTCGTGCGTTTACATCCGCTGGTTGCGGGATCGGGTCGATTTGTTTGCCGAGCTGGGCGATCATCTTGAGCGGAGTGAACTGATCACCTGCGGGGTGGTGCGGGCGGAGGTGCTGCGGGGGGTGGTCTCAGTGGAAGCGCGCGAGCGGATGGAGCTGTTGTTTGCGACGATGATCGAGATTTCGATGGGGCCGGCGTTTTGGAGCGAAGTGGCCGAATTGGCTTGGGCGCTGGATAGGCGCGGTGAGATTTTGCCGCTGACGGACATCGCCATCGCGGTGGGTGCGCGGGGCGCGGGAGCGACCGTGATCACCACGGATCTCCACTTTAAAAAGGTGCCCGGCTTGAAAGTGCGGGCGAAGTTGTGAGCTGCGTTGGTTCCGGCTCCGAAAAACTCCGTAGTGGATGCCTCGTAGCGGAGTGATGGAAATGAAAAGCCGCGCGGTGAGGCGCGGCTTCAAGGGGACAGGAGGCTGCGGCGGCGGTCGCTACTTACCGTCCGAGGTATTTGTCGCGGCCGCGGACGAGGGCTTCCATTTTGCGGTCGGCGATGGAGCGCTTGAGCATCCAGAAACCGCAATCGGGATGGACCCACTTCACGCGACCGGGGCCGACTTTTTTCTCCACGGCTTCGATGCGCGCGGCGACTTCGTCGGCGGTCTCGATGTGGTTGACCTTGATGTCGATCACGCCGACGCCGAGGGCGATTTTCTTGTCGATATGCTTGAGCGCATCGAGGTCGCTGGCGGGGCGGTGGGCGAGTTCGAGGACGAGGTGGTCGGTGTGGAGGGCGTTGAGGAAATCGAGCAGGGCCTTCCAGTTACCCTTTTGGATGGTCTGGCCGCCGTAGTTACCGAAGCAGAAATGGACGGCGCGCTCGGTCTTTTTGTCGATGCGGTCGAGGACAAGATTCATCGAGGCGGCAGCGAGGGGGCCGTCCTTCGGGTTGCCGGGGATGTTGGCTTCGTCGACCTGCACGCAGGTGGCGGGGAGACCGGGCATCTGGGCGGCGAGGACTTCGCCGAGGGCCATGGTGAGCTTGTCGAAGCTGCCATAGTGGTGGTCGAGGAGTGTGCGCGCGAGCATGTAGGGGCTCGTGACGGTGAATTTGAAATCACCGCCGGCGACGGACGCGGCGCGTTGGCAATCGGCGAGGAGATTGAGCGAGCCTTCGCCGAGGGGGCCGGTGACGACACCGGCGGGCTTGCGGCGGAAGCCCATCGGGTGATGGCGGGAGAACTCCTCGGTGATGGAGCGACCGACTTGGCCGTCGATGCCGGACATGGGACGGATGAAATACTCGATCATGCCGTTCGTGTCGGGATGGTTGACGTCGAAACGGTAAAGTTCGCCGTCGGTTGGAAGGTCGATGCCGGCTTGGGCCTGGATGTCGAACACGACGCGGGTGGCGTCGATGACGGCTTGCTCGGAGGGGAGCGCGGCGAGCCAGTCAGGGACAGGATAGGAGCCGACGGTGGTGGTGAGGATGCGTGGTTTGGCCATAAAAAGTGCGAGGGGTTGAAGTGGTTGGGAGTTGGAAACGAGAGCGATGAGTAGTTTGCGCAGACGCGGGGTGTGGCGAGCGGGATTATGCTGATATTTCAGTCGGGTTGGGGGCGGAGGCGACGGACGCGGGGTGCGCGGTGAGCCAGCGGCGGAGTTGTTTCTGAAAGGTGTAGGCGAGCCGGTCGCCGGGCATCACCAGTACGCCCCAACCCCCGCGGCCGGGGTTGATGGGAACCTCGGCGGGAATTTGTTTTTCGCACATGAGGCGGTCTTCATCAAGGACGCGGACGGCGAACTCGATTTGTTACGAGTGTGGCTTCGAGGAGGTTTCGAGCTTCTACCGGGCCTTTCGGACGGCTGAGCGGGCGAGCCCCGATGCGTGGAGAAAGCAACTGGACCCGGATCGCCCTAGCCAAGTTCCTCGTTGACGGGGTTGTGAGCGGAGCCTTTCTTTTGGCGTTTCGCCCATCGGAGGAACTGTTTTTGACGGTTCAAACGAACACCGGAGAGGTGGCAGAGTGGTCGAATGCGCGCGCTTGGAAAGCGCGTGTTTCCGAAAGGGAACCGGGGGTTCGAATCCCTCCCTCTCCGCCAGTTTTTACCTTTGAGAGGCCAGACCCGACAGCCGATTTGCCAGTTGACGTGGCAAATTGGTCATGAATCACGCCGCTTCGTTTACTATCTCAGAATTCACGAATCCCTCCGGGGAGGTCACGGGGACCCTAGCTGGTGGTCGTCGTATCGTTGGCCTAGCCGAGCGAATGCCTTGGGATCATGGCCGACAATAACAGCCTCCATACAATCGGCAATGGCGGCCTGCCACGCATCGTTTTCACCCATTCGCTGATCAGCGCGTCGCTGGTTCAACGCGACGCGATCGCTATGCTGCTTACCTATCGTCTGCCAACGAAACGCGCGAAAGGCCTCACGAACGGCTACTGTATCTTCAGCGCCCTCCAATACCTCCGCATACGTGACAGGTGATACCCAAAGGTCAGCGCCGGAATTTCGCGCAATCCAAGCATGAGCTGGACCGCGCCGATTGGCGGCCACCTCGTTGAATAGGTCGATGATAAAAGAGGAATCGAGAAGGCATCGTTTCATTTGCGTGGCGATATCCGCAGTCGCTCTTCACCCGCATGTCGGCTGGCCCACGCTAGCAAATCAGCTCCGGTCACGATTTCCTCGTCGCGAATCAACTTCCGCACAAAAGTAGCCTTCTTCATCCCAGCGCGCTTTGACCGCTTGGCGAGGATTCCTTGCTCTTCTTTGCTTAAACGAACGGTAAGGACGGCAGGCATAGTATTTCTTTTGTATGCCATTTCATATGCCTGTCAACCCGCAGCTTGACTGCCGTGACTGCGGCGATGCAGTCGGCCGCTCACGGCTTTCGCGCCCGGAGATAAACCTTTTCTTCGGTTCTTAACCGCAGGAGGCCGGCTAAGAGCCCGGGGCGCGTTCCTCGCGCTCCGTGGGTTTAAGCTTCGTGGCCGGGGCAGCGGATTGCTTCGACATAAAGGCAATAAGCCGGTCGTTGAAGTCTCTGGCGGGGTCGTGGCCCATTTTCTTGAGCGCTTGGGTTAGCGCCGCTACTTCGACCAGCCTCGCGATGTCCCGGCCGGGACGAACATAAAGTTCCACGTGCGGGACGCGCATACCTAAGATCTCATAGAAATTCTCTTCGAGTCCGGTGCGCTCTTCGACGACCTCGGGCGTCCATTCGCGCAAGGAGACGACCATATCGATCCGCTTTTCCAGTCGGATGGATTTGATCCCAAACATCTCAGCGATGTTGATGATGCCGATGCCGCGGCACTCCATGTAGCCGCGATTGAGGGCGCGGCTGGAGGACATGAGTTCGCGTTCATCGAGAAGTTTAATAATCGTCAAGTCGTCGGCGACGAGGGAGTGGCCGCGCTCGATGAGAGCTAGGGCGCATTCGGATTTCCCGACTCCGGAATCGCCGCGGAGCATAACGCCCACGCCTTTGATATCGAGGGTGGTGGCGTGTTCGGTGGCCGACGGAGCGAATTCGTTATCCACGCACAGGGTCGCGAGATTGATGAAGTTCATCGTGATCATCGGGGTGCTGAGCACGGGAAAATTCATCTCGCGGGCGACCTCCAGCAACGGGTGGGTGGGGTTAAAATTCCGCGTGAGCACAAGGCACGGGGCGCCCGCTTTGACCATCTTTTGGAACGTCTCGACCTGGGCGCGTTGCGAGCGGGTTTTCAAGTAGTGCATCTCGGCGGCCCCGAGGACCTGAATGCGCTTGTTGGCGAAATACTTGAAAAATCCGGTAAGGGCCAGCGCGGGACGGTTGATGCTGCCTTCACGAATCAGGCGGCTGAGTCCGGCCTCGCCGATGACGAGCTCCATTTTGAGTTTTTCCCGGTAGGTTTCGAAAAAGTGGGAGACGGTGATACCGTGAATGGCCTTTTGCATGGGGAGGAGGTTTGAATGGAAGGCTCGAAAACTTGGGAGCGCCGGAGGGGGATTCCGCCGAATTCCCAACGGGTATTTTTGCGGTGAAAATTAGGGGATCGACGGATCTATAAATTAAATCCTTCGCCCAGATAAAATCTGCGCGCCTGCTCGTCCTGGATGAGTTCAGCTCCCGTGCCTTCGAAGTGAACTTTGCCTTTTTCCAAGAGATAGGCGCGGTCGACGATGCGCAGCGTTTCTCTCACGTTATGATCGGTGATAATGATGCCGATGCCACGGGCCTTAAGTTCGAGGATGATTTTTTGCACCTCGGCGACCGAGATGGGGTCGATCGCGGCGAAGGGCTCATCCATTAGGAGGAACTTCGGTCGCGTGACGAGGGCGCGGGCGATCTCGAGCCGGCGACGTTCACCGCCGGAAAGCGTGAAGGCTTTTTGTTTGGCCAGATGCGACAGCGAGAGCTCGGCCAGATGGTGGGCCACGCGGGTCGCACGCTCGGCGCGGGGCACGTCGATCACCTCGACGATGGCCAAGATATTTTCTTCGACCGTGAGTTTCCGAAACACGGACGCCTCCTGCGGCAGGTAGCCGATGCCGTGGCGAGCCCGCTGGTGCATCGGCAAGCGCGTGAGATCGCGGCCGTCGAGCACGATGGTTCCGGCGGTCGCGGGCACTAAACCCACGATCATGTAGAATGCGGTGGTCTTACCCGCGCCGTTGCGGCCGAGCAAGCCGACGATCTCGCCCGCCCCAATGCGGAGATTTACGCCATCGACCACGTTGCGGGCGCCGAACGTCTTGATCAAACCGGCGGCGACAATCTCGGAGCGCATGGGTGCGGCGGCCGGAACGGTATCCGTGATGGTGGACGGGTGCATCACGGTTGTTTGGGGGAGGCCGCGCCCGCGGGATCAGCGGCGGGCTTGGCCTTCTTTTTTTCGAAGCCGAGGTCTTTGATTGCGGGTAAGGTAAAGCGGCCGCCCACCCCGTCCTCGGGCTCGATCGAGGCTTTGCGTTCGCCGCGGTAGAGAATCATGCGCGGCCCCGAGCCTTCGTATTCGACGACGCCGGTGGTGGCGTTGACGAGCCGGATGGAAGGGAATGGGCCCGTCTTGTTCAAGCGGCTGAGGACGACGCGGTCTTCACCGGGAAAAATCTCGGCATGACCGCAGGTTGCCTCGCGGTCGCCTTGAATGATTCTGACGTTACCGGACGCGACGAGGGTTTTGAAAAAGCCATATTTTCCGATGGTGGCCTTGGGGTCGCCTTTGCGTGAAGCGACGACTTTGAGGTAGTCGCACGTGAGCTTAAGGTTGTTGCCGGTGACCACGACTTTATCGCGGAAGATGGCGGTCGTCTCGGTGTCGGTGCTGATGGTTTCGGACAGCCCGGCGCATTCGATGACGGTGGGTGGTGCCTCCGGGGCCAGTTGAGCGCGAACGAGCCCAGAGCCCGGGGTGAGAATGCCCAGAGCGACGAGGAAAAGGAGCGGGCGGAACGTCATTTGAGGAGATCGGGCAGCTGAGCTTTGAACGTAATGCGGGTGTTGCGAGCGATGGAAACCTTTTTGGCGCCGTGGTCGTAGATCCACTGCTCTCCGGTGATCTCGAGGTCGTCGCGCATGAGCCGGACTTCAGCGGTGCCCCGGACAAGTTTTGCGTCGGGGTGGAAACTCGCGAGTTCGCGGCAGAGCAAAATCGATTCGACCTTCGCCGCGGCGTCGCCGGCAAACGTAGTGATGTTGAGATCGGTGATGTCGATGCGGGTGGGATTGACGGTGCGGGCTTCGGTGCCGCGCAAGGTCATGGAACGGTGACCTTCTTTGGTGAACAGGGGGAGGCTCCAGTTTTTGGCGACGATGGGCTGCGTGGCTGGAGGGGCGGGGCTTTTCGCCGACTCGGCGGCGGGCAGGAAGGTCGTCGCGAACAGCAGGGGTGAAGCGACCGCCGCGAGCCAATGACGCCGTGCGCGAGAAGGAGCGAGGTGAGTGCTGGGCAAGCGACGGCTCATGGGCGAAGTAGACAGGAGCGGAATGGTGGCCTAACGGCGAGATTTGTTCCCGTGCGCGACGAAGAGATGGTCGCAGATTTCGCGGACGGCGCCGGCGCCGGCCTCGCGTTTTGTGATGTAGTCGGCGGCGGCGCGGGCTTCGGCGATGGCGCCGGGGACGCTGATGCCGATCCCGGCGGCGCGGAGGGCGGGGACGTCGATCACGTCGTCGCCCATGTAGGCGCAGGCGGAGAGCGGGAGGCCGAGCTGGTCCGCGAGTTCGGTGAGGGCGGCGAGTTTGTCGGGGCGGCCCTGGATGACGTGGGGGATTTTGAGCTCGGTGGCGCGGGCGGTGGTGGCGCGGGAAGCGCGGCCGGAGATCCACGCGAGAGGGAAGCCGGCGTCGCGGAGACGGGCGAGGCCGAGGCCGTCGAGGATGGAGAAGCGCTTGGCCTCGGTGCCGTTGGAGGAGATGAGGACGGTGCCGTCGGTGAGGATGCCGTCGACGTCCATGGCAAAGAGTTTTACGCGGGACCAGGCGGCGGGGCTCGGGATTTTGGATTTGGCCATGAGTTTAGGCTCGGGGTTTGGGCGAATTGGGATCGAGAGATCTTAACCAAGAATCACCGCCTCACCCCATCCACTCGGTGATGCGTTCGATGATTTTGTCTTTGGTGGGGCGGAAGGCTTGTTCGAGTTCGGGGGCGAAGGGGACCGGGAGGTCGAGGGAGGCGATGCGCAATGGGGCGGCCTTCAGCGAGGAAAAGTGCTTCTCGGTCAGACGGGCGACGAGCTCGGCACCGAAGCCGTGGGTGCGGCGGCCTTCGTGCAACACGATGAGGCGGCCGGTGCGTTGGAGGGAGGCTTCAATCGTTTCGAGGCGCAGCGGGGCGAGGGCGCGGAGGTCGAAGGTGTCGAGGGTGATCTCGTATTCGGCGGCGAGGTAATCGGCGGCGTCCTCGGCGAGGTGGACCATGTCGCCGTAGGTGATGAGCGTGGCGTAATCGCCGGCGCGGAGTTTTTTGGGCGACCAGATGTCGCGGTAATTGGCGTCCCAAGCGACGGGGCCTTTGCCGCGACGGTAAAGGGCCTTGTGCTCGAAGAGGATCACCGGGTTGTTGTCCTCGTAAGCGGCGAGCAAGGCGTTGAAGGCGTCTTGCGGTGTGCTCGGGTAGAGGGCCTTGAGGCCGGGCATCGCGAGGAGGAAGGAGTCGAGCTCCTGCGAGTGGAAGGAGCCGAAGGTGAGGCCGCCGCCGGTGGGAAGGCGGAAGACGAGGGGGACGGCGGCGCCGGAGCGGAAGTGGTAGGTGGCGGCGTTGAGCGTGATCTGCGTGGCGGCCTCGGTGACAAAATCGGAAAACTGGAACTCCTCGATCGGGCGGTGGCCGTTGAGCGCGAGGCCGACGGCGTAACCGGTGCAGGCGCTCTCAGCGAGCGGGGTGTTGAACACGCGGGGGCGACCGAAGGCGGCGAGCAGACCTTCGGTGACTTTGAAGGCGCCGCCGTAGGTGCCGATGTCTTGGCCGAGGACGAGCGACTCCGGGCGCTCGGTGAGAATTTTACGCAGGCCGAGATTGAGGGCTTGGGCCGACGTGAGCTGAGAGGTGAGAGTTGAGGGCTGAGAGCGGTCGGATCCGAGCGAGGGCACCCAGGGGAGCGGGGCGTTTTCCGGGGCGAAGACAGCGGCGAGCATCGCGGCGGCGTCGGCGGCGGGGCGGGGGATGGCGAGGGAGACGGTGATGCAGGCTTCGATCCAGGTGTTGAGCTCGGCGTCGATGGCTTCGAGGCGGGCGACGCCGTGGGTGGCGACGAGTTGGGCGCGGAGTTTCGGGAGCGGGTCGCGGGCGTAAAAGCCGTCGGATTCGCCGGGGAGGAGGTAGTCGCAGGTGTCGTAGGCGGCGTGGCCGCGGAGGCGCAGCGTGTGGGCCTCGATGAGGAGCGGGCGCGAGGTTTGCCGGACTTTTTCGATGGCGGCGGCGAGCGTCTGCGCGGTGGCGGCGACGTCGATCGTGGTATCGAGTGCGAAGCCGTCGATGCCGTAACCGGCGGCGCGGCCCCAAAGCTCAGTGTCGGGGGCAAACTGCTCGGAGGTAGGCGTCGAGTAGGCGTAGCGATTGTTCTCGATGACGAAGAGGATGGGGAGCGAGAGCAGCGAGGCGAGGTTGAGGGTTTCGTGGATGTCGCCGGTGCTGGAACTGCCGTCGCCGAAAAATGTGAAACCGACGGCGGGGCGGCCGAGGCGGCGTTGGGAATCGGTCATGCCGGCCACGTTGCTGAGCATCGCGCCGAGGTGGCTGATCATGGGCAACGAACGGTTCGCGGGGTCGCCGTGGTGGATGTTGCCCTCGCGGGCTTTCGTGGGGCTGCCGGCGTTGGCGAAATATTGGTTGAGGTGATCGCAAAAATGACCGCTCCAGACGAGGTGACCGCCGAAGCCGCGGTGCGAAAACGAGATGACGTCGGTGGCCTTGTCGGCGAGGAGGGCGAGCGGGACGATGAGGCCCTCGTTGCCTTGGCCGCCGGTGACCGTGCCCTTGATCAAGCCTTGGCGAAAGAGGTCGAGGATGCGGTTGTCGCCGGTGCGGGCGACGTGCATCCACGCGTAGATGCGGAGCAAGGCGGCAGCCGGGTCTCGGGCGAGCTCGGCCGGAGGTAGATCGCGGGAAGCGAGAAGCGCGGGAAGAGTGGGAAACGACATGAA